>CAUUUQ010000009.1:0-39523 GCA_963548345.1 uncultured Atopobium sp. | reverse complement strand
AACTATAGGTAAATTCCGCACCTAAGGAACACACCTAAGTCAGATATTCTGCTCAATTGTGGGCATTTTACACACCTAATGACGATAATCTGCATGATTGGGGTATTTTCAGCGTAATGTATACGTCTTTTTAACAGATTATCTGACTTAGGTGTGTTTTGAACTGCTTTCTATTTCTCGTGTCCAAGAAATGGGAGGCAGTTCACTCTCGTAGGTGGCCGTTTTTTTGTGCCGTATGTAAAGGTTTCCTGCTCAAGCTATCGAGCAAAAAGCTCCCAAAAAGCAACAGCAGATGATGTAGCAACATTAAGTGAATCTACCTGATGAGACATGGGGATGATGGTGGTAATGTCACAAGCCTTAATGGTTTTCTTATCAAGACCATAGCCTTCACTACCAAAGAATAGTGCAGCTTTTTTGCCTTCTACCAGCTCTTTATTTAAAGGTACTGCAGAATCTGTAAGCGCAAGAGCGCACGTAGTAAAAGAATGAGCTTTAAGCTTTTCTATAAGATCTAACGATGTTGTCTCTTCATCCAGGCGAGCCCAAGGCACATTAAGAACCGTTCCCATAGAAACGCGCAGAACTCGTCTTGAGAGGTTGTCAGCACATTTAGCTGTCAAGATAACAGCGTCTACATTGAGAGCTGCGGCTGACCTAAAGACTGCGCCTACGTTATTAACGTCAACCAAGTCTTCCAAAACGGCAATGTGCTTAGAGGTGCTAAGAATCTCTTCTAACGCTACACCTTGAGGTCTTCTCATAGCGCAGAGCACTCCTCTATTCATCTTGTAGCCAATAAGCTGTGTGAGCTGCTCATCTGGAAGAATAAAAATAGGAGTGTTGTCTGACAGAGAATGGAACTTCTCGACAATTTGCAAAATAGTGTCTGTGTGAGAAGTGTTTGCAAGAAAAGATAGTGGCTTGCAACCTGCAGATAGCGCAGTTTCAATTACAAAATGAGACTCACAAATCATGACGCCACGAGTTGGGTCAAGACGATTACGAAGCTGGTTATCAGTCAATCGAGCATACACATCAAGGCGGCTGTCGTCAGATGAATCTATGTGAATAACTGGATGTGTTGCCATAAATAACGTACCTCTCACCTCTTGATAGACAGTATTCTCTCACTCTTGAGGCAAGAGTAACGTCATGTATTCCTAGATTACTTCTGTAGCAGCTTTCTCTTGAGGAAGAAGCTCAGAGAAACCAGCGAGACAGAGGAACAGACAAGTGCGCCCTGAAGCGCAACCTGAGAATAATCTGCAGTATCAGGAAGTTGTGACTTCTTCTGAGCTTGCTGAGGCTCCTCAGGAGTGTGCGTCTCAGGTGTTTCTGGCGTGGTCTCAGGCTGCTTCACGTATACGTGAGTCCAATTTGCAGTAATGGCTGGCTGAGAAGTATCGCTTGTGCCAATAACAAGATTGACTTTTAAATGCTGATACGAATCAAAGTTATCTGGATCTGCAGATGTTGGGGTAAGCAGATATTCAATTCGATACTGACCAACAGGCAAGGTGTCATCTTGATATGAAGAATAAACAACATCCTTAAAGTGATTAGAGAAATAAATAGCATTGCCGTCGGCATCAACGACACGAGGTGTGCCATCTGGCATATAAGTCATATCGATAGTAAATTGACCATTCTCAAACAACTGAACATCGTAGGTATCATATCCAGGAGTCCTACTGATAACAATATCGCCATTGTGCGTAGCGGCACTAACAGGAAAAAGCTGTGTAATATCTTGCGATTGGATCTCAGTCATAAGACGAGCTGTTACGGCATCAATATCCAATACTCGCCTTGTACCTGCGTCAACCGTGTGATCATAGTTGTAAGAAGAGATGGTAGCAGGAGCATTCTGAAGACCAGCGTCAATAGGTTTTAAGGTAGTTCCAGTATCAGAGACATATGCGGTGTGCGCGAGAGTGTAGTAATACGTAATATGCGTCACATACGTAGTTGGACGCGCAACATTACCATCACCATCATAACCAGCAGAAATCGTATAAGAATCCACTTCTTTATGGTCAAGAATGTCATTACCTACTACCTCTGGAGCCTGGAATAGACCTTGCTTTTCAGTCTTATTTCCGTTGCTATCAACAAACGTTGTGAGATTACGATCAATATCAGATATACCCACGTGCATGGTATAGATGTAATAGAAGCCATGCTCTTGATCATACGAAAGCGTTTTTTCCAGCTTATACTGACCCATAGGCAAACTGGTATCAATAACAGCGGTATTATCTTGACCAACCGACCCTTGTGCCAGCTGACCATTAGCAATGTAAGAATTAACTCTGTCTCTGTGAGTCTGAATATCATTATCTGAATCAAATTCAAACACCGGAAGCAAAATTCTACGATCAGTCACACCAGCAAGCTCCGGATGAGTCTGAATGTATGCATCTACAGCTGCATCATCTGTTGTATATCTCAGAGAATCATCTGGCGAGAAAAGCGACAAGTCAAACTGATCTCTATCTAAATAAACAAAATCACTTACCTTGCTATAGTTTGGATGAGAATCAGTGTTAACTGCCTCATAAGGCTTAACTGGCTCAAGATTATCAAACGATGTTGAATCATTGCCAACAAGCGAAGCAAAATCAGAAGGAAGAAGCTCATATGATTTGACATCGGTATGCAGTAACAACTGATTAGTAAAATGAGAATTTGATTGGCTAGTTGAAGCAGTAGCTACAGCAATTTTAGGAAAAGCTGAAATGCATAAAAGAAGTACGGCAAGAGCAGTACAAACACATCTAATATTTTGCGTAGTACTATTGACTCTAGTTGATGACATACGCTATTACTCCCCCTGCAATTGAAAAATAATTATTTCTAAATGTCGTATATATTACTCCAGTTTTGTTCATCTCCTATAGAAAATAATTCCACGTAAGTTCCATAAAATATGTGGTGAATATGCACTACACTAAATGAATGTGTCTTTGACTCATTTGCAGAAAGTCTGTTTGTCAAAACACACTGATTTTTGCTATGTAACTTCGTTTTTATAAGGAGTGCTCCTTGGCTAAGCACTTTGCAAAAAGCTCTGCTTCTCATACCGCTAACCTACAACCTCTTTCTTCAGAGGAAGCTACAGAGAAAGCGCCTTCTCTTAAAGACTCAGTACCAAGCCTTGGCGATACTGATATGTACGTTGCTCTCAATGAAGAGCAGGTAAAAGCCAATCAGCTTAATGATTCTTCACAATCAGCGGAAGCGCCAGAAGAGCGGGCAGATGATTTAACTGTCATTGCTCCCCTTGATAGCGCAGAGCTTGGAGAAAAAGAAGAGGCTCCCGTTGTTCACAAGAAACATCAGTGGTGGAAGATACCTGCTGCGCTCGTTGGTATTCTCGCCCTTGTGTATGTGGGTGGAGCAATCTTCTTTAACTTCTTCTTTATGCCTCAAACCAGCATTTATGGTAAGGACTACTCCTTAAAACCTGCTTCAGATTTACAAGCTTCTAGAGCAAACGAGGCCTCAAATTACTCCCTCCAAGTCTCTGGAAACGGCGTAGATTTAACCATCAAAGCATCTGACATTGATTTGACGTACGACGCAGCTGGATATGCTCACGACGCTATTAGCCAGCAGAATCCTTGGATGTGGCCACTGGAAATTACTCGTAGCAGGTCCTTGAGTCCACATGCAACCGCTTCGTACGATACAAGCAAGGCAGACGCACTCTTTAATCAAAGAATTGAGCAGGCAAAAGAATCTGCTCAAACTCTAGAGAACAATGGTATTACCTACGATAGCTCGGCTAAAAAGTTTATTTTTGCTGATGATGCTATTGCTACAAGGCTATCTCTTGAGGGTGTCCATAAAGACTTGCAAACCGCTTTTGATAATCTGAGCACTACCGTACAGCTTGGCCCAGAAAGCCTCATGAGCGCAGAAGATCTTGATGCTGCCTTAAAGACAGCTAATTCCTACGTTGCCTCTGCGGTTGATTTGATGTTGGGTGACTCTGTTGCATATCAGCTTGATCAAGACACCATTGCTAGCTGGATTAAGTTTGATGAAAATCTCTCCATTTCATTTGATACAGACGCTATTACCAAATGGGTCAACGAGACACTTGCTCCTGCAGTAGATACTCGTGGAACTTCAAGAACATATAAGCGTTGGGATGGAAAAGAATTCACTACAAAGGCCGCTGGTGCATACGGCTGGGTTATTGATAATGACGCTGCTATAAAAGCTATCTCTGATGGTCTGTCTGCTGGTCAGGCAACAAAGATTGAACTGCCTACAAAACAGTCAGCCGATAAATTTACTAAACAGGGCGAGCAGGACTGGGGTGGTCGTTACATTGACGTTGACCTTACCACTCAGCATGCTGTCCTTTATGGTGATGATGGAACAATTCTCTGGGAAGCTGATGTAGTAACTGGTATCCCAGACGGACATCACAACACTCCAGAAGGAGTCTGGTATATTACTAGCCACATTAGAGACGCTCGTCTCTTGGGACCAAACGATGAGTCTGGCCGTCCAGGATGGGATACAAAGGTTGATTTCTGGCTTGGCGTAAAGGGTCAAGAAGTTGGCTTCCACAATGCTCCATGGAGAAGTGCGTTTGGTGGAAACATCTACAAAACTGGTGGTAGCCATGGCTGCATTAACCTAAGCTATGAAAACGCTCAAAAACTCTTTGATATTGCCAAAGATGGAGATCCAATTATCATCCACTACTAGGCTTTTCTTAGAAAATTAAATTATGCACACTTCAGAATTGTTTTCTGAAGTGTGCATTTTTATGTCTTACAGAAGATCCGCTACACGCTCTTTGTTTGCCATAAAATCAAGATACTCTGAACCTAAGCGAGACGTAATCAAAGAACTGGCAGAAGGAAATTTGCTGAATGCTTTATCAAAACCATAGTCTCCTGTGCCGTAATTAAATGTCGCAAGTATATTATCAGACAGAAAGGTTCCTCCACCATCTGTATCGTATTCATAGTAGGAGACGGCAGGTAATTTGCGAGTGCTTATAGCTTGCAGAACGTAAGCAGTCCCATAAAGAATATATTGATCAAAATCTTGTGATGAGAGAGAAACTGAATATAAAGCGGCATCTTGCTCGATTGTTCCAATGATTTCTCCATTAACACTTACAACCCACGAAATGCCACCGTCTAATAATTCATTGTTTTTCTCTACAACTGATAAAATTGGACCAGATATATACACATCGTTTATATTGCAGGTATAAGTCCTATATTCTCCAGACTCAAACTTTTCATATGAGAAAATATTATCAGCTGATTGCTTCCGTATAAATTCCGCAGCTTCATGTTTTAAAAAATCAAGATTTCGTTCTTTAACCGCTTCGGGTCTAAACCAACTACATATGAATACAACGGCAATGAGCATTACCCCAAGAGTAAACAAAACTACTTTTCTTTTACGTTGCATCTTCAGTCACCTCATCATTACCGAATAATAATGAAACTAACTAAAAGCTATTGTAACAATTGTTTACTCTTCACGCGTTTTAACTTTAAAACCAAAATAGTAAATGTGGCCTAACCAAACAACACTAAGAATAATACTGCCAACAATAATGCCTTTCATAAGCATGGCAATCAGACCTATAGCCATGACCAAAGTTACTGTGGCAAGAATGCGCACTTTAGTCTTAACAGTCATCCCTTTTCCAGCTTTAAAATCAGCAAGATTATTTTGATAAAACTTCGTGTTAATAAGCCAATTATTAAGTCGATCGGATGATTTTGCAAAGCAAAATGCTGCGAGCGCTAAAAATGGAACAGTGGGCAAAATAGGAAGCACTACGCCAATTACGGCAAGCGCCAAACTTACACATCCTAATCCAACAAAGGTAATACGCTTAATTGACATAATTACTCCCCACTACTTTTTGAGAAAGTTTACCATGTGTAACAAAAAGCAGTAGGGATAGTAATCAGACCAAAGTATTTCTTATATAAAAATATTTATGAATAAAGCCTAGAAGCGTGGCATTTGACCTCCGCCAAAGCCCATGTTCTTCATCATAGACTCCATAGCACGGCGGCCCTTCTTTGCATTACCACCCTGAGTCATAGCCTTCATCTTGCCCATCATCTTATTCATCTCTCCCCACTGACGAATAAGCTGATTGACTTCCTGAACACTACGACCAGAACCCATGGAAATACGACGACGGCGCTGACCATTAATAATCTTAGGACGTGCACGTTCTTCCTTGGTCATTGAATGAATGATAGCTTCAATCTTTCCCATAGAGCTATCATCCACACCACCCTGCTGGGCCATCATGCGGTCACCACCAGGTAGAGCGCCAATAAGCTTTGCAAGACCGCCCATCTTGCGAATTTGGTTCATCTGATTAAGCAGGTCATCCATAGTAAAGCCTTCACGCAACATGCGCTCAGCATCTTCAACCTGCTTCTCGTCTGCTGCCTGTTGGGCCTTCTCGACAATAGAGATAACGTCGCCCATGCCAAGGATGCGCTTGGCCATACGGTCTGGGTGGAAAACTTCAAGTGAATCGGGTTTCTCGCCCATAGAAACAAACTTGATAGGCTTGCCGGTAACCTCACGTACGGAAAGTGCGCCACCACCACGAGCATCGCCATCAAGCTTGGACATGATAACGCCGTCAAAGTCTACGCGCTCCGCGAAGGTGCTAACAACATTGACAATATCCTGGCCGGTCATAGCGTCGACAACCATAAGAATCTGATCTGGCTTGACGGCGCGCTTGATGGCAACGGCTTCTTCCATCATTTCTTCGTCAATTTGGAGACGGCCAGCGGTATCGACAATTACCAGGTCGTTGAGGTGGTCAACAGCCTCCTGAATTGCCTGTGATGCAATAGTAACGGCGTCTTTACCATCACCACGATAGACTGGCACGCCAATCTCTGAGCCAAGTGTTTCAAGCTGATCTGCTGCTGCGGGACGATGAACGTCGCAGGCGGCAAGCAGAGGATTCTTTCCCTGGGACTTAAGCAGGTAGGCAAGCTTTGCAGCTGCGGTTGTCTTACCGGAGCCCTGAAGACCAACAAGCATAATGACGTTTGGAATGCGGTTCTGTGCCAGCGTAAGCTTGGACTCGGTTGAACCAAGCAGCGCCGTGAGCTCATCCAGAACAATGCGAACAACATTTTGAGCTGGAGACAGAGATTCCAGCACGTCAGCGGTCATACACTGCTCTTTACAGCGGCCGACAAACTCCTTAACTACCTTGTAGTTAACGTCAGCCTCGAGAAGAGCCATGCGAATTTCTCGCATTGCTGAATTGATATCGTCCTCAGTGAGACGGCCCTTTCCGCGCAGAGCGGAAAATGTATTTTGCAGTCTATCTTGCAGGCTGTTAAACATTACTGAACTCCCTCACCAACAAGTGCTTCACAGAATGAACGGGCGTCAAACGTCTGAAGATCATCAATTGACTCGCCCACACCAATACGATAAATAGGCAGGTTAAGCTGGTTAGAAATTGCCAGAGCAATTCCTCCCTTTGCGGTGCCATCAAGCTTTGTAACAATAAGACCGTCTAAAGACAGAGCGTCGTTAAACTCTTTTGCCTGATTAAGGCCATTTTGGCCAGTAGTTGCATCAATAACCAAGACAACACTCACAGGAATATCTCCTGCGCGCTTTCTGGTTACCGAGACAACCTTAGCAAGCTCACGCATCAGATCGGATGAGGTATGCAGACGTCCAGCAGTATCAATAAGCACCAGCTCAGTACCTTGTTTTTCTGCAGTCTCAACAACCTCAAAACAAACGCTTGCAGGATCAGCGCCCCGCTCTCTAGTTACTACCTCAATACCAGAGCGCTCTCCCCATACCTGCAGCTGCTCGATTGCAGCCGCACGGAAGGTGTCAGCACCACCAATTAAGGTCTTAACGCCACTAGCATGTGCGCGACCAGCAATCTTTCCAACAGTGGTAGTTTTACCAGCACCATTAATGCCTACAAACAAGACAATAGAAGGTGTATCTGTAAAAGGATCTCTTTCTGCAACAGGAAACTCTGCTGTAAGGCGCTCTACAAGGGCGCGGCGAAGCTGATCGGAGCGCGTAAGGTTTTCTCGCGCCGCACGCTCACGCAAGTCGTCGGTGACGCGCATAGCCACCTCGGCCCCCATGTCTCCCATAACCAGCGTGTCCTCAAGGTCATCCCAAAAGTCTTCGGTGACCTCACCGCCCATATAAAAGATTTCGCTTAAGGTCTCACGGGAACGCTCAAGACCGCGGCGAAGATTGTCCATAAAGCCCATTAGATATCAACTACCTTTCCGGTTGTCTTATCAAGCCTCTGAGAGACAACGTGGCTGACACCATCTGCCTGCATAGATACGCCATACAGTACATCTGCCTGCTCCATAGTGCGTCTCTGGTGAGAAATGACAATCAGCTGAGTAGTCTCTTTGAGCTGCTCAATGGCATCAAGCAGCTTGGAGAGGTTGGCGTCGTCGAGCGCAGCCTCAACCTCATCAAAGACGTAGAACGGAACAGTACGCGTTCTGTATACAGCAAAGAGCAATGCCAGGGCGGTGAGGCTCTTCTCGCCACCTGACATGAGCATCATCTTGGTAATACGCTTACCGCGCGGCTGAGCCACAATCTCAATGCCTGTTTCGGAGAGATGATCAGGGTCAGTAAGCTCAATGTGAGCATGACCTCCAGGGAACAGCATCGAGAAAATCTCGGAGAAGTTCTGATTTACGCGGTCAAAGACAACAAGGAAGCGGCTACGCATCTTGCGGTCAATGGCCGAGATAATCTTCTTCAGAGAAGTTCGTGCGGCCTCTAAGTCAGCTACCTGCTCGTTAATGTAGTCGGCACGCTCTTTGAGGCGCTCGTACTCATCCATGGCAACGGCGTTGACGGGACCCAACGCCTCAAGTTGGCTCTTGAGCGACGCAGCAAGGCGCTCTGCCTGCTCTCTGTCTTCTGGCTCAGGAAGCGTCAAAGCCTCGTCCAATGAGGCGCCTGTGGCAAGAATGGCCTCGATGGCGTTTTGAACCTGAACCTCAAGCTTGCCAATCTCAACGCTAATCTGGTTAGCGGCGTCTTTCTCTTTTTCTACCGCAAGCGCAGCTTCAGAAGCAGCATCTTTTGCCTCAGAGATGGTTTCTCGAAGCGTCTCAGAGTCTGCCTCTGCAAGCGATGCACGATCCTTGAGCCTAGACGCCCACTCAAGCGCCTTCTGGTGCAGAGCGTCGTAGCGCTTGTACAGCGGGTCAACGCGCAGCCTAATCACCTCAAGCGCGTGCGTTGCCTGCTTAGCGGCAGCAAGCTGCTCATCCAGCTGAGACAGACGTCTCTCAAGCTCTGCCTGGCGAGAAGCCATACTCGTTGCGCGCTCTTTTGCAACAGTGAGGTCCGTCTTTGCATCCGAAAGCTCTCGGCTGGCCCTGCCCTGAGCGCGAATGGCATCCTCATGCTGGTCCTGCAGCTCTTTGAGCTCCGAGGCAAGCGACTCCATGCGAGCCTTTGCCTCTTCTGCGGCACGTTTGTGCTCATCAATGTGCGCACGAGCCTCCTGAGCACGTTCTTTTGCCTGCTCTCGAGAAGCGCTGACCTGCTTTAGCTCTGCCTGAGAAGAAGCAACCTGTCCCTCAAGACGGCCTCGCTCCGCAGCAATAGAGGTAAGCTCACCGTTGAGGCGAGCAACCTCGCCCTTGGACTGCGCGCTTTTCTCGCGAACTGAAGCCAGCTCATTCTCGCAGTTGGTAACTGCAGAGCAAGCAGCCTCCAGATGACGCTTGAGAGAAGGAAGCGCACCCTCAAGCTCACGAATGCGGCGTTTACGCTCAAGAGAGCCGTCCTCAGCCTGAGATGCGTGTCCCAGGACCAGACGACCGTCTGGATAGAGCAACGTGCCGTCAGGAAGCGCATAAAGCCCACGAGGCTCATCTTTGCGAGCAGCGTAGGCATCGTCAAGACTCTGAGCAACAAAAACGTGACCAAAGAGCGCCTGTACAAGAGCCTCGGCACCCTTCTGAGCAGAAACGTGCTCAAGTAGAGGCGTTGTATGTGCTGGAGCAGCAAGAGTTGGAGCTACGTCAGAAAGCGCAACCAGCGTAGCCCTACCGTCCTCAGAAAGCGCCTGAACGCGCTCAAAAAGTGCATGAACGTTTTGCTGCTTGTCTACAACAAGTGCGGAAAGATCTTCTCCCAAAAGCTGCTCAACAAGAGCTTCAAACTCTGGCTGAACCTCAAGGTAATCGGCAAGTCTGCCAGAAACAAGAGAAGCGGTTGCCGTATCAGAAACAAGCTTTTCTGCCAGAGGGCTTCCCTTTTGCACCTCAACATCAAGCGCACGAAGCGCCTCAAGTGTAGCTTCACTACTTGAAAGCTCCTGACTAGCAGTGCGCTGTGCCTCACGAGCCGCCTCAAGTGCAGAAGCGCGCTCAGAAATCTCAGCGACAAACGCCTCGGACTCCTGACGGGCCGTCTCAAGAGCTGCGGTAAGCTCTGCTTCTTTAGCGCCACTATCTTCCAGGGCAGCTTGAGCAATCTCAAGGGCCTCAGTAATTTGAGACAACCTGGACTCAAACATCTGGTCTTCTACCTGCGCATGAGCAATCTGCTCTTCTAGCTTTACATACGCAAGCGTCTCTTTATCAGCAGTATTGCGCGCACTACGCTCAGACGCAGTGCAATCAGAAATCTTTACATCCAGAGCACGACGCTCGGCAATTGCCTGGTTAGCCGCCTCTTGCAGAGCATTCACGCTCTCAGTCAGATCTGCAACCTTTGCACGAATTGTTGCCAGCCGACCAGAAAGCTCTTCATTCTCTTTTGCCGCGTCTGCCTTCTGCTTATCCATCACAGAAAGCTGCATGCGCGTATCAGAAAGGCGAGAAACCATGTTCTTGCCCTTCTCCTCCAAAAGACGCATGTCAGAGCCCATACGACCATGAATCTCTTGCATGCGACGGCGCTGCTCGCCCAAGTCTCCAACAAAGAGACCCTTTTGCTCAAGAAGCGACTGAAGCTTTTCAAGCTCACGGTTTTTCTCGCCCGCGCGATACTGTGCAAGCTCAATAGCAGCTTCTGCCTCTTTAGCGCGAGCCTCCAGCTTGCCATGCGTAAACTGCAGCTGACGAAGGTCATCTACCGCAAGCTGAACCGTCAAATCCTTGAGCTGGGAGGACAGATCTTTTGCGCGAGAAGCCTTATCTACCTGCCTCTCAAGCGGCTTAAGCTGGCGGGTAATCTCGCGAGAAACCACTTTGGCTCGCGTGAGATTCTCATCCATAGAAGAGATTTTGCGCTCCGCACGCTCTTTGCGGCGACGATGCTTGGAGATATCTGCAGCCTCTTCAATGAGCTCACGACGCTGCTCAGGACGGCTAGACAAAATAGAGTCAAGCTTGCCCTGGGAAATGATGGAGTGCGTATCTTTGCCCAGGCCAGAATCATGCAAGATGTCCTGAATGTCCATGAGCCTTGAAGGAGCCCCGTTAATCAGGTACTCAGACTCTCCGGAGCGATACATGCGCCTGGTAATACCAATTTCAGAGAAATCAATAGGAATGGTATGGTCAGAGTTGTCCAAGACCAGTGTTACCTCAGCAACACCTACCGCTCCCCTTGCTGACGAGCCAGAGAAGATAACGTCTTCCATAGCCTGGCCACGGAGCATCTTTGCGCTCTGCTCGCCCAATACCCAAAGAATTGCGTCAGAGACGTTGGACTTACCCGAGCCGTTAGGACCAACGACAACGGTAAGACCGGGGTCAAAAACCATCTGAGTTTTATCAGCGAATGACTTAAAACCCTTGAGTGTCAGCGATTTTAGATACACGGGTACAGGGTACCTTTCTACCTTAGGTGCATTTCTGCATCAGCATCAAGCGGAGCATCATCCACACCAAGACGTACCAGCGCGTCTTGAGCGGCTTCTGACTCTGCAGCTTTCTTTGATGGTCCCTGTCCACGACCCACCTTAAGGCCGTCGACAAATACCACAGCGGTAAACGTAGGTGTATGAGCAGGGCCGCTCTCACCAATAAGCTTGTACTCTGGGGTAGCCTTACCTTTAGCTTGTACCGCTTCCTGCAAACGAGATTTAGGACTTACCGAACGAACTGCCAGCGCTGGAGAAATATGAGGTCCAAGCGTACGAATAACAAACTCGTGCGTTGGATCAAAGCCCGCATCAAGGTAGAGCGCGCCAACAATGGACTCGTAAACATTCTCCAAAGCAGACTTCATGCCACGCTTTCCCGTGCCCTTCTCGGAAATTCCCATAACAATTAAGGGAGAAATTCCTAGAGTATCGGAGACAATAGAGAGCGTATGACCAGATACCAGAGAGATTTTCAGCCTAGTAAGCTGGCCCTCGTCCATATCTGGATAGCGCTCAAACAGCTCTGTTGCAATAATGGCACCAAGAATTGAGTCACCCAAAAACTCCAGGCGCTCATACGAAGCAGAAACAGGCTTGCCCTCCACCGCCGAAGGGTGTGTGAGGGCAGCCTCAATTAGTTCTTTATTGGTAAATGTGTGACCGCAAATAGCTTCTGCAGCAGCTACTCGTTCGTGCAATTTCACGTATAAAACCTACTTAAGCAGCAAGAATAGCGTCTACTGCGTCACCAACGGTAGCAATCTCATCGATGTTCTCTGCATCAAAGGTCATATCAAACTCTTGCTCAAGGTCTGTGACAAGCTGCAAAAGATCAAATGAGTCTGCACCAAGGTCCTTAAATGAGGTGCCCTCTGTGAGCTCAACGGAATCGTCAAGGTCAAGAGTCTCTCTAACAACGTCAATTACCTTTTCAAGTGTTTCTGTGCGATCCATACATCCTCCTTGCACACAACAATGACGCTAGTAATTTTACCCCGTGATGGGCGTCTGTATGATGACATTACTAAAGCTGAAACAAACAATCTTAAAAAAGTAAAGCCCACGGAATTGTCCACGGGCTCCACCATACCTAATAAAAATTTTATGCTACAGGCGCTTTTGCTACAGCTGAATTGAAGAGGAGATTTTCTCAATTAGGTTAGCGCGTACTGCATTGGCTGCAGAGAGTGTTCCTGCGCACACTGCAGAAGAGCTGGTAGCACCATGTCCTTTGAGTACAGGAGCCGAGACGCCCAGCAAGAAGGCACCACCAACAGAATCTCCCGAAAGTTCTGCTGCCGTTGCCTTAAGAGCGTCTTTCAAAAGGAGTGCACCAAACGCAGCCTTCTTGGAAGAATTAATTGCATCCTTGAGGCTAGACATAATAAATTTGCCCGTGCTCTCAATAGATTTCAAAGCTACATTTCCGGTAAAGCCGTCTGTCACAATGACATCAAAACGGCTTCCTAAAATATCAGTTCCTTCAGCGTTTCCACCAAAATTAAGAGCTGCCTCTGCAAGAGCTGCATGATATGAGAGAGCAAGCTCGGAACCCTTGGTCTCTTCAGATCCATTGCAGAGAAGACCTATGGTTGGATTTTCAATTCCAAGCGAAGCATTGGCAAAGGCCTTGCCCATTTGTGCAAATTGCACCAAAACTTCTGGACGTACATCAGCGTTAGCACCGGTGTCCAAAAAGACTGTTTTGTGACCGCCAAGTCCAGGAAGAATCAAGGTGAGTGCTGGGCGCTTTACGCCTTTAATGCGACCAATTCCAAAGGTAGCAGCGGTGAGCACTGCTCCTGTGGAGCCTGCTGAGAAAAGACCATCGGCCTCTCCTGCCTTAACTGCCTGAGCAGCCCTTACAATGCTGGCGTCTTTTTTCTGTCTAACCGCATTAGCAGGATGCTCGCTCATCGCAATAACTTCAGTAGTTACCAAAGCCTTTGCACGATTGTGCTTGTTTGCAAAAGGAGTAACAAACTCATCAGCTCCGGCGAGAAGAACCTCTAGCTCTTGGTCCTTCTCAAGAGCCATACGAACTCCCTCAAGAACAACCTCAGGGCTTTGGTCAGATCCCATAACGTCTACACAAATAACGGGCATGTTAACTCCTTAGTGCTATAAAAAAGAAGGCCGGCCCCTAAAGAACCGGCCTTCTTGGCCATACGATGTATGAGTGTTACTCAGTAACAACAACCTCACGGTCCTTGTAGAAGCCACAATTAGGGCATACGTGGTGAGGAAGCTTTGGAGCGCCGCACTGTGGGCATACAGAGCGAGCTGCTGCGTTAAGCTTGCTGTTTGCCGAACGACGGGTGTGGGTTGCGCCGCGGCCCTTCTTTTGTTTAGGTACTGCCATCTTAAACCTCTTTTGCTCTTGCTAGCGCCCCTAAAACACATGAGGGCGCGACCCATTCACATAATGCGTTGGATACTATACCACGTACTGACACATTTTGTACGTAGATACAGCATTTCTTCACCATTTAGGAGAAGAAATTTTATTTTACTCTTCCGAATCCGACTCAATCACAAGATTTTTAAGAGCCGCAAACGGGTTTGAAGCAAGTTTTTCTTCTTCTTGCTTCTGCTCAATCTGAGCTGCGTGACCGCAATCTTCTTCGTTCAGATTGCAACCGCATACTGGGCAAAGTCCCTTGCAGTCGGACTTGCACAGTACAACATAAGGCGTCTCCATAACAAGCGAAGGTAAAAGAGCCTCTGCAAGATCGATGGTTTTATCGGCATTTACTAAAACGTAATCTGCCTCATCTTCATCGTCTGCAGCAATCACAGGCTCTTCAAAGAGATAATACTCATCTACCTCTGCGTTTAAAGAGAGATGTGCGTCCTCAAGACAACGGTCACACGTACCAACTGCGTCAGCACGAAGCATTCCGGTAACCAAAATACCCTCACCCGCGTTGGTAAGCACTAGATCAAAATCAATTCCCATAGGGAGAGAAAATTCATGCTCACCCAGCTTATACAAGTCTTCATTAAGATGACCTGCATAAGAAACGGTATCGCCTGCGTTTGCAAGACGATCATCTAGCGCATAAAGAACTGGTTGCATTGGAACTACCAGGCAACGTTATTGCTGGTGTTACGAGGACCAGAGTTCTCATCAAGCGTCTGACGAACACGAGAGACAGAATTTGTCAGGCTCTTGAGGTTCTCCTCAAGGTGAGCAAGAACGGTATCTGCGTACTCCTCAGCATTGTAGCGAGTATCACGCTCGTACTGCTCTGCCTGGTCACGAATGGCGTCTGCCTGCTGCTGGGCAAGGCGGACAACCTCCTGGTCACCAGCAAGAATCATAGCCTGCTGCTGTGCGTCAGCAATGATGGACTCTGCCTGAGCACGTGCGCGCTCAAGGGTCTCATCCTCTTCCTTGATGATGCGACGAGCGGTTGCAAACTCTTCTGGGAAGACACGACGAATCTCGTCAAGCAGCTCGTAGAAGTCCTGGGCATCAATAATCTTCTTGTTACCGCCATCCATAAAAGGTGACTTAGCCTCAGTTACGATCTGCTCAATCTCAGATACAAGGCTCTCAATTTCCTCGCCTGGCTGCATCCAGGGCTCCTTTCAGTCCAATACATAAGCCGTGTTATATGCACTTATAGCCCACATGACCACGACGCATAAAACACCTTTTTAAGAATGTTAGCAGAATATAATGAAAATGCAGGGCAAATATACTTAATTACCGCAATTATGCAGAGCTTCAAGCTTTTTAATGACGTTCTTTGGTACCAAAAATGATACGTCTGCGCCCATGGCTGAGATTTCTCTGACAATTGAAGAAGAAATGTAGCCGTACTCTGGACTGGACATAACAAAGATACTCTCCAGCTCAGGAGCCATATGGGAGTTAAGATCTGCCTGCTGAAGCTCATATTCAAAGTCTGTCATAGCCCTCAGGCCCTTGACCACACCGCCTGCTCCACGAGCGTTGCAGAAATCAACAAGAAGACCTTCCATAGGCTCTACAGAAACGTCCACAAGACCTTCATCTACAAGGGCATCTTTAAGCATCTGTACGCGCTCTTCAAGAGAAAAGGTAGTTCCTGTGCCGTGCTTGCGCTTGGAAGCTGCAACAGCTACCGTGACATTTTCAAAAAGGCGAGAAGCTCGTCTGATTACATCAAGGTGTCCGTTTGTGACGGGATCAAAAGTACCTGGTACAACTACGTGAGTGATGCTGTTCAACGTATCTCCTATCCCTCACAACGAACAAGTACATCAACTTGAGCAATACCATAACGCTTACTCTTAGAAAGCTCAAAGTTGTCAAGAGAAACTGAATCTGATTTGTGGCTATGTTCGTACACTACCACAGCATCTTCTGTCAAACTTCCCTGCTGGATTAAATCTCTGAGCAGCTTGGACACTACTTCAGCCTCAACGGCATAAGGCGGATCCAAAAATACCACGTCAAAAGGAGCTCCAAACAACTGGGATGACTCGGCAAGACGGGCAGTATCACCACAGATAACACTCATCTCAGAGGTGGCTACACCAAGTGACTTAGCCGTACGCTTAATGCGATCACACGTCTTTCTATCTTTATCAACAAACGTAGCGTATAGCGCTCCTCTAGAAAGCAGCTCAAAGCCCATGGCACCCGAGCCTGCAAAAGCGTCAAGCACTCTAGACTCGCTGAGGTCAAGACCGCGAGAAGCCAAGATGGAGCTTGCAATGGCCTCGCGCGTACGATCAGTGGTTGGTCGCGTAGTCCCCTTGCCATCAGGGGCCTCAATTGCACGACCTTTCCATTTTCCGCCAACAATCCTCATGGGTTTCTCGCCACCAAACCTATCTTGTACTGTAGTTTACCTGCAGGTTATTACTTATAGCCAAGCTCTTCAAAGTAGATGCCAAAGCGATCTTTTGCCTCAATTCCCAAGGTAGCATAGGCATCGCTCGTAAGATTTGAGTCTTGAGCAGTAATTGCCAGGGCGTCCATATGGGCTGCCTCAATAAGGTCTGCATCTGCATAGAGATCAGAAATCTTGAGCGTGGTGCCGCCCGACTGACGGTATCCCAAGGTCTCGCCCTCGTGTCTAAGTTCCAGGTCAAGCTCTGCCAGGCGCGCGCCGTCGGAGGTTTGCTCAAGGGCGGCCAAGCGCTTTCTTGCGGTAGAGCCTCGCTTGGCGTTACTGGCAAGATAGACAGTTCCTGGGAAGTCTCCTCGACCAACTCGGCCTCTGAGCTGGTGCAGCGTGGCCAAACCAAAACGATCAGCATTAAAGACAACCATGACCGTAGCGTTAGGAACGTCAACGCCAACCTCAATGACGGTTGTGGAGACCAAAATCTGCGTCTTATTTGCGCGGAACTTTTCCATAACCTGATCTTTTTGTGTCTCAGGCAATCTACCCGTCAAAAGATCGCAGGTAAAGTCTTTGAAAACGGTCTTTGAGAGCTCCTCATAAACACGGGTGGCGCTATAGAGCTTGCCATTTGTACGAGCGGCCTCAGGAACATCTTCAAGCTCTTCTTCAGAATCACTTGGGTCAATCAAAGGGCAAACCAAATATGCCTGGTGACCAGCCTGAACAGCTTCGGAAATGGCGGCGTATGCCTGGTCAAGATTTTCTGGCACGCACAGCTTGGTGGTAACGCCAGCTCCTGCCTTTGGTCTCTTGGTAATGCGAGACGTATCAACATCTCCGTACAAAGAGAGTGCCAACGTGCGTGGGATAGGTGTTGCGCTCATGGCGAGAAGATCTACGCCCTGTCCCTTTTTGCGGAGCGCCGTTCTTTGATCAACGCCAAAACGATGCTGCTCGTCAACAACAGCAAGGGTGAGCCGCTTAAATACAACACGGTCAGAAAGAAGCGCAGTGGTGCCAAAGACAACGGACAAAGATCCGTCAGCTAGGCAAAGCTCAATCTGCTGCCTCTCCTCTTCTGAGGTAGAACCAGTAATAAGCGCCCAGGTAATTCCAGCAAGCGAAAGCAAGGGGCCAATCTTTTGAGCGTACTGCTGGGCAAGAACCGAGGTAGGAGCCATCACGGCAGCTTGAGTTGAAGAATCAGCTGCCGCAGCCAAGGCAACAGCGGCAACGGCTGTTTTACCAGTACCAACGTCACCCAAAAGCAAACGATTCATGATGCGCGGCGCAGCCATGTCAGAAAGAATCTCTTGAGCAGCGTGGTTCTGCTCGTTAGTTAAGGCAAAAGGCAAAGCCTCAATCAGAGCCTTAACTTTAGGTCCATCTATAACGTGCTCAAAAGGCTTATGACCTGCAAGCTCAAGGTTTCTCCTGGCCAGAAGGGCAAGCTGTAAGCTAAGAAGCTCATCAAAAGCAAGACGGCGGCGCGCCTGCTCAGCTGCGTCCAAGCTTGTTGGAAAATGGACCTCACGAAGCGCCGATGAGAGTGACATAAGGCGATGCTTGGAGACAAGCTCTGAGGGCAGCCAATCACACACGCTTCCCGTATCCGCCAGAGCTGCTGACATAATGCGGCGCATCCATGCGGGGCTCACGCCCTCAGTAGCTGGATGAACAGGAAGAATTGCTGCCTTTGAAGGAGCCTCTTTGGAGCGAGTCTCTTTGGGGCGAGCCTCGTCGCTTGCATCAGATTTTACCGTGCTCAGAACTTCGTAGAACGGTGACTTCATCTGACGGTAACCGTAGGCAAAAAGTACCTTGCCACTCAGTGCCACCTCGTCATCAACATGGATTTGCTCAGCTATCCAAGGCTGCCTAAAGAACGAGGCCGTAAGCACGCCCGTATCATCCACAACCTCAATCTCTACAATGACCATCTTGGGGCGTGGGCGTTTTGTCTTTACCGAAGCAACGCGGCCGGTAATAGTTGCGTCCTCGCCTATCTGCGCAAAAGCAATCTGCACGCGATGGGAAAAATCGAGGTAGCGATGAGGCACGTTGAGCAAAAGGTCTCGAACACGCAGAATGCCGAGACGCTCAAGCGCCTCGGCACGATTTGCATTGACATACCTTAACCTGGTCACGCTATCAACAAGCGAGCAGGTATGAGCCACTCGCTCTGATGCGGGAGCGATGCTTACCTTAGACTCAGACATTTCCTACTCAATAGAGAAGATGACTGGATAGAGTGGCTGCTCGCCGCGCTGAGCGTCAACCTCAAGGTCTGGATAGGCGTCCTCAACTCTGCTTGCGAGAAGATCGAGCTGCTCGTCAGAGAAGTCCTCACCTGCAAGAATGGTGAGGTTGTCGCCCTCTTCCTCCTCTTGCATCTTAGCGATAAGGTCAAGCGTGACCTTCATGACATCAGAGCCGACAACATCAATGGAGCCGCCCTGAATGCCCATAACATCGCCATCGTGGATAGGAGTGCCGTCAGCTGCGGAAGAATCGCGGACTGCGGTAGTGACCTCACCATAACGAACGCCAGAGATAGCGTCAGTCATCTCTTCTACAAGCTCTTCAAATGGAACGCCATCTGCAACAACAAACATTGCAGCAAATGCCTGAAGAACAGACTTGGTTGGAATAACAGCAACCTTAACATCCTCACATGCGCTTGCAGCAGCCTCTGCTGCCATACGAATGTTGGAGTTGTTTGGCATAACAATAACCTGGTCTGCATTGGCCTCTTCAATTGCAGCAAGAATGTCTGCAGTTGAAGGGTTCATGGTCTGACCGCCAGAAACAACAACGTCAACACCAAGAGACTTCAAGATTGATTCAGCGCCAGAACCAGCAGTTACTGCAACAAAACCAAGCTCTTTTCTAGGTGCAGCTGCAGCCTTCTTATCTTCAGCGATCTTCTCGGTACGCTCCTTAGCCTCAAGGTCCATGTTGTGAATGAAGACCTCAAAAATCTGGCCGTACTGAAGCATGTACTCAAGAACCTTGTTAGGAGTATTTGAGTGAACATGAATCTTGTAGTCTGGGTTTGCGCCAACAAGAAGCTCACAATCACCCATAGTTGCCAGGAAGTTCAGAGCTGCTTCCTCGTCAAAGTCTGGGCTATCTGCCTTGAAGAGGAACTCATTGCAGTAACGGTACTCAGAACCCTCCCAGTCATCGTTGAGCTCAATCTCAACCTTTGCGCTGGTAGCAGCCTTGGCATCAGAAACAGAAACAGTGGTCTGGAAGTCAGTTGTTTCAGTCTTGCCGGTAACAGCGTTTACAAAACCCTCAAGGAAAGTTGCAAAACCAAATGCACCGGAGTCAACAACACCATTCTCTTTGAGAACAGGAAGAAGCTCAGGAGTGCGGGCAACAGACTCATATGCCTCAACAACCAAAGCGTCCAAAACCTCAACTGGGGTGAGCTGAGACTTCTCAAGGGAGTCTGCCTTAGCAGAGACGTCCTTCAAAACGGTAAGAATAGTGCCCTCAACTGGCTTTCTAACAGCCTTAAAAGCAACCTCTTTACCGCGACGGAATGCGTGGGCAATATCCTTTGGGGTTACTGCCTCAGGGTTCTTAACGTCACACAGACCCTCAGCAATACCGCGAAGAATCTGAGACGTAATAACACCAGAGTTACCACGAGCGCCCATCAGAGAACCGTGAGTAATTGCCTTTGCAATATCCTGCATGCTTGCATCTTGAGGAAGATCTTGAACCTCACGAACAACGGTGCCCAAGGTAAGGGACATGTTAGTACCGGTGTCTCCATCAGGTACAGGGAAAACGTTGAGCTTGTTGATCTCTTCTGCTTTGTCTGCAACGGCAAGGGCTGCTACAGGGAAGCATGTACGAATGACATTTGAAATCACGTTAGACCTCAGTTCCTACTCATTTGAAGCAAAAAGCTTAGCGAGAATTACGCATGGCCTCGATATGTACAGTTACATCAACACATGAAAGCTCTGCAATTTGCTTAAGCAAAAACTTTACTGAGCTCTCAAGATTGTCGACAACAGACGCCATGTTAACGCCCTGCTCAACAACAATGTGAAGGTCAACCTGAACTCCCTTAGGAGTTGGGGTCACATCAATACCCTTACGAAGTCGGTATGTTGGAAGAAGACGAGCAACACCTGCTGCCTCATCAATCTCTGCCATGCCAACAACGCCATAACATTCCATAGCTGCATAGCCCGCCAGGTCAGCAAGGCAATCATTAGAAACTCTTAGTGTTCCAGGAACAGCGGTAGTCATTACATAACTCCTCTCGCAAGAACCAGGGTTAGTCATTGTTATTTAGTATACCGCAGAGCACATTTATTATTAAAGCGGCTTATATATACAAGTTGATAACCTTGCAATTGACAAATCTTTTTCTTGTTATTTAATCTTGGTGTAATAAATGAAAAACATTCAAAAGCTGTCAAAAAGCTATCTAATTGTGAATGTTATATTCATGCTTTGACAACACAATATATTGTGCTATATTAATTCGGCTATTTGGAAATTTTAGGCGCAGAGGGCGCCTATCCTATGGAGGTCTTACTCATGTCGAAGGTCTGTGATTTCTGCGGTAAGCACGCCGTTGCCGGTCGCTCCATCTCCCACTCTCACCGTACTGTGGCCCGCACCTTTAAGCCAAACATCCAGCGTGTTACTGTCGTTGTCGATGGCCAGCGCAAGAAGATGAATGTTTGCTCCCGTTGCCTCAAGTCCGGCAAGATTGCTCGCAACTAAGCAACTTAAGCTCGTCTTACCTCAAATTTAAAAAGGTCGCTACGGCGACCTTTTTTCTTAGCTCACTTATCTGACACAAGCGCAAGGCGTTGCTTTTTCAGACTTTATTGGAGGATTTGCTGGGGTTTTGTTATGGAAACGCGGTCCAAATGCAAACACGGCTCCAACACAGCCCCCTCAATACCTTAGTTCCAAAGCTGCACCAAAAGACAGCCCTTCTCGCACCTTACCCAAGCATCGTCAGCTTCAACGATATTTGAAATGCCATCGTCTCCAAGCAGTGTGAATTTCTCGTGATTAAGATTCCACCTCATGCCAGTCTCAGAAACCTCACACTCCTCTGACAGAGCTACAAGAGAAATCTTTTTACCCGCATCAGTTACGCTCAACTGCCACGAATCAATTTGGCCCGCAGCTAAAAAGCGCATTTCAAAGTCATTCTCAACAACTCGAACCGCCGCCTTGCCCGTCTTTGCCCACGTGGCGAGAAGACCGAGCACTACAAGCTGGTGATCAAGGTGGCCGCCGGACGTTGAGACAACCGTCAGCGAGAGCTTGCTGTCTCTACGAATTGCCTCGTACTCGGCAGACTTTAGAGCAAGAGCCAGGTCCGTATCGTACTTGTCGGCATTAAACTTCATGCAAGGTACCTGCTGCTCTTTGAGCCAGGACAGCGTTTTGGCAGAAGCTGAGTCAAAGTCTCCAAGCGCAAGCTGTGGGATTACTCCGGCGGCAAAGCATGCATCAGCACCGTGGTCAACTGCTATCAGGTAGTCAGCGCTCTGGGCGCAGGTAGAGAGCGTCGTGTTCGAGACAGCCTCTGGGGATCCGCCCACAATAAGGACCTCAAGGGGTTTCTCGCCAGAAGAAGCGGCAGCTAGAGGGCGCTCGTAGTCACGAAGACGCAGAAGCGACAGCTCGCCATAGGTGTGGGCAAAGATGTTTGAGTGCTCACGCATAAAGACGGGGTCTCGGCCGTCGTGGTCGTTGTAGAGTGCCACCACGGGAAAGCCTGCATTTTGAGCCGTCTGAGCGCCAAATGGAGCGTCCTCAAAGACCCAGGTAGTTGCTTTATCGGTGCCAAGGCGGCGAAGGGCCTCAAGGTATACATCAGGCTCAACCTTATCCACTCCCCCTACATCTTCCGTAGAAACTACCGTTTTAAAGAGATGCTCAATACCTTGAGCCGCGAGGGCCGCGCGCACTTCTCGCACGGGAGTTGATGATGCAACAGCCATAGGAATACCCGCATCGTAAAGCTCCTGCAAGAATTCTTTTGCACCAGGAATAATGGAGACGTGATGCTGATATTGCTCTGTTACATACGCACAAAACTCTTCATACAAAGCTTCTGCAATGATAGGCAGCTCCAGATGATCAACGCAAATTTTGCAACCATCCATAAGCGAAACAGCCTCGACGCGTTCAAAAAATTCTGAGTCAACGGTCTTGCCGTATTTAGGAAGAACAGCGCCAAAAACGTTGTGCCAAACGCGCATTGAATCAACAAGGGTTCCATCGCAATCAAAAATTGCACCGGTTACCTGCATAATGCCTCCGTAAACAAACTTATTAGTTGCAATCGTGAAATATCTACTCTAAGTAGGGTAAAGTATCTCACGTTTATAAATTGTTTTCATGGAGGAAGCATGGCACGTTATAGCTATCACTGCACACACTGCGACAATACCTTTGAAATTGAACGCCCAATGAGTCTGAAGATTGAAGCTCCTCAGTGCCCAAAATGCGGGCATGAGACCGAGCGTGTGTACAACACCTCATCCATCGTCTTTAAGGGCACCGGTTTTTACAACACCGATAGCAAAGGCAAGTAATCCTGTGCTTTGAGCCTGAAGGCGCTCTTTAAACGTCACTTATGAAGCTCTTGTTGGACAACACAACAAGAGCTTTTTATTTGCGTTTGAGCACCGCCATAAAGTGGGCATCACAATCGGCGGAGGCAAAAGCCGTCTGTAAAAATCCCTCTGGCGTAATGCATGTATCGAGAAACTCTTGCGCTTCTGGTGTTAAACGTGCACGCACGGGACACTCAAAAAGGCTTTGCACCTCAAACTGAGAGCCTTCTGGACTTGCAAGAAAATCATCTACAACCTGCTGATTCTCTGAATTCGAGAGTGAGCACGTTGCATAGACTAAAAAGCCACCCGCCTCTACACGACTGCTACAGCTTTGCAAGAGTTTGGTCTGTAAGACGGTAAGTTCTCCCCCGTCATACAGACTTTCTGAAGACAGGTTCCATGCAATCTCTGGGTGACGACGAAGCGTACCCAAACCAGAGCATGGAGCATCAATAAACACCACGTCAAAGCTCTGATTGAGCTCCTCTGGAACCTCTGGTAATGCAAGCTGTGTGCCATCAAACGTGAGTGATATAACCTGATCTGAAAGTCCGGCGGTCTTCAATCTTCTTTTTGAAACGTGAGACTTTCCTTTTACAAGTTCAACAGCAGTAATGTGGGGATTCTCTTTATCAAGCACCTCAAATGCATGAGAGAGCAACAAGGATTTGGTTCCTCTACCCTGTCCAACCTCAAGCATATCTTGGTCTACATACGATGCCGCGAGAAGTGCCACAAGCTGAGAAGCTAAATCTGCAGGAACGAGCTGGACTTTCTTCACATACGCATCAACGTTAAGTTGCGCGGGATTTTTTACCTCGTATACATCTGGAAGAACTGTTTGCTGTAGCTCTAAAGAGCTGCTCTGCAATTGTTGTTCTGATACGTTTCTCTGTAAAACATACACAGGAGCAGGGTTCTTTAAATTAAGAATAAGCTTTTGAGCAGCAGATTCTCCAAGAGACTCAATAATCTCCAAGCAAATCCACTCAGGAATGCCTGACGCCCAAGAAAGCTCTGAAGGTGTTTTTGGGTTCTTTGCACGCGTCAGCTGAGCTTCATCTTCAGAAATTTTTCTGAGCACAGCGTTTGCAAGGCCGGAAGATCGTTTTGAGATAGACTTTACCAACTCGACGCCTTGGCTGATGGCAGCGTCACGTCTTGTCTCTAAATATAAAACCTCAAATACAGCAATACGAAGAGCATCCTGTACCTTCGGCTCTAGATGAATGCCTGATTTAAGATGATTCTTTAGAGCCTCATCAAGCTTGCCTTTGGTAAGCGCTGCTCCCAGTGCCAGACGAGTAGCAAAAGCTTTATCTTGAACAGAAAGCTCCGAGAAATCCTTTGACTCTCGTAGGTAATCGCGAATGCGTAAATTGTTGCGTCTACACTCAAAAAATGCCTGATAAGCCACTCTTCGAGCGGGAGTAAGCGTAGCCATTATTGCAGCTTCTGCCAGGACATCTGGGACTTCTGAAGTCCTGCGGCAAATGATTTTGCATCCATAGAGCGCTTGCCATCTGGACGCACCTCAAGAAGCTCAAGAGTTCCTTCAGCACAGCCAAGGAACAACCTATGATCTTGAACTGCTACCTGACCTTGGGCAACAGAAACTTCACTTGGTGCTAGTTGAGCTGACAAAGCGCGAAGAGACCTGCCTCCAACAGATACACGAGCCGGAGCAGTATCAGAGGAAGCCTGAACTCTCAGGGCATTTACCTGAGCGGAGTCTTCTGGAGCAAGCTTCATTTCTTGCTTGGTAACTTTAGGAGCAAACGTTACTTCTCGCTCATCCTGTACTTGCCACTCAAGAGAACCTTCCTTAAGCTCAGAAAGAGCCTGTGACAGAGCATCAGCACCTAGCTGTGCTAAAGCGTCAGTGAGCTGCTCAGTATTTTTGGAGCCAACCTCACACGATGCTTGCTTGCACCAGTCTCCCGCATCAAGCTCGTGCGCAATCTTCATGATAGAAACGCCAGCAACCGTGTCACCCGCAAGGATGGCACGCTGTATTGGTGCAGCCCCTCGCCAGCGAGGCAGCAGCGATGCGTGAACGTTCAGAGCGCCATAAGGTGCAAGAGAGATAACTTCATCTGGCAAAATACAGCCAAAAGCAACCACACAGAGCGCTTCTGGTTGTACCTCTTGCAGTGAAGAAATTACTTCTGGAGTCATGCGGTTTGCCTCAAGAACGGGCAATCCAAGCTCTTGTGCGCATTCTTTTACAGGAGAAGGCTCAAGCGTCTTACCACGACCGCGAACGGCATCTGGTCTTGTAATAACCAAAGCTACCTGGTGATCATGGGCAAGTTTTTTGAGCGATGGAACAGCAAAGTCTGGAGTTCCCATAAAGACTACGCGCATGTCAACTCCTAATAGTCTGTTTGACCAGGACGGGCGCCAGAAGCTAGCGCCTCTTTGTACTCCTGCAGCATCTCCATACGAGCACCTGGTCCCAGGTGATCTGGCATGGTTACGCCGTTGATGTGATCAATCTCATGCTGCAAACATACGGCGAGGAGATCTCCTTCTGCTTCATAGCGCATCAGATCGCCATCGAGGTTATAAGCGTGAACGACAACGTGGCTTGGGCGCGTAACAGGAACGGTAATGCCTGGGAACGAAAGGCAGCCCTCTTCATATACACGAGGCTCACCATCTGCAACTTTAATCTCTGGATTAATGAGCACAAAAGGGTTCTCTTGACCGTTTGGGTAATCAACATCGATGACTACCATACGCTTCATGTAACCAACCTGAGGACCCGCAAGGCCAACGCCGTCGGTGGCATACATAACCTTGAGCATATGTTCGGCCATCTTACGGACGTCGTCGTTAATATCGTCAATCTCTTCACACTTTTGACTCAGACGAGGGTCTGGCCAAAGCACCATATCATCAACTTCAGAACTCATAACTTTCCTTACATCATGTCGTAAGCATCAACATCTAATGTCATGTTGATACCCACTCTTTTATCAAGTGAAGCAGCACACTCAGAAAGAATTTCTCCTACCTGAGCATCCACGGGAGATTTTACTAAAATATGTCTGCGATACTTATCTTTTACCTTAGCTTTTACACAATCAGCAGGACCCAAAATCTCCCATCCAGATTGTGCATCTAACTTTGCATGCAGTGCCTCTGCCATCTGATCTGCTACGCGGCGAACTTCTTTTTCTGAAGCACCCCAGAAAAGCACGTTAGACAAGCGCGAGAAGGGCGGGTAAGCTCCTTCCCTTCTTTCTTTAAGCTCAGCGTCAAGAAACGGACGTCTGTCATGGGTCACAACAGAAGCAATAGCAGGATGTGTTGACCAGTATGACTGGATGATGACCTTACCTGGCTTTTCTCCCCTGCCTGCACGACCAGCAACCTGCTCCAGCAAGTCAAATGTTCTCTCAGCTGCTCTAAAATCTGGCAGCTTAAGCATGGTATCGGCGTTGATAACACCAACCAAGGTGACATCAGGAAAATCCAGACCCTTTGCAATCATCTGCGTACCAATGAGCACTGCTCCTGGAGTTGTGTCAAAGAGCTCAAGGAGTCGCTGGTGTTCGCCCTTTTTAGCCGTGGTATCGGCATCCATACGAATAATTGGCGCATCGCTGCCAAGCAGAAGCTTGAGCTCATCTTCTACACGCTGTGTTCCCACACCATATGCACCCATATAACGGCTGCCGCAGTTTGGACATTTGCTGGAAGGGTTAGGATACGCATGCTGAGACCACTGTCTGCCACAACTGTGACAAACCAGAGAATGCGTGCGCTCATGGTACGTGAGAGACGTCGAGCAATGCGGACATTCGGGCACACAGCCACACTCGCGACACATCAAAAAGTTTGCGAATCCTCGACGATTAAGGAGCAGAACGCTTTTCTCGCCACGCTCTGTTGTCTCCTGCAACGCCTCAGCAAGAGCTGCCGAGAAAACCGATCTGCCTCCGGTTTTAAATTGGGAAGCCATATCAACTACCTGGACCTGCGGAAGCACTGCCACACCAGGACGCTCGGTCATGGCGACGCGTGTCCAGTTAGTGCCGCGCCAGCTTCCTTGAGCCGTTCGATATAAGCTCTCAAGCGAAGGTGTTGCAGAACCAAGCACCAGCGCAGCACCGCGGAGACGCGCCATCTGAACAGCAACTTCTCTTGCGTGATAGCGTGGGAGCGAATCTTGCTTGTATGAAGCCTCGTGTTCCTCGTCAATAATGTACAGTCCAGGGTTTTGGATGGGCGCAAACAGAGCAGATCGAGCACCTACTACCACGCGAGCTCTACCCTGCCTGATTAAATCCCACTGGTCAAAGCGCTCGCCAAGCGAAAGCTTTGAGTGAAGAACGGCTACCTGCTCGCCAAAACGCGAACGGAATCGGCCAACTGTTTGCGCGGTAAGAGAAATCTCTGGGACAAGCACCACAGCACCCTTGCCAGCCACTAAGGTCTTCTCAATAGCAGAGAGGTACACCTCGGTTTTACCTGAGCCCGTTACACCATCAATGAGCACAACATCGCCCTGAGCAGCAGTTTGTGCAGTCTTAATTGCTGCAAGAGCAGACTCTTGGCCTTCAGTAAGTTGCTGTGGACGAGGTGCTACACCGCTTGAAAGCGTGGTTCCCAAACCCTCCTGGCTTCCACGAATTTGTCGCTGTGTGCGCACTTCAACGATGTCTTTTTTCTGCAGTGCAGTTACTGCGCTGCGAGCTCCTGGAATGGTAGCCGAGAGTTCGGATAACCTCATGGCGCCTTGCGCCAGAGCCTCAAGCACCGATCGCTGCTTGCTTGCATTTACCGCTGGAGTAAAATCAGCCGCTTTTTCTGTCAGCTCAACCCATCGCTCATCAACAGGACCGGACTTCTCACAAACAAGCTGCCAGGGTGATTCTGCGTCTTTTCTGGTGACTTTAACCTTTTGGCCAGGCGCTAAAAAAGGATGCAAAGCATCTGCGTAACTACAGGCATATTCTTTGCTCATCCATTCTGCTACCTGTGCAGACTGCTCATCAAACGCTGAATCTGCCAGGACTTGTGTTATTGGAAGGACGCGAGAAACATCTAAACCTAAAGACACACGGTCTGAGACACCCACAATGTAGCCAACAACCTGCCTGTGAGAAAACGGCACCAAGACTGTTGTTCCTACAACCGCAGTCTCTTCCAAAGATTCTGGAATGGCGTAGTCAAACGTGCCAGAAAGAGCACGAGTTGGTATGTCTAAAACAACATGTGCAAAAGGCACGTTCTTGCCTCCTTAAAGCCGTGGTTGATGGTTTACATCAAACGTGTAACGAGCAACGTGTGGCTGACCAGCTTCTTCGACCTCAACACAAACAAACGCGCATTCAACCTTGGTAAATCCGCGTTGCATCAAGACGTAGGCGTAGAAATTTGCCTGCATCTGATGATGCGCGTAAATCTGAGCGACACTAAGGCCCTTATCGCCTGTTTTATAGTCAATTACCAGCGCATCTTTACTTCCCTTATTATAGGCGAGAAGATCGATGGCTCCTTCTACATAGTTCCCATATTCAGAATTAACCTGCAGGGTAAAAGGAGACTCCGCAATAACCACATCATGAGCAAGGGCTTCTTGTCTTATCTTGGAGTTGCCCCACAACTCAAGTGCTTGTTTAACTCGAGATACAACGCGCTGAGGAACACTATTCTTCAAGCACAATCTCTCAATTGTGCTGTCATCAACCTTAGACTGAGTCTCAACCATAATCTGCGCCAGCTCATGGAAGGCTGAACCAAGGCTGGTTGGATCTACTCCATCATCAGCTAATGAAGCAGCCAAAACCGCAGAAGTCTCAGTTACTGGTTGAGGGTTATTTGCATCATATTCCAGGCTTTGTGCCTGGCGCTCTTCCTCAAGCGCCTTGTTATTCTCGCCCTTAAAGTTCTCTGCCATTTGTTGGTGAGCGGAAGAATAACTAAAGAAACCTTCTCGCTGGTCATACGTAGCTTCTGGCGTAACGCTCAGCTGAACCTTCTCATAGAGGTCAAACGTTTCTTCAGCTTGAGGGTTTTTCTCTTCACTTGGGTTGCCATCAGAAGGTTTAGGCTTACCACCAAAAGGTTCAACCAACTCTAAACCTTTAACCTGAATTGGCTCATCCTTCTTGCCAGAACCCTGAACTACACGCATACAACCAGCAAGATTTCCATCATATTCAAACGGATGCTCACCAGCAGAAAGTGGCGGCTCTTCAAACAAGGCATCTGTAATCTTGCGTGTATAACGAGGACTAATTCCCTCTTTAGTTAGATCGATGGTTGAAGTCAGAATTACTGCTTCGCGAGCTCGCGTCAAAGCAACATACAGACGGCGATTCTGTTCCTGCTCTTCAAACTCATTCTCTTGTGTTTCTAGGAACATTCTCCACTCAAGAAGGTTCTTACACTCATCAAGACTTGTAGGAACATCGTGACAGCCGTCATACAATTCATTAAGTTTTTTAGAACTGCTTGAGAATGCAATCTGATATGAATCGTCTTTTCTAGCATGCAGAAATGGTTCACCACCAGCGCCTGCCTTAGGGCCAGATACAGCTCCTACAACAGCAACAACAGGAAATTCCAATCCCTTAGAAGCATGAATAGTCATAAAGGTAACTGCATTTTGAGTGCTGCAATGAAGCACTTTTGGAGATTCCTTGGCAGTGCTACACCACTGACTAAATGCTCTTGCAACAGAAGCAACGCCAACGCTTAGCTCTGTTTGCAGACTATCAATCTGCTCGAGAGCTGCAAAGATATTTGCAATCTTTGACTGTCCCTCATTTCCCATCTTTTGAAGGCGAGAAATCCATCCGGCATCAAAAACTACATTTTTAATTACGTCTGAAACTCTCTTGTTTGAAAGTGAGCTACGAGCATTACCCAACACCTCTAAAGCATTTTTAAGCTTTGGACTTATCTCAAAAGGTGGATTAAATGTGTCATTTACCACTGACTCTGCAATATCTCTATTGGTAATCTTCTGACCATTTTCTCCAAAATTAGTGCCCAGGAGAAGCAAATCAGATGCATCAAGACTAAATATCTCGCTCGAGAGTACAGGGAACAGTCCCTCGTACGAGTCGTACATATTTGCGAGTGTTTGTAAAAGACTGCCAATCAGTTCAACCTCGGGCTGCTCGCCAAACGTTGAAGCTCCAGAAACCACACTTTCAATTCCAAAAGTACGAAGTGCTTCAATATAAGGCTGTGCATCTTTAACTGATTTCATCAAAATTGCAATGTCTTTTGCCTGGATATTCTCGTCTTGCATAAGCGTGTTGATTCTGTCTGCAAGCTGATGAGCAACAAGCTGTTTTCTGGAAACATCATCACCAGGCTTAGAGTTTCCTGACTTTTCAAATTTTGTGACTTCAAAATATACGCGTGGCGAATGAGCAATAAACGGAGTTGTAGGTTCTTCTCGCCCAGCAGACAGATCCATAAAGTTAGCAATCATGCCCTCAGCGCTACAAACCTTTGCAACAAATCGCAAAATTTCATTGTGGCTGCGGAAATTATCTACAAGACGGGGTTGCAAATCTTCTGGAACCTCTGCTTGACGTCTGAAGAACACGTCAACATCAGCGCCGCGGAAACGATAAATTGACTGCTGCGCGTCACCAACTGTTGTGAGATATTGAGCATCTTTACCAGAAAGACTCTTAATCATCTGCACTTGCTGCTGATCCGTATCTTGGAACTCATCAACCATTACAAGCTTGAATTTATCTGTGTAAACAGCCGCAATCTCCGGATGCTCTTCAAACACTTTGGCTGTTAGATGCAAAAGATCATCATTATCAAGACCGCCAATAGCACGTTTCTTCTGGTTAAAGAGCATGTAGACCTGCCCTGTAACATCTTTTAGACACTGACCCTCAGACATGTCCTGAATAAGTCCAAATAAAGCGCTACAAACTTTAAGCTGGTACGCAGCTTCATCTTTCACAATTTTTATTTCTTTTGAGGAACGACCGATCTTGAGTGCTTTTTGCAACGTATCCCAAAACGCCTGGTCAAAATCAGTGAGCGAGAGAACCAGGTGTTGCTGCAATTTACTTGAAAGTTCAGATTGAACACTTCGTAGCTGCTCCGCTTCATCTGGTTTTGTGGCAGCGATTGCTCCCTTGAGCGCTTCAAGTGCACCGCAGAGACTCTCAAGCTCCACTTTTAGAACTTCCAGGTCAGAGCTATCCCCTACGAACGAAATAGCATCCATGCCTACAGGAGATGACTGAGCATACGAAATCAGCATTTCAATACGGGACTTCAGCGCATCTCTGTTCCCTGCGTAAGTAGAGAGGAATTCAGCATAGCTTTCATCTTGAGAAAGCTCCCTGAGTACTTCTTCAATAGATATGTTGACCAGCTGATTTCTGGTCATGTCGTCAATGATTTCAAACTCAGGATCAAGATTCAAATCAAGTGCATGAATCTTTAAGATTCTGCTGCACATGCCGTGGATGGTACTAATCCATGCATCATCAACCTGCAACGCAGCGCTATGCAGGCCTTCTTTTTCTAGAGCTTCCCTAACGCGCTCCTTAATTTCTGTAGCTGCGGCATTGGTAAACGTAATAATCAATGCCTGGTCAAGGCTGTTCAGATACGGCTTTCTGTCAGCTCCCGAACCTTCTTTTAATGCCCACACAATTCTCTGTGTAAGCGTAAAAGTTTTTCCTGAGCCAGCACCTGCTGCAACAAAAAGAGGCTTATCAAGCGTCTTGATGGTCTTCTCTTGACCGGGCGTATAACGTGTATCAGCCATAGTAACTTACCTCCTCTTGTCACATAGTTTTACGGGACAATACTTACATGCATCCTTATCGCACGGATTGGCTCGGACATCTCCAGAAAGCATAGCTTGAACCTTCTGAGCAATTAAATTCTCCCAAGCGTCTAAGTAGTCTGCAAACTCTGCAGAATTTTGAGACACAACCATAACTGCCTGGTCCCTGAGCTTTTTATCTTCTGGATGCATATTCCAAATGTGTTCTGTTGCCGCTTCTGTTGCCATGCCTGCAAGAGCAAATGAAGGCTTATCTTTTTGCTCTTTGGTGCCCAGATAAATTGCAGCAACTGGCTCAAGCTTGTACTTGATGAGCTGTTTTCTCATAATCTGAGCATATATTGCAGACTGTACATGCCTTGGCAGAATCTCTTTTGAGAGCTCACTATCCAGACTTAACTTTGCTGAATAAGCCTTTAAGTCATTTGTGCCCTTATGCTTGTAGTCAATAATAAGTGCCTGACCATGAGCGTTTACATCTACGCGGTCAATCGAGCCAGTAAATTGAGCTCCTGCATACTCAACAACATTTTCTTCTCTACCAAAACGAAGCTCAAAGAACCTAGGCTGATAGCCAATAAAGTGCGAAGCTTCAAACTCGAGAAGATTCTTGAGCTCTTTTCGAATGTTCTCAACCTGTTTTCTTTCTTGAATACTGTGCGGGATAAGCTCATTTGAAGATGCTCGGTTAATGTTGTTGAACTGTTCATCCCACACCTGAGCAAAACAGATATCTAGTACCTGCTTTGCGTGGTCTAAGGTATCAGATGTAATCCTAGAGCCATCAACGTCTTGCAGAAGCATAGGCTCAACTGCAGAATCAACTTCAGCAACATCACAACCAAGTGCTTCTGCTAAAAGTGTTGCGTGTGTTAGCTCTAGTACACGATGAATAAAAGTACCCATCTGCATTGGAGCAAACTCAGTGTCTACCTGAGAAATCTTGATACGACGTTGTGTGAACCATTTGTAGGGACACTCAAGATACGTCTCAATCTGAGAAGCGGAAAGAAGCGGAAGTCCTTCTCGTGAGACCTCAATAAGACCCTGCAGTTCCTGATCAAGGGTTTCCCTCGTCAAATGACGCGGGAGTACCACAATGTTTTTGAGCTTAGGATCAATCTCACCAGATTCGATTGTTGGAAGTTCTGCAATACATTCTGGATTTGAAGCTTGAGGTAACAGATTTACCAGTACCTCTTCTTCTCCGCGCACAAGTCCCGTCTTCTTTGAATAGTCTTTTGGATAGCATGCTTTGACTTCGCTGAGAGCCACTGCATTAAAGACATCTTTTTGCTCGATCTTCTCAAATGCAACGCTGGTAGAAGCGCCTATAAGAGCCGTATAAAAATCTCTTTGATAACGTGCGAACTCTGATACCTTTGGTGTTTTACTCGCATGGCGAATAAACTCCTGCAGTGCACCGTCGGATGCTTTAACACCAAAATTCAGCGTATCCATACCCTGGAAAATGACGGTATCAAACATATGTGGCTCAAAAGAATGAGCTTGGATTACAGGAGCAATCAACACCTGAATATCAGACTCAATACCATTAGAAACAGGCATCATGACCGCCTGATCTTTGCAGAGGTCAATAAATGATTTGAGTGTCTGAGGAGTGAGCTTTAATCCTGCCTCATGAAGCTCCTGTGCAGAAGAAACAATCTTGCTCATTACCTTAAGCGACTCTTGATTTTGAAGAAGTGTCTCTTTAGACTGAGCGGACTCTGGCTGCTCATCGGATGTTTCTGCAGAAAGGTATTCTATTATGCGTTGAGCTGCAGAACCAATTCTGCCCAACTCAAGACTCTTGATGGTCTCTGCACACAGGCGCGAGCTCATAGCTGCCTTAGAAAGCGTCTCAAGCACTCTGGTGGCATATAGCGTTCTGTTGCCACGCCAACTCTTATCCAGCATCCATGCGCGCTCAACACCTATGCCTGAAATAGGAGAAATCAAATAGTCCGTAAGAGTACGTGGAGGCCACCACGACATATCCCCCATCTGATGGTCAGATGCCTGATAGTCAATGTTTTTCTCGAGCTCTGCACGTTCATTGAGCGTGACGTACGCATCAATCAAGCTGGCAAACGCACGTCCTGCAAGCGAGTCCTGAATGCGCACCGAACGCTTGTAGTGAGCAGCAATCCCCTTAGCCGCAAGCTTCTGCGAAAGCGCGTCCCAAACCTTTTGCGGATTTGAGGTGTATACCACAAAGCTCTTGCTACCAGACTCTACGCACTGAGAGATATACCTGCTAATAGACTCGGCCTCGGCAAGCTGACCCAGCGGCGACAAAAACGTTACCGCACCGCTCGGCGTAACTTCATTGCCCTCCGTGGCCCTAAACACCCTGGCGAGAAGATCGTTGAGCTCCTGACTTTTTGCGGCTGGCGCAAGCTCCGCATCCACACGACAATCGCATCCCAGGCCGCTGACCAACTCCAGCTGCTGCTCTGCCGCATAACCTGCAGGTCCTTCAGGCACGTAAAGAGAAAACGCCACCTCACGCTTCTGCGACAGCTTACGCACAAACTTAAGGCGCGCCTCCGAAAGATCTTCGACTCGCGAGAAAATCAGTGCAGCTCCTTGCGCTGGAATGGACTGCAGCAGGTAATCCAGACACTGACATACCTCGACATACGACTTTTCTTCAAGCAGCACCTTGTAGCGTTCTAACACCTTACAAGCACTTATCTGACCAGCAGAAAGTTGACCATAGTTCATAATCTGATCAAGTTCTGTAAGATACTCTGGAGCAAGCTTAGAGAGAAGCTCCACCGTACCCTTGCCAGCATTCAAAGAACCCAGCTCATCAGCAGGCATTCCATCCAAAATCTGCTGGAAAAATACCTTGCGAAGCGTAGTTGAAAGCAGATAATCAGAGCTACCGTACAACTTCCATTGATCGCGCATCCACTCATCAAAAGTTGAAACATTCACACCAACAGAGAGCTCTTGGATAGCACCAAGCTGCCTCTTAACCAACAGCACAGCATCGGAAGAAGGCACAATAAGCTGAGCAGAGCCCCATCTCTCAAGCGAAGCCTCTAGCCGCTCTTTAACAGAGTTTGATAAGAAAGCACCTGTTTGTTGTTTGTACAGAAGCAAGCCCATACGTCACCTCTCCGATTTTTCTTACTTCTTAAGTTACCACGCACACCGGACATAAATTAGAATCAAACTAAACAACAACTAAAAATCCCGCATCAAAAGGATTTTCATGATTATTTTGCTTCCGCCATCATCAGGAAAAACCGCTCCCACCTCTGGGCCTTCTCTTGATCTCTCATCACTTTTGTTTGGCTCCGAGCTAAGCACCTGTCGAGAAGAACTTATCAAAGATCTACAACAGGTTTGTTCTCATGCAGACGCAGCTCAGGTGCTTAAAATTGGTCCGAACACCGTCGGAGACATAGCCGATAACCTGGACGTCTATGAAGCTCCAACTACAACCGCGCTCAACCTCTATACTGGTGTGCTTTTTGAGGCTGCAAAATTCAACCAAACACTTGAAAACGTCACGTTAAAAAACACACAGAAAACAGTCACATTACCAGCAGATATCCTAAACTCAGAAATCATGATTTTCTCTGGTCTCTGGGGTGTTGTGAGGCCGCACGATCTTCTCCCCAACTATAGACTTTCCGCCTCAATCAAGCTGCCCAACATAGGCACCGTTGCAACTTACTGGAAAAAGCAGCTCAATCCCCTGCTGAACGTCGCTCTCAAAGATCAGATAGTTGTGGATTGTCGCTCAGGAGAATACAGAAAGATGTGGACGCCTTCAGCAAAGCACCCTTGTGAGCTGCTGCAAGTTGTTGTACAGCGAGAAGATCCTCGTACGGGAAAACGTAGCGTTGTGTCGCATAATGCAAAACATATGCGTGGCGTACTGGCAGGCGCCCTCTTTGAGCAGCGAGCAAGCGGGAAACTTTCCGAAGAAGTGAGCGTGTCTCAAATTGTAGAAATCGCAAGCAATCTACCAGGCATCATTGACGTTGACGTAAGCACGGCAAAAGCTTCTGGAGAATCAACGCTTACGCTAGTCACTGGTCAAAACTAAGCCAAAGACTTCTTGTTAGTCTTTTGAATTTTCTTGACCTGTCTCATCAGCCACTGAAATGCCATAACTACAACAATTGTGACTACAAAGACAAAGATGCCTCGTACAAAAGCGTTTCCAAGCAGGCTGTACGGGAATCGGCCAAGTCTAAGTCCTAAAAAGTTAATGACAGGAATCTGGAACAGATAGACTCCTAAAACACCAGCAGATACCGTGCTGATGCATTTCTTGACAGCATCGGAAAACTCCTGCAACTTTGGCTCAAGGTTCAGCACAAACAGGAACAAAGATGCTGCTTGCACTAAACAGAGGAAGTTTCTGATGGAAATGGGATAGCTCTGATACGTCATTTCTGGCGTCAGTGGGGTTCCAAAGTTGTTAGCAATAAGTCCCCAGCCAAACATAGCCGCAGAAGAAAGTAAGAAAATCACGGCAAGCACAAAATTGTTTTTAGTAAATTTTGGAAGCTCGTTGTAATACGTCTTAACGTAATAGCCAAGCAAATAATAGAAAAGGCCATCGCTGTTAAAGGCTGCCCATCTAAACAGCTGGTCAAAGTAGACACCACGGATGCCAATGAACTCAAGAAGTGGCAGACCAAAGCTCACAAAGAGCGTAAGCGCCATGACATAAAGCAGGGTTTCTTTTTTCTGTACAACCAAAGAAAGAACAGGTGTCAAAAGATACAGATACAAAATGGTATAGATAAACCAAAGCGTGCTGTTAACGTTATTGGTTAGAAAGCGCTTTACAAAATCAGCAATGCCGGCACTTGCCGCGACCTCTTCGGCACCCCAAAACTTTGTAGGAAAAAGCACGTACATCAAATACACCACAACGCTTCCAAAAATGAGCGCCATCAGCGTCTTTCTTGCACGCTTCATAAAGAATGTCTTTGTAGAGTATTTACTTCTATACCCAAGCAGATTCATACCGCTCAGCATAAAAAAGATAGGTACCGCGTAAATAAACGCTGCTTGCAGAGCTAAAGAGAAGGCCCATGTTTTAGTGTGCGCAAGAGAAAAAACATTAAGCGAGGTATGCAGCATAACAACAGCAATACCTGCCAAAATGGTAAGAACATCTGCAAAAACAAAGCGCTTCTTAGTAGCAATTGCTTTTGAAGAAACTGTAGCTTTTTCCACGGGCTTCTCCCCAAATCAATCAATCTTCCTCTATGCTTAGTATACGAAAAGTACCAGCAGGAAAGAGGCATCATGGCAAATGTCGTTGACTATCTACACTGGCGCGGCGATCTGACGTTTGAAAAGGAACCCTTTAACAACGTTGATAACCTGATTCTCTCAATCCTTTCCTATCTGGGATTTGGCGGCGTCGTTCCTTCTGAGCGTAGCGAGAAACGCGTTCAACTTGGTGATGCCTGCGCCAAAATGCTGGAAAAGCTTAAAGATGACCCATCTCTTATCACGGGATTTTCTCGCGTTGATGGAACCTTCCTTGAGGCACTGGTTAACGCTCCCCGCTTTGCCAACATTGAACTTGGTCGCTATGTAGACCGCATTAATGTCGAGAAAAACCTGCAGTTTGCAGCATTTACCGCCTATCTTCCTACAGGACAGATGTTTGTTTCTTTTAGAGGAACTGACGGCACGCTCGTTGGCTGGCGAGAAAACCTTAACCTTAGCTTCCAGGTTACGTCCGCTGATAAGTCGGCGGCACTATACCTTGAGAAGCGCATTCGCGAACACCTTGCAGCAGGCAATAGCACTACCTGCGCAAATGTCATGGTTGGTGGCCACTCTAAGGGCGGCAACCTTGCAGCATACGCAGCAACAGTCTGTCCTGAAGAACTACTCGGCGCAATTGATCGCGTCTGGAGTAACGACGGTCCTAACATGTGTCCAGAAATTATTCCCACCACAGCTCATAAGGCGCTTGGAGATAAATACATCAGAATTTTGCCTGAGTTTAGTGTAGTGGGCATGATTTTTGATGATCCTGCTGTACCAAAGCTCATTGTTAAAAGCTCCGAGTCTGGCATGCTGGCGCACGACGGCGTTTCATGGCAAGTCTCTCGCAATACGTTTGAATTTGCTGATGATTTCCAGCTGGAATGCAAAAAGATTAACGAGGCGTTTAGCAATTGGTATAAAGAACTCCCCCTCTCTGATCGAGAGCACTTTACCAATGAGCTCTTCGACGCACTCTCTGCAGGCGGAGCAGTCTATTTCAGCGACATTATTAGCTCGCCCGCAAACTTACAGCCTGTTGTTGCGGCACTCACTAAAACAGAAAAGCAAACCAAAGAAGTCTTTTTTGACCTCCTTGGTTCGCTTGTCAATGCATCCGCAACATCTTTAATTGAAAATATTACCGAGTCATCGCAGATCTCTCAGATTACCTCTGCTATCTCGGATAGTTTTGCCAAGCTTGATAAAGCCCAAAAGGAACTTAGGAAAGGTTCTCCTTCTTTAGACCAGTAAGGCTAATCACAATTGAAGAGACAATTGAAATAACTATTGATCCCAGGATAGCGGTACCTAAAGAATCAATAGCAACGCCTGCATGCAGCAAATTCCTAGAAATAAAACTTGAAAGCTCGAGCATAAAAGCATTGATAAAGAGCGAGAAAATACCTAGGGTCAGCACATTAATAGGCAATGAGAGTAGCTTAACAACAGGCTTAATGCCCGTATTGACTGCTGCGAGTACTAATGAGAACAGAATAGGACCTGCCCACGAGCCTCCCACAATAGTTAGACCTGGAATTAAGGTGCAGGCCACCAACGTAGCAACAGTAGTTACGAGCCATGTTGCAACAAATGTCATACTAACCTCTCTTTGAAAAAAGCCCGGCAAAAGCCGGGCTTAACATGCACAGTATGTAAGCCGTTAGCTTACTCGCCGAAGCCGCTGTCAACAAGAGCAACGAGAGCGTCAAGAGCTGCCTGCTCGTCAGCGCCGTCGCATGCAATCTCAATCTTGGTGCCAGTACCAAGGCCAGCAGCAAGAATCATCATGATGGACTTAGCGTTAACTGGTGCGGAGTCCTTGTCAACATTCTTGATGGTGACGTTGCTCTCAAACTTCTTTGCCTCAGAAACAAAGACGGATGCTGGACGAGCGTGAAGACCAGTTGCATTGATGATAGTAGTCTGCTTTGAAACCATAAGTGGACTCCCCTTCCGGAAACCAAAAATCTACTCGAGAGTTATTCTCGATTAATCGTTACTATCGTAACAAAACATAACGTATTATATCCAATCTTATTTCCAGAAAGAACCAAATTAGACTATGATTTGCTCAAAAACAGGGTAAAAATAAAAAGTCGGAACTCTTGTAGGAGGTTCACCATGGCTGAAAACGATATCCAAA
>CAUUUQ010000008.1:0-43848 GCA_963548345.1 uncultured Atopobium sp. | reverse complement strand
TGCTAAGAAAGAGAGACTTACTGGCAAGAATATTCTGAACAATCTTTATCTAGCGCAGCTTGTTCCCGCGGCTCTTCTCGTCCTCATTGGTATTGTGGTTATTTGGACCGCATCAATGAACATTGCCGAAGCTAGTTTTCCTAGGCATCTTCTTGGTATTGGCCTGGGCCTTGTTTTTGCCACGCTTATGTGGCGCTATGACTATAGAGCACTAGCAAATATGACAAACGTGCTGCTTGTCGGCGTTGTTGTATTGATGATTTTGCCTAAGGTTCCAGGCTTTGGTGTTTCGGTTAAGGGTATGACTGGTTGGGTTAATATCCCGCTTGTTGGCTTTAGATTTCAGCCGTCTGAGCTGGGAAAGATTGTCACAATCTTCCTTATGGCTTCGGTGTGTGCTCAGTATAACGGCAAGGTAGAAACACTGAGAGACTATGTAAAGCTTTGTGGAACGCTGATGGTCCCATTTGGCTCCATTATGCTTTTGCCTGACCTGGGAACTGGTCTGATTATTTTGGTTATCGGAGCTACTATCATCATTTGCTCTGGCGCAAAACGTTCTTGGATTCTTGTGACCGTTCTGCTGCTCGTTGTCGTTGTAGCTCTTGTTGTTGTGACCTCTATGATTCCTGGTATTCCTCACATCCTTAAGGAGTACCAGATGAAGCGTCTTACTGTCTTTTTGGATCCATCCGTTGATCCGTCAGGAGATGGCTATAACCTGCAACAGGCAAAGATTGCCGTAGGTTCTGGTGGCTTTATTGGAAAAGGACCAGGTAACGCTACGCAGGCAAGTGGACGATTCTTACCAGAGGCACACACAGACTTTGTTTTTGCACTCTTCTCGGAAGAGTTTGGCTTCCTTGGTGCATTCGTTATGCTTTCACTTTTTGCATGGATGATTTTTGCAACCATTCTGTTTGCCATGAAGACCGAGAATACCTTCTCTAAGCTGGTACTTGTTGGTTGTGCTGCCATGTGGTCGTTCCAGGTTTTGCAAAACGTTGGCATGTGTATTGGCATTATGCCTATTACCGGTATTCCTCTGCCTTTTATCAGCTTTGGATCAACATCGATGATTGCCCAGCTTGTCTCTGTAGGAGTTGTTCAGTCAGTTTACAGACATAGAACTAAGGCGGCATAAGCTATGGCAAAAAGAAACAGCTTAGGTAAGCTTGCAACTTCTGTACTGCAGGAATTCCGCGGCTCACTCTCATCTCTTGAGCCAACCTACACGCATATCTATGTTGATTCCCTTGCCTCTGAAGAGGCAATTCTTGCTGTTCATACGTATTTTATGCCAGAGAGAACAGATGCTACGGTGCGCGTTTCTAAACTTGCCGATGGCGTCTCGTTTACTTCTGGAGGCACTGGTCGTACGGGAAAGAATGCCGCTATTCCTGATATTGCGGTGATTATTCCTACACCAACATCACAGTATGAGGATGCTCTTACTATGTTAGTAAGTCATTCAATTCCATGTGCCGTGGTTGTTGAGTCTGCAGTTGAAGCTCCAAAGATTGCTGACACGCTCTACAACACAGGGCTTATTAGTATCATTGCAGGTACTACTGAAGAAGTGCTCTTTGATCGACTCTCTTCATGGATTGCAACTGCAACAGAAAAATCAGTTTCTTTTGCGGCAGCATACCCTCTTTGCAGAGCTCAAGTAGTCAAGCAGATAACTGTTGCTTGTGCTAAAGAAAATGCAGCTATTGGCGCTGTGGCCTTTGTTCCTGGCTCTGATATGCCACTGATGACTGCACGTCAGATTAGACTTGCGCTTGATATTACCGCTGCTTATAACATCAATATGAGTGTTGAAACCATCGCCGAACTTCTCGGCGTTGTGGGTGCGGGCTTTGGATATCGTACGGTTGCACGCACGGTCGCGGGCACTGTTCCTGGATTTGGCTGGGCACTTAAGGCTGGCATGGGATACGCAGGAACTCATACGACTGCTCGCGTCATTCACGCATATGCTCGCAAAATTGCCCAGAAGCGCGATGGGGTAGCAACTGATTCTACAAGCAAGACCAGCACCTCGAGTGCTTCTACAGACGCAGCTGCAACAGTAGATTCAAATTCACAATCAAATACCGTAGAGATACCAACCACACAGTCCCTCGCTAAAAGATAGAAAGTAGACTATCGTGCGTGTTAAACGAGAAAATCTCTTCCATCTCATTGAGCCCATGCTTCCGCATGTCGAGAAACCCTCAAGGTATTTGAATCATGAGTGGGGAGCGGTAGAGGAGCAAGAAGGCCCTTTTCACGTTTGTATGGTTTACGCCGACGTGTACGAGGTTGGTCAGCCTAATCTGGGCATTGCTATTTTGTATAACGCCCTGAATAAGGCACCTCATATTTCTTGTGAGCGCGCCTATCTGCCTTGGACGGATATGTCCGCTTTGATGCGTAAGCGCAATGTTCCTCTGCTTTCTTTGGAGGGTGCGGCACCTTTAGCATCTTTTGATGTGGTGGGCTTCACCCTTGCGCATGAAATGATTGCTACCAATATTATAGAAACGCTTGATTTAGCAGGTATTCCAAAGCTTTCTGAAGAGCGTGATGAAGAAGATCCACTTATTTTTGGTGGCGGTCCATCTGTTTGGAACTCAGAACCCGTGGCTCCGCTTTTTGATGTCATTCTCTTAGGTGATGGCGAAGAAGCACTGGTAGAGATGTGCGAGTGCGTAAGAACTTCCAAGCTGGACGGGGTTTCTCGCCAAGAGATTTTGCAGAGGCTGTCTCAGATTCAGGGTGTTTACGTGCCATCGCTCTATCATATTGTGAAGGACGACACCGCAACACGCTGGGGTTATGCGGTCCCTAAAGAGGGAAGCGGTGCGCCAAGCGTGGTCTATAAGCGCTGTCTGCCAGATCTTTCGGTGACTGACCCTGTGGCTCAGCGCATTGTTCCGTATACCGAGATTGTGCAAGACAGGCTGGCGCTTGAGATTCAGCGCGGCTGTGCTCGTGGATGCAGGTTCTGTCAGGCTGGCATGACGTATCGACCTGTTCGTGAGCGCCCGGCTCAGCAAATTGTTAAAGCAGGTGAGGAGGGTCTTCTGAAGAGCGGCTATGATGAGGTTTCGCTCACGTCGCTCTCTACAACAGACCACTCTCAGTGCGGCTATATTCTTCGCCGTATGAATTCTGACCTGCGTAAACATGGCGTGCGTATCTCTATTCCGTCACAGCGTATGGACGCGTTTGGCGCGGAGATGGCAGACGCCGTTTCTACCTCAAGGCGCGGTGGCCTGACATTTGCGCCAGAAGCAGGCTCTCAGCGCATGCGTGATGTTATCAACAAGAACGTCACCGAGGATGATCTTGAGTCTGCAGCAAGAAACGCGTTTGAAAACGGTTGGCGCCGCATGAAGCTCTACTTTATGATGGGCCTTCCAACCGAGACTGACGAGGACATCCAAGCCATTCCCGCAGTTGCAAAGCGTATTTTGGATATTGGTCGAGAAATTGGTGGTAAGGGCGTTACGGTTTCTGCCTCTGTTGCCGTGTTTGTGCCCAAATCCTACACGCCATTCCAGTGGGTTGGCCAGATTTCTCGCGAGGAAGCCCAGCGTAGGCAGCAGTTGTTGCTGTCTTCTAACCATGATAGGGGACTCAAGATTGCCTATCATGACTCCGGCACTTCGCTGGTAGAAGGTGCGCTCTCAAAGATGGGCCGCGACGGTTTTGACCTGATTTACCAGGCGTGGAAAAATGGCTGCAAGTTTGATGCGTGGACCAGCGAGTTTAATCTTGAAGCTTGGAATGCAGCTGCAGAAAGTCTGGGTTTCTCGCTGTCTGATATTGCAACAGAAACCTTTGATATCCAGGCAAAACTTCCTTGGGATCACACATCTCCTGGTGTGTCCAAGGGCTACCTACAGCGAGAATATCGTCGAGCCATGGACGAAGTCACCACACCAGACTGTACGTTTACCTCTTGTACGGGATGCGCGGTATGCCAGACCTTGAAGGTCGACAACGTTTTGATGGGGGTGCGCTCATGACGGATACGCAGCTAGAGAGCGTGGCTCCTGAGGTAGTTGAACCGCCGAAGAAAGACTGGCGCGCTGGTAGACCGCAGATTCAGCCAGAGATTATGACGGAACGTGGAGCAGAGATTTTTAGGCTTCGCGTGGCTTACAAGAAAGACGATCGCCTTGCGTTTCTGGGACACCTTGAGCTTATTGGCACTATTGAGCGCTGTGTTCGTCGAGCTCAACTTCCGTTTAGAGTAGGAAACGGCTTTGCAAAGCGCATGGGTGTGCAGTTCTCTCAGGCGCTTCCCGTTGGTGCTTCGTCTGAGGCGGAGTACTTTGACTTGAAGCTCACTGAATATGTGGACCCGGATGAGGCGTTAGAGAGGTTGTTGTCGGCAACGCCTCCCGCGCTTGCTCCGTTTGCCGTCAGCTACGTTGACCAGTCGCTGCCAGCGCTTGAAGCATGGTTGAATGCCGCTCACTGGAGATGCGACATTTTGGGAGAGGGTCTTAAGTCCGAGGCGTTGCGTTGGGGGTTTGAGGATCTTCTCGCCAAAAAAGAGCTGACGTACATGCGCGGTGACAAGCAAAAAGTGGTCAACTTAGAGACAACGTTTGCTGGTTACAGCATCTCTGAGAGCTCATCTAATACGTGCATTTCATTTGAGCTTGATACGCTACAAGATCCACGGGCAGCGCTTAGACCTGCGGTTTTGATCTACGAGGCGCAAAGAATTGCAGCTCAAGCAGGAGTGGATGGACTGCAAGGTATTGACTCGTTGAAGGTATGTCGCACCTCACAGGCACATGTTTCAGAAAATGGACTCCTTGTGAAGCCTCTATAACATGTAGTTTTGTCTTGGAATTTTCTGAAATATGCAGTAGACTATTTCGAGTTGTGTTTCTCGCCGAGGGACATGGGACACCGACAGTTTCCCGCGGATGCCACAGGTCACGGCGGCGAAGATCTTTGCTCGGATCTTCAGAAATGCAAAGATAGTATTAATCGTTGCAAGAATCAGCAATGAAGGGTTACACACATGTACGCAATCGTAGCAACTGGTGGCAAGCAGTATAAGGTTGCCAAGGGCGACGTAATCAGCGTCGAGAAGCTTGATGCGCAGCCTGGCGATAAGGTAAAGCTTGATGTTCTTATGCTTAACGACGGCAAGAAGGTTGTTGCTGACGCTGCCACTCTTTCCTCTAAGAAGGTTACCTGTGAGGTTCTTGAGCAGTACAAGGACAAGAAGGTCCTCGTCTTCAAGTTCCACAAGCGTAAGCGCTATCACCGCGCCAACGGTCACCGTCAGAACCTTACTAAGCTGAAGGTTACCGCGCTCCCTACCGCTCGTAAGGCTGCTGCTAAGGCATCCGACGAGTCTGCAGAGTAATTGGTCACTTCTGATATTGAGATAGGCAGGTAGCATTTATGGCACACAAGAAAGGTCTCGGCTCTTCCCGCAACGGTCGCGACTCACAAGCACAGCGCCTTGGCGTTAAGATTTACGGTGGTCAGGCAATCAAGGCTGGCCAGATTATCATCCGTCAGCGTGGTACTCACATCACTCCTGGCGTAAACGTTGGTCGCGGCAAGGATGACACTCTCTTTGCACTTTGCGATGGCGTTGTTGAGTTCAAGAAGGGTGCTAAGCACGTCGTTAACGTCGTTGCTGCTGAGGCATAAGTTTTCTTGAACATTTGCAGTTCATTCAAGGGGTCCTTCGGGACCCCTTTTTTGTTTCTCGCGGTATCTTACGCGTACCGTTCACAGTTTCTAATTTGTTTCTTAATGTATTTTTTGACACAATCTGGCAAAGTAATGGTATTCTTCTTACATTGCAATTTACGCTCTTGGGAGGAGGACATATCATGCGCGCTACATGCACTCAGCAGTGGTGGTGGAACAACTTGTCTTTCTCCGGTCAGCGATGAGTTGCTTCTGCATACGCATTTAGAGGCTCTCGGGTGACCGAGAGCTTTTTTTGTGCGTACGTTTCTTGCTAAATCCGGATGGCGAGAAACCCGTGTTGTTAAAAATTTGTTTGTACGTTTTTAGTTTTGCGTTAAAGGAGTTTGTATGTCTACAGAAAATCTCAATGAGGTTAACGCCGCAGACACAGAGACAGGATCTGCAGAGCAGGCACCACGTGTTGTTGCTGTTTCAAAAAATGCAGGAGTATTGGATGTTACTTCTCTAGTCCTTGTTGCCGTCCTTATTGCTGCTGGTTTTATTCTTAACCTGACCGTTGGTAAGGCAATTAGTGCTATTGGAATTGGTCCAGAGTTTATTATTTCTTCGTTCTGCCTGGCTATCCTTTTGCTTAAGCCAAATGCTGTTCAGAGCCTGGTTATTGGTCTTATCGCAGCTACCGTTATTCAGCTGACCACCTCTGTTCCTGGTGCTGATTTTGTTGCAGAGGGTGTTGCTTCACTTGTCATGTTTGCCTTTACTAGATCTGCTCTTGCCGATAAGCCGCTAATGCCTGCTATCGGTTCTTTTGTTACTACTCTTATTTCTGGCCTGATCTTTGCTGCCATTGCTATTCCAGCTAAGGGCGCAACTATTGAGCTTTTCTACGTAATGCTTCCTGTCATCGTGGGAACGGCATTTTTTAATGCTATTGTTGTTCAGGTTCTTGCGGCTCCTCTTAAGAAGGTTTTGGGTCGATAAGTTCTTAGATACGCACTTATTTCCTGGAGAACACTGTGTCTATTATTGAAGTTCAATCTGTGTCATATAGCTATCCTGATAGCTCAGCTCATGCTCTGGATGAGCTGTCACTGAGCGTTCAGGAGGGTGACTTTGTAGGTATTGTTGGTCCTTCTGGCGCAGGCAAGTCCACGCTTGCTCTTGCACTTTCTGGTGCTATTCCACATCACTTCAGAGGAAGTTTCTTTGGAAAGATTCTTGTTGCTGGAATGGATACCTGCACAGTTGCGCTGACTGATATCTCTAAAATTGTGGGTTCTGTAACCCAGGATATCAACGCGCAAATGGTTGCTTCAATTGTTGAGGATGAACTTCTTTTTGGTCTTGAGAACTTTGCAGTTCCTCATGCAGAGATTCCAGAGCGAATTACCTATGCGCTAGAAACAGTTGGTATTGCCAACCTTCGCTTTAGAGAGATTGCCTCTCTTTCTGGTGGACAGAAGCAAAAGGTTGCTATTGCAGCTCTTTTGGCACTACAGCCGCAGGTTATGGTACTAGATGAGCCAACAGCAGCCTTAGATCCGACGTCGTCTGAGCTCATCTTCCAGACGCTTTCAGGGCTCAACAAAACCAAAGGTATTACGGTTGTGGTAATTGAGCAAAAAGTAGGTCTTCTCGCCAAGTATTGCTCAAAGATTGCCGTTATGGACAAGGGTGCCATTTGTGCATACGGTAGCGGCGAGGAAGTGTTCTCACAGGTAGATTTGCTGCAAGAGGTTGGTGTTGACGTTCCTCGTTGCGTGCGCGTCTCAAAGGGTGTTCACGAGCTCTCGCATCAGGTGGAATATGTCCACTTACTCAGCGAGGCTGATCAGGCTGTCTGTGATGAAACCGCACTCTCGGTTCAGTCAGCTGCCAAGCAGCTTGCGTGCTGTGTTGGGGCTTTACAGCATCGTCGTATTTCTCTTACAGAGAGTGCTGAATCACCGGCTACTGACGCTGTTGAGCTAGCAGGGGAGTCATATCTTCCAAAAATAGATGGTCCTGTGGTTGCTGAGTCGAGCGGGCCGTTTGACAGGATTGGTGTTCTTCAAGATGCAGAGCAGCCAGGTGTTCAATCTGTCCTTGACGTTATCGACGCCACCTTTAAATATCAAAATAGTACTGATGGCGTAGAGCGTGTCTCTCTCAGTTTGCACGCTGGTGAGCTCGTTGCTCTTGTGGGTCAAAACGGCGCTGGCAAAACAACTCTGACTAAGCTGGTAAATGGTCTCTTGCGTCCTCGATCGGGAGACATTCATATTAAGGGTGCCTCTTGCAAGGATTGGAAGACGTCGCAGATTGCTCAGCATGTCTCAACGCTGTTCCAAAATCCCGATTACCAGATTTGTAAAGAGAGCGTTCTTGAGGAGATTGCGTTTGGCCTTGAGCTCAAGGGTGCGTCTGCAGAGGATGCCCGCAAGAAGGCGCTTGAAGTAATTGATCGCATGGGGCTTGATGCGGATGCGTCGCCGTTTATGCTTTCTCGCGGACAGCGTCAGATGGTTGCGCTTGCATCTGTGGTTGCCTGCGAGCCAGATATTCTTGTGCTTGATGAGCCAACTTCGGGTCTGGATTACAAAGAGTGTATACAGGTCATGAATATGGTCAAATCATTGTGCGAGAAGGGCTGTGCAGTTCTTATGGTTTGCCATGACATGGAGGTTGTGCTGGACTTTGCCACAAGAATTGTCGTTATGGCACATGGTAGCGTGTTAGACGATGGGGAAGTTGCACAGATCTTCTCGGCAGATGAAGTTTTGAAGGAAGCATACGTTGAGGCTCCTCAGATGATTCAGCTGTCAAAGCTTGCGGGCGCGCACGTAGATCCGTCATTTGCTGGGCTTAACAGCGCTTCCGAGGTGCTTGAGGCATTGCAACACCAGTTTGAGATTGCTCGTATTGCAGCAACGTTGAACGGTAAGGAGGCTCCTCGTGGGTAGTGTTATTGATTACACCGAAGGAACAAGCTTCCTTCATAAGGCAAATCCTGTGGCCAAGCTTGTGTTCGCGCTTGAGCTCTTTGCAGCCGCCTTTGCTGCACAAGGAACGCTTGAGGTGCTTGCGGTACTTGCGCTTACCATTTGTGTGGGAGTTGTCTCACAGAACGCTCAGAAGACTTTTAAGCTGGTATTTGGCTTTGCTGTCTTAGGTCTTATCTTGTGCGTTGTTCAGACGCTTGTTGCCCCTGCTGGTCAAACGCTCTTTTTATTCATCACGGTAGACGGTTTGGAGCGTGGCTTTAACGTTGCCCTAAAAACAATTGCGCTGGCACTGCCGCTGCTTTCTATGCTCTCACTTATGCGCGTAGAAGACCTCATGAATGCGCTGGTAGAAGTTGCACATGTTCCTTATCCTTATGCGTTTACCATTGCAACGGTTTTGCGCTTTGTGCCTGTCTTTGCTTCCGAGATGAACCATATTATGGAGGCTCAGATGGCTCGTGGCGTTGAGTTTGATACCAAAAATCCATTTAAGAAGCTCCAGCTCACCATGCCTTTGATTGTTCCTCTGTTGGTAAGCTCCGTTAAAAAAGCTGACGCCTCAGCACTTGCAGCTGAGCAGCGAGGTTTCTATTTAAGGAATGCTTCATCTGCATTTAAACGCTATCCTTTGGCTCCATCAGACTTTGCTTTGATGATTCTTGGCGTTGCGGTAATTGTTGTTATCCTCGTGTTCTCATAAGAACTTCTCGCGTTTTCACTGTGCTTCGCTGGTAAATGCCGTAACATTAAGGTATTAGAAGGAGGACACGTGGAAACTTTCACTGATCTTTGTCATATCAATGTCAAAGGCGGAGACGGCGGCGCAGGCTGCATGTCTTTCCGTCGAGAAGCATATGTACCTAAAGGCGGCCCTGATGGTGGCGATGGTGGTCATGGCGGCAATGTTGTCATTGTTGCAGACGCGCAGCTTTCGTCCCTGATTGATTACCGCTATAAGCATCACTTTAAAGCAGAGCGCGGCACTCACGGTAAGGGAGCTCGCCGCCACGGTTCTGACGGACAAGATTTGCTGCTCAAGGTGCCTCTGGGAACCGTTGTGCGCGAGCTTGATCCAGTTACACAAGAACCACTTTATGAGATTGCTGATCTTACCTCCCCAGGAGAGCAGGTAGTTGTTGCCCCTGGTGGCAACGGCGGCCGCGGCAACATTCACTTTGTCACCTCTGTAAGGCGTGCACCCGCATTTGCCGAGAAGGGCGAGCCAGCCCAAGAGCATTGGATTGAGCTAGAGATGAAGCTCATGGCAGACGTGGCCTTGGTGGGCATGCCTTCCGTTGGCAAGAGTTCTCTTATCGCACGTATTAGTGCTGCTCGTCCAAAGATTGCTGACTATCCTTTTACCACTCTTGTGCCAAATCTTGGCGTCGTCCGTGCACAAAATGGACAGTCATTTGTCTGTGCAGACGTTCCTGGTCTTATCGAGGGCGCCTCTGAGGGCAAGGGCCTAGGCCATCAGTTCTTGCGTCATATTGAGCGTACAGCACTCATTGTCCATATGGTCGATGTTACCGGTGGCTATGAAGGTAGAAATCCTGTAGAGGACTACCACGCCATTAACGAGGAGCTCAAAGCTTACGCGTCAAAGCTGGCTGATCGCCCTCAGATTGTGGTGGCAAACAAGTGCGATATGCCTGGCACAGAAGATGCTATTGAGGCTCTCAGAAAAGCAGCCGAGGCTGATGGCAGGACTTTCTTTGCCATCTCTACCGTAACTGGTTTAAATCTTGATGACTTTGTTACCACCTGCGCCGCAGAGGTAGCAGAGCTCCGTAAAGAAATTGCCATTACTACACCTACGGTTGACCGCAGTGAGGCTTGGGAGAACCAGCGACTTCGCCGTGATAACAAGCTTCGTATTGAGCGAGAAGAGCGTCATGCTTGGCGTGTCTCCGGTGGCCAGATTGAGCGCATGGTTATCCAGACCGATTGGGATAATGATGAGGCTGTGGCGTATTTGCAGCGCCGTCTTGACCGTATGGGTCTTGAAGTTCAGCTGGCAAAGGCAGGTGCTGTTGATGGCGACGAGATTCGCATTCTTGAGCTCACCTTTACCTATGAGGATCCAAACAAACCAAATACAGATGGCATAGAGATTCCTGATGAGGACGCCTCAGACCAGCAATTCGAAGATGTTGAGTTTGAAGAGGCTCCATCTGATCCGTCTCAAGTAGCTGGCACTTCTTCAGAAACTGAGTAGTGTATGGCCGTTGACGTCTTAAATAACATGCATCCTGGTTTGCCTCGTTTAGGACAGGATAGAAATTGCACCTATCGTCTGGGAATCATGGGTGGAACCTTTGACCCCATTCATAACGGCCACTTGGTAGCTGCTGAACAGGCATATGATGACCTTGATCTTGATGTGGTTGTCTTTATGCCTGCTGGTCGCCCTGCATTCAAACAAAATAAGGGAGTTACCAGGGGAGAAGACCGTTACTCAATGACGCTTCTGGCAACCTCAGATAATCCTCATTTTGTTGCTTCTCGTTTTGAGGTGGATTATGAGGGCATCACCTACACCGCTGATACGCTCAGAAGATTGCGTAGGGTATACCCCTCTAACGTTGAATTTTTCTTTATTACTGGTGCAGATGCAATTGCTGATATTGTCACCTGGAAAGATGCACAGACCGTAGCTGAGCTTGCTCACTTTGTTGCTGCAACGCGTCCTGGTTATGCATTAAGCCGCGCACAGAAGGTCATTGCAGACTCTCCGTATGACTTTAAGGTGACGTATTTAGAGGTTCCTGCATTAGCAATCTCATCAAGCTACTTGCGTAGTAGAGTTCAAAATGGTCAGAGCCTCAGATATCTAACTCCCGATTCTGTAACAGGTTACATTCACAAGCATGGGCTTTATGGCGCCGATACAACGCCACTCAATTAAGTGGTCAAGCTAAAGCGACCCGCTGCTCAGATTGACATACGCTTGTATCAGGGCAGTGTCAAACAGGTGGAGATTAGGTTTGACTCAAAACTTTGTAGGACATAATGGAAAGAACACTTATAGCAAAAGATATTGTCTATACCGCAGAACAACAGGCGCTCATTGATCAGCTTGAGTCTGATCTGAAGTCTCATATGCACCACAAGAACCCCAAGCGCTTTGCGCACTCTATTTCTGTAGGACATTGTGCAGAAACCCTCGCGCAGGTCTATGGCGCAGATATGTTTAGCGCTCGTGTGGCAGGTATTTTGCATGATTGGGAGAAACTTCTTCCTGATGCAGAAACTATTGAGCTGGCAGAGCGCTTTCGTATTCAGACAGCAGCTCCGTATCAGAAAATCGTAGGACTCTTGCACGGTCCTCTCGCCGCAAAAACCCTGCCAGCAATCTATCCTTGGCTTTCTGATCAGATTCTCAGTGCTATTCAAAAGCACACTGCAGGTGATTGTCAGATGAGTAAGCTTGACAAAATCTTGTACGTAGCTGACCTTATTGAGCCCTTGCGACCAAGTTTCAAGTCAGTTGAAGAGGCTCGAGAGATATATTTACACGGCGGTTCTCTCGATGAACTTTATGAGACGGCGTTTTGTGGCGTTATGATGTATGTTATTTCTACTAGAAGTTATTTGTATCCAAACTCAATTGCCCTATACAATGAGATGATTGAAAAGACATCTGAGTAGCCTAGCTACATGAGAAAACGGAGAAATTCATGGCTGTAACTTCACTTGAGCTTGCAAAGACTGCTGCAATTGCTGCAGATCAGAAGAAAGCTGAAGATATTCTTGTACTTGATCTCACTGGTCTCAGTGACGTTTGCGATTATTTTGTTATCTGTACTGGTGGAAATGCTCGTTTGGCTGACGCTATTGTTGATGAGGTTCGCGAGAAGGTCACGGCAAATTGCGGCGTTCGTCCAATTTCTACTGAGGGCCGTGACGGCCTTAATTGGATTCTGATCGATTACGGCTCAGTTGTAGTTCACGTATTCCAGCCTGAGGTAAGGTCTTACTATCGTCTTGAGCGACTTTGGGCAGATGCTCCTCGTGTAGAGCTAGATATTGAGGGAGCTATGACTTCTGAGATTCCTTACGCTGATCTTCCAGAGGATGCGTTGGCTCCTGCTTTTGAGCTTTCTGAGGATGACCTGGTAGACAATCTTCCAGAATCTGCTGACCCTACTGAGTAGGTTTAGCGTCCTAGATCTGCTCGTTTTTGCCTGTAGGCATGGTGTCAGAAACGCGATGCTCAAAGCGTAGATCTCTACCATACTGCACAGCATCTGAGCCAAATTTATCTTTGAGTTTATCGGTTACCTCGGAGAGATGACGTAAGTCACTCCGAGGTTTCTTTTTTGTTGCGAGTCCAGGGGCTGCCGCATCAAAGGTGTCTTCAAATTGATCAAAAAGAGACGTTTGAACAGGCTTACTCTGTGTCTCATCTGTGAATGAGCTTATGCCAACACCAAGTAGTCTTACTGGCTGTCCTTCTTTCCAAATGGTTGAAAGAAGGCTCACGGCAATCTCTGCAAAGAGGTGCTCATCATCAGTTGGAGTAGGCATTCTTTTTTGAGCGGTATGAGACTCTGTTGCAGAGGCTTTTACCTTAAGCGTTACGGTATACCCTTGTAACTGTTTTCGGCGAAGACGTCTGCCTACAACACCAGAGATGTGTCTGATGGCTTCTTCTATTTCTTGTTTATCAAACAAATCTGTTTCAAAGGTTCTCTCGTTAGAAACAGATTTAACATCGCGAGGTTGAGCAGCTTCATGAACCTCTGAGACTTCTTTTCCTTGTGCACGCAAAATCATCTTTGAGGCAGTATTGCCAACAAGGGAAGTGAGATACATTGCATCTGCTCTTGAGAGCTCTCCAAGCGTTTTAATTCCCTGTTGATGAAGTGTCTTTGCCATAGCAGGACCAATGCCGCTCATTGCTTCAATAGGCAGAGGAGCCAGAAAGCGACCTTCTGTACCAGGAAAGACCGCAGTAAGACCTCGAGGTTTTTCTTGTTCAGAAGCAATCTTGGCAATTGTTTTATTTGTTCCTAGACCAATAGAACAGGTAACACCTAGTGCTGCAACTTTCTTTTGTATGCGCTTACAAATTTCTAAAGGATTTTCTTTAGAAAATCTTCCAGGAGTAATATCAAAAAATGCCTCATCAATAGAAACTTGTTCAACAAGGGGAGTCTCATCTTTGAGAAAACCCATAACAAGAGCACTCATTTCTGAGTATCTGTCATAACGTCCCGAAGTCCAAATTGCATGAGGACAAAGCCTTACCGCAGTAGCTGAAGGCATGGCAGAATGAACGCCATACTTTCTTGCTTCATAAGATGCGGTTGAAACAACGCCCCGTTTGTGAGGAGAACCTCCTACAATTACTGGTTTTCCACGCCACTCAGGATGATCAAGTTGTTCTACGGATGCAAAGAACGCATCTAGGTCAAGAAGGCCAATAGCCTTACCATGCCATTCAAAATCACACGATTTACGTGCGGTTTTATCCGATATGTTCTTTGACGTTTTCATAGATTTAGTGTATACTTTTTGCGTAAATAGAACAAGTGTTTCATAAATAAATTACGAGTACTTTTTGAAGAGAGCAAATTTATACTTTTCGAGGTTAACGCGTTGTTGTACACTTGTAACCCGATTTGTGGCTTTGCGGTGCAGCCCATCTAACATCCGAGGCACCGCTCGTATGGAGGAGTTTTCATTGGCAGTTAAGATTCGTCTGGCCCGTCACGGTGCCAAGAAGCGTCCGTACTATCGCGTAGTTGTCGCTGATGGTCGTATGCCTCGCGATGGTCGTTACATTGAAGAAGTCGGTCGTTATAACCCACTGACTAGCCCAAAGACGATTGATATCAACCTCGAGAAGGTTGACGAGTGGGTAGCAAAGGGCGCTCAGCCAACAAGCGCAGTTTCTCACCTCATTGAGATTGCTCGTACTGGTGCTCCAGTTGCAGAGAAGAAGACCAAGCTCTCCAAGAAGGCACAGGCAAAGGCTGCTGCTGAGGCTGCTGCCGCAGCTGCTGAGGAGTCCGAGGCTCCAGAGGCTGAGTAAATCGTGTCTGAATTCACAGAGCCCACTGAGGTAGACGCTGTCGATCAAGACATTCAGGAGATGCCTTCTGACAAGGTAGCTGACCTTGTTGAGTACATCGTTTGTGGTCTTGTCGATAATGAAGATGCTGTTGCACTCGACGTCACCGATCGCGAGGATGGAGCCTTAATTGAGGTTTCTTGCTCTGAGGAAGACGCTGGACGTGTCATCGGCCGCAAGGGTAGAACCATTAAGGCTATTCGTACTTTGGCTCGTGCTCTTGGCCAGCGTGTTGGCACCTCTGTTGATGTCGAGGTTGTAGGCTAATTTTGCGTAAACACTGGCGAGCAATTGCTCAAATTGTTAAAACGCATGGTAAAAGAGGGGAGGTTGTGACGGTTCCCGTTCACAGCCTTCCTTCTCTTATAGCTGAAGGCATGACAGTTGTTCCTGTTCCGCCTGCACTTAAAGGCCCAAGGAAATTCTTGGTTGTCTCTGTTGAGTCAGATGACAGAGAAGGTAGTCTTGTAACGTTTGAAGACGTAACTACCATCTCTGACGCAGAAGAGCTTGTGGGTAAAACGCTTCTGGTAGAAGAAGATTGTCTTCCAGAAAACTTTGGTCTGGTTAACGTTTCTTTGCTTGTTGGTAGAGAAGTGCTTGATATAGAACATGGTTCTCTGGGTGAAATTTCAGAGGTTCTTGTTGGACCTACACAAAATGTGTGGGTACTTGAGGGACCTTTTGGCCAGGTAATGATGCCTGCTGTTGATGAATTTATCAAAGAGGCTCCAGCTGAGGGTCCCATTACCGTCTCAATTCCTCAGGGTCTCCTTAGGTTAGGTGAGTAGTATGCGTCTAGAAACGCTCTCAGTATTTCCTGAGGTCTTCTCGCCCTATTTACATGCTTCTATTATGGGCAGAGCTCAAAAGACAAACATTTTTGAGTTCTATGCGCATGATTTACGTGACTGGACGCATGATAGGCATCGTACGGTAGATGACGCTCCTTTTGGTGGCGGGCAAGGCATGCTTATGAAGCCTGCTCCTATTTTTGAGGCAGTTCGAGAGATTTCTGATCAGGCGGATGTCAAGCCCCACGTGGTGTTTTTCTCGCCAGTTGGTAGGCCGTATTCTCAGGCTATTGCTCAAGAGTTTGCTCAAAAAGAGCGTATTCTGTTTGTTTGCGGGCGTTATGAGGGCATGGACGAGCGTGTCTATGAGCTGGCAGATGACGTTATTTCTATGGGAGATTACGTTCTGACGGGCGGAGAGCTTCCTGCGCTTACCGTGATTGACTCAGTTGTGCGCCTGCTTCCCGGTGCGCTTGGCGATGAGATGAGCTCGCAGGATGAATCCTTTTCTGACGATGGACTTCTCGAGTATGCTCAGTACACGCGACCAGCAAACTTTGAGGGGCGAGAAGTTCCGTCTGTGCTTCTGTCAGGTGACCACGGAGCGGTAGCAATCTGGAGACGACAATCCGCACTTGCTCGCACACGTGCGTGGCGTCCAGACCTCTTAGAGAGCGCTCAGCTCACTGAGAAGGACAGAGCATATTTAGCAGAGCTTGATCAGCAATCTGGTGATGACGATGAGTAGTGGACATTCTAGAGTTCTTGAAATTTTTGAATACCTGGTAATTGTTGCGGTTGCCGTCGCTCTGGCATTTTTTATCAGGACTTTTGTTGCTGAGGTGTATGAGGTTCCAACAGGTTCCATGCTTAATACCATTCAGCTGGGAGACCGCTTGGTAGGAGAGAAGCTTACCTACCGCTTTGGTGGTACCCCTCAAGCAGGCGACGTGGTTACCTTTACCAGCCCTCAAAATCCCGATACGCTTTTAGTGAAGCGCGTCATTGCCACAGCAGGTCAAACGGTTGATTTGCGTGACGGTGCTGTGTATGTTGATGGCCAGCTTATGGACGAGCCTTACACTGAAGGCAAGCCAACGTATTCTCTTGCGGATCGCACAGGTGCCGTAATTCAGAATTATCCGTATACTGTTCCTGCAGGTCATATTTTTGTTATGGGGGATAACAGAACAAACTCGCTTGATTCCAGATATTTTGGAGCAGTTGCGGTTTCTACCGTGACCTCTAAGGCAATGTTTATTTTCTGGCCCTTTGACCATGCTCGCGGGCTATAGTACTTACGTCGGACATTTGAGAGAAAGAACATCATGAGCGCAACACCACTAACGTTTCAAGATATGATTCTGACCCTTGAACACTACTGGGCAGAAAAAGGTTGCACGGTCATGCAGCCATACGACTCTGAGGTAGGCGCTGGTACCTTCCATACCGCAACTATCCTGCGCTCACTTGGTCCTGACGCTTGGCGTACCTGCTATCCGCAGCCTTGTCGTCGTCCTGCTGATGGACGCTATGGCGAGAACCCCAATCGCTTGCAGCACTACTATCAGTTCCAGGTCTTGCTCAAGCCATCTCCTGCAGATTCCCAAGATCTCTATCTTGGTTCACTTGCTGCTATTGGCCTTGATCCAAAAGACCACGACGTTCGTTTTGTTGAGGACGACTGGGAGAGCCCAACTCTTGGTGCCTGGGGACTTGGCTGGGAGGTTTGGCTCAACGGCATGGAGGTTACTCAGTTCACGTACTTCCAGCAGGTAGGTGGCATTGAGGTAGATCCTGTTCCTGTTGAGATTACCTATGGTCTTGAGCGTATTGCTATGTATGCTCAGGGTGTAGATTCCGTCTATGATCTGGTATGGAGTTACTTGCCAGATGGCACGCCAATGACGTACGGCCAGGTATTTTTGGAGAACGAGCGTGAGTTCTCAACGTATAACTTTGAGGTAGCCAACATTGAGCTCATGCGCGAGAAGTTCGACGAGTATGAGGCAGAGTGCCATAGCTGCCTTGAGCGTAAACTTCCGCTTCCAGCGTATGACTGCGTTATGAAGTGCAGTCACGCATTTAACTTACTTGACTCTCGCGGTGCTCTTTCTGCTGTTGAGAGGGCTAACTACATTCTTCGCGTTCGCACGGTTGCTAAGGCATGCTGCGAATCGTATTTGGAGGAGGTTGCTTCTAAGAAAGCACCTGCATCAACTACTCAGGAGGAGGTGGCTTAAATGGCTGAGGTTAGAGACTTCCTTTTTGAGATTGGTTCTGAAGAGATGCCATCTGCTCCTTTGCAGAAGGCTATTGCTCAGTTCAATAAGCTCGTGGTTTCCGGACTTAAAGACTCTGGTTTGTCATTTGGAGAGGTTAAGATCCTCTCGACACCTCGCCGTTTAACCGCCTACGTTAAGGATGTTGCTGAGGCTACAGAAGAGATTTCTGAGGTTAAGCGTGGTCCTAAGGCAGAAATTGCTTTTGATGCAGAGGGTAAGCCAACCAAGGCTGCTGAAGGATTTGCTCGTAAGTGCGGCGTAAGTGCTGATGCACTGACCCACCGTGTAGATACCGATGGTCACGAGTACGTTTTTGCGGAGCTCAACATTCCTTCAGTTCCTGCTACAAAGATCCTTTCTGAGCTGGCAACTTCTTGGATTGCTGCTCTTGACTGGCCTCGCAGCCAGCGCTGGGGCTCTTTCCACGAGCGTTATGTTCGCCCTGTTCGTTGGCTTTGCGTCCTCTTTGGTTCAGAGATTGTTCCTGTTACGTACGCTGATGTAACTAGCTCAAACACCACCCAGGGTCACCGTGTTCTTGGGCCTGGTTGCCATGAGGTAGCTACTCCAGCTGATTATGAGCAGGTGCTCAAAAACGCTGGTGTTTTGCTCCAGGAGCAGCGCAAAGACGTTATTCTCGCCGGCATTAAAGAGGTTGAGGCTGCTCGTCCAGGCTCTCACGTTGATATGCCCGAGAAGGTTTTTGAGGAGGTCATCAACCTTACCGAGTGGCCTCAGGTTCTTGTGGGCACCTTTGACGAGGAATTCCTTAACGTTCCTTCAGAGATTATTACTGAGTCCATGCTCTCTAACCAGCGCTATTTCCCAATCTATGACGCTGAAGGTAAGCTGACTCGAGAGTTTATTGTGGTTTCAAACGCAGATCCATCTTGCGCAGAGCGCGTCATTGACGGCAACGAGCGTGTTGTTCGTGCTCGTCTCGACGACGCTAAGTTCTTCTTTGAGGAGGACTTGAAGCATACGCTCGACGAGTTTGCTCAGCGTCTTGAAACCGTTGTCTTCCAGGAGAAGCTTGGCACGGTTCTGCAGAAGACCCAGCGTATGGAGGCTCTTGCTGCAGAGATTGCGCTTGACGAGACTTCCAACCAGGAAGAGGCAGAGCTTGCTGCTCGCGCCGCTCACCTTGCTAAGGCAGACCTTGTCAGCCAGGCGGTTGTCGAGTTCACCAGCCAGCAGGGTGTTATGGGTGGCTACTACGCAGAGGCAGCTGGCGAGAAGAGCGATGTAGCTGCAGCCATTCGCGAGCACTATCGTCCTCGCTTTGCCGGCGACGAGCTCCCAAGTGGTCAGATTGGTCGCTTTGTGGCTATTGCTGACAAGCTTGATACCATTTGCGGCATCTTTGCTATCAACGAGCCACCAACCGGCTCTTCCGATCCTTATGCCGTTCGTCGTGCAGCTATTGGTGTTATTGCGCTGGTTCGCTCAACGGCACACCTTGACCTCAAGAAGCTCATTGCAAGCTCTCTGGAGCTCTATCACCAGCAGGGTCTTGCTGTTGACGAGTCTGTTCAGTCTCAGGTTGAGCGGTACTTTATTGGTCGCCTTGCATCTATTGCTAAGGACGAGAAGATCTCTGCAGATGCTATTGAGGCTGTCAGTGCAATTGGCGTTATCAATCCTGATGAGTTCCTTCAGCGTGCTCGTGCACTTGATGAGGCACGTCAGAACGAGCCTGAGCTCTTTGAGGACCTTGCTACTGCTTATGCACGTGCAGCTCACCTTAGCGACGCTTCACTTGGTACAGAAGTTGATACAGAGCTTCTTACCGAGCCAGAGATGTCGTTGCTCGCTGCTTGTGAAGAGGGTCAGAAGCAGGTGGCTTCCGCTCTTGCTGGTTTAGACTATGCTGCTGCTGTTTCTGCACTGTCACAACTGCGTGAGCCTATTGATATTTTCTTCGACAAAGTGCTTGTCATGGATGAAAATGATACCGTTCGCCGAAATCGTTTGCGTCTTTTGAACAAGTTTGCCCAGGTATTTAGTAATGTCGCCGATATTAGTGTGCTTTCTCGTAAGAAGTAGGGTACGCTTAGACTGATAAATGTTTGTATCTTTCTGAATACTTGACTGAAAGGGTTACAGCATGAGCACACTTGATATCGACAACAACTCTCTTGGTGATGGTCTGCCTATCGTCTACGTTTTGTCAGATTCTCGCGGAGAGACCGGTGCTGCAGTAGTTAAGGCTGCTGCTGCTCAGTTTGGCGATGATTCCGTAGAGATCGTAAGGGTTCCAAATATTCACAGCGTTGAAGACGTCCGCGCATACTTCAACGAGCATGAAGATGAGGATCGTCCTCGCGCGGTCTTCCACACCTTTGCAGATGGCTCTCTCAGAAGAGAGATTCGTCGTGAGCTTGATCAGCGCCTCATCCCATCTATTGATCTTCTGGGACCAGCAGTAAACGTTATTTCTACGCTTACGGGTGAAGAGCCAAGCCACGCAATTGGCGCTTTCTTTGAGGGAGTTACACGCTAAGAGAGTGCTGACGCCTCAAAATATCAAAAAGTTAAATGAGCATCCACTTTGGGTGCTCATTTTCTTTATGGAGAATTTCACAATTTGCAACCATAAGTTTGTAAATCATTCTGTGAACGGTCGATATTGACCGCTCACCGTTATTTTGTTCAGATGGAACGCGTAGGTTGGTAACATACTATGAATGTGAAGACAGAGCCTACTTGTTTGGTTTGATGTCTTTGCGTTCAATTGTGTTGGTGCACGCTTTGCGTGTGACAGTTTGAGAGTTTGGAGTGTTATGTCCGAGAAGCACGTTTACAGCTTCGGAAAGGACCACGCCGGTAACGATGTTACTGAGGTCGCTGGCGCATCCGTAGAAGAGGCAAAGTGGATTGTTGGTGGCAAGGGTGCAAACCTTGCAGAGATGTCTAAGATTGGCCTGCCTGTACCTCCAGGATTCTCAATTACTTGCCAAACTTGCGTTGCTTATTCCAACAACGGCAACGTCTGGCCTGAGGGCGTCACTGATGAGATTGACGCTGCAATGGCTACTCTTGAGGAGCGCATGGGCAAGAAGCTCGGCGATGCAGAAGATCCACTGCTTGTCTCCGTCCGTTCCGGTGCTCCATTCTCCATGCCTGGCATGATGGACACTGTTCTTAACCTTGGTCTTAACGATGAGTCTGTTCAGGGCCTCATTAAGCAGACTGGTAACGAGCGCTTTGCTTGGGACTCTTACCGTCGTTTTGTTCAGATGTTCTCTGGCGTTGTTATGGGCGTCTCTGGACAGCTCTTTGAGGACGCAATTGCTGCTAAGAAGGCCGAGAAGGGCGTTAAGCTTGATACGGAGCTGGACGCAAATGACCTTCGTGACCTTGTAACTTGGTTCAAGGGCATCTTTGCTGCTAACGTTGACGTTAAGGAGCACCCAGAGGTCTCCAAGAACGGCTACGCAGTCTTCCCAGCTGATCCTTACCTCCAGCTCCGCCTTGCTGAGCAGGCAGTCTTTGGTTCTTGGATGAACGACCGTGCAATCCTTTATCGTAAGCAGAACAAGATTCCTGATGAGCTTGGTACTGCAGTTAACGTTCAGGTCATGGTCTTTGGTAACAAGGGTGAGACTTCTGCAACTGGTGTTGCATTTACTCGTAACCCTGCAGACGGTACCAACGAGCGCTACGGTGACTTCCTGATTAACGCTCAGGGCGAGGACGTTGTTGCTGGTATTCGTAACACTGAGCCTATTGCAGACCTTGTTAAGGTTCCTGCACTCAAGGAGGCAGGCGAGGAGCTCTTCCACGTCTTCGAGATTCTTGAGGATCACTACGCAGACATGATGGACATCGAGTTCACCATTGAGAATGGTAAGCTCTGGATGCTTCAGACTCGTGTTGGTAAGCGTACTGCTCTCTCTGCACTCAAGGTTGCAATTCAGATGTACGAAGAGGGCCGTATTACCAAGGAGCAGGCTGTTTCTCGTGTTGCTCCTGAGCAGCTCGATCAGCTTCTGCACCCACAGTTTGATCCTAACGCTGAGTATGAGACCATTGCTAAGGGTCTTAACGCTTCTCCTGGTGCAGCTGTTGGTGCTGCAGTCTTCTCTTCTGCAGACGCTGAGGCTTTTGCAGAGGCAGGCAAGCCTTGTATTCTTGTCCGCTGGGAGACCACTCCAGATGACCTCCACGGCATGGTTGCTGCAGAGGGCATCCTGACTTCCCACGGCGGCAAGACCAGCCACGCTGCTGTTATTGCTCGTGGTATGGGCGCTCCTTGCGTCTGCGGTGTTGATACACTCCGCATTGATGCTGCTAACAAGCGCTTCACCGTTGCTGATTCCGGCCTTGTTGTTAACGAGGGCGATGTTATCTCCATCGACGGTACTACTGGTGACGTCATCCTTGGTGCTGTTGAGCTTGTTCAGCCAGAGCTTTCTGGTGATCTTCAGACCATCCTTGCATGGGCAGACGAGGTCCGTCTTGACGAGTCCCGTGGTCGCGTCATTGGCGTACGTGCAAACGCTGATAACCCAGCAGATGCACAGACTTCCGTTGATAACGGCGCTGAGGCAATCGGTCTTGACCGTACTGAGCATATGTTCCTTGGTGAGCGTAAGCACCTTATTCAGGACTTCATCCTTGCAGACTCTGAGGACGTTAAGCAGCTTGCTATTGAGCAGCTCGGCCGTGCTCAGAAGGGTGACTTCCTTGGTATGTTCAAGGTAATGGACGGCAAAGACGTTGTTGTCCGTCTTCTTGACCCACCACTGCACGAGTTCCTTGATTCCCCACGTGAGCTTGACGTTGAGATTGCTCATGATGAGGAGCAGGGTAAGGACACCGCTGCAAAGCGTGCTCTTCTCGCTAAGTTTGACGCCTTCCAGGAGGCAAACCCAATGCTCGGCCTTCGTGGCTGCCGCCTTGGTCTTGTCTACCCAGAGCTCAACGTTATGCAGGTCCGTGCTATCGCAAGCGCAGCTGCAGAGCTCAAGCGCGTTGGTCTTGACCCTCGCCCAGAGATCATGGTTCCTCTGGTTGGCTTCGAAGAGGAGCTCATCCAGGTCCGTGAAGAGGTTGAGCAGACCATCAAGCAGGTTGCTGACGAGTACGGTGTTGAGCTCAACATCCCAGTTGGTACCATGATCGAGCTTCCACGTGCAGCTATCATGTCTGAGGAGATTGCTAAGCACGCAGACTTCTTCTCCTTCGGTACTAACGACCTTACCCAGACCTGCCTTGGCTTCTCTCGTGATGACGTTGAGTCCGCATTCATGCCTCTCTACCTTGAGCGCAAGATTGTTAAGACCAACCCATTTGCAACCCTTGATAAGGGCGTTGCAGAGCTTGTCCGCATGGGTGTTGAGGGTGGCCGTAAGGGTAATCCAAACCTCACCATTGGTGTCTGCGGTGAGACCGGTGGCGATCCAGAGTCCATCCACATGTACTACAACCTTGGTCTTGACTATGTCTCCTGCTCACCATACCGCGTGCCAATCGCACGTCTTGCTGCAGCACAGGCTAAGATTCAGGCTAACGGTGGTCCACAGAAGATTGCTACCAAGTAGGTTTTCTTCTAGACACACTGCAACAAACTCTAGAGGGCGGCTTCGGTCGCCCTCTTTTGCTAGATAGCAATAACCTGCTATTATGTGATAAAGATGCAGGTACAAGGAGGGTCTATGTTATCCATTCAACGAGAAGATCTTGAGGCTCGTGAGCATCAAATCTTATCTCCTGAGGCGGCTTTTTCTGATCAAAGTAAAGGTCGCGCGATAGCAGAGGAGCCTGACCAGTACCGTACGTGTTATCAGTGTGATAGAGACCGCATTCTGCATAGCAAGAGTTTTAGAAGGCTTGCTCACAAGACACAGGTTTTTCTCGCCCCAGAAGGGGACCACTATAGAACCCGTCTTATTCATACGCTTGAGGTTTCGCAGATTGCGCGCTCAATTGCGCGCCCTCTTGGCTTAAACGAAGACCTAACTGAGGCAATTGCGCTTGGACATGACTTGGGTCATACACCGTTTGGTCATATTGGTGAAAAGGCACTTTCGCACGCTATTAGTTTGTATAGGGGAATGGACCCTGACGTCCCAGAAAATGAGCGTATTTTTGCCCATAACCAGCAAAGTGCTCGTATTGTTGAGTATCTGGAGAAAGACGGACAGGGTCTTAATCTTTCTCACGAGGTCATCGATGGTATTAGATGTCACTCAGGCAATCTACGTGCAGAAACAGCAGAAGGAAGAATTGTTGCCATATCGGACCGTATTGCCTATGTAACACATGATATTGACGACGCAAAACGAGCAGGACTCCTTTCGGAGGAGTATCTTCCAACTGAAGCTCGTGAGGTGTTGGGCAATAGTTCTCCTGAGCGAATTGAAAACATGGTTCACGATATTGTCTCGGAGAGTTCTCGCGTGGGGGACATTAAAATGACAGACTCCATGTGGGGTGCCATGATGACCATGAGAGCTTTCTTGTTTGCTAATTTGTATGCATCAGGGGATGCAAAATATGAAGAGCCTAAGGCGTATGACCTTATCATTGAGCTGTTCGATTATTTTGTAAATCATTTAGATGAGGTTCCTGCAGAATATAAGTGTCATGATTTTGATCATCCAGAGATTCAAGTAGCAGATTATGTTTCTGGTATGACCGATAGATACGCAACAAGAGTGTTTGAAGATCTTCGTCTGCCTCGTTCCTGGGGTAAAAGAAGATATGTAAAGTAAGTTTTATCCAAACTAACCCTTGTACAGTGGAAAATATTCACGTATACTTTTCGTCTGTGTGTTAACTATGTGTCGTTCGCAGGGGCGTCGGCACCTCTAGAGATGAGGAAACAATGGACTACATTCGCGCTATTGAGCGTCAGCAGATCCGCGAGGACATTCCTGAGGTCCGCGTTGGTGACAACGTAAAGGTTCACTATCGTATTGTCGAGGGTGACCGTACTCGTGAGCAGGTCTTCCAGGGTGACATCATTCGTCTTTCCGGCGAGGGTTCCCGTGAGACTTTTACCGTTCGTAAGATCAGCTTCGGCATTGGTGTTGAGCGTACTTTCCCACTTCACTCACCAAAGATTGCTAAGCTTGAGGTTCTTCGCCACGGTGTTGTTCACCGCGCTAAGCTCTACTTCCTGCGCGATCGTGTTGGTAAGGCTGCTCGTCTTCGCGAGAAGCGCTAATCAACTTCATATGCTCTTTAAAGCCGCCTCCGGGCGGCTTTTTTAGTACCATAGTCGTGTGGTTTGGAGAAAACATGGCTGATTCTGCTAAAGACATAATTGCTCGTTTAAGCGACGCTCCAGAGGCTGAGGTATACGAACTTATAGCTCGTTATAGTGAAGACCCTCGTAAACAGGTTATTAAAGCGTTGGAATCAGCTAAAAAGCGTATTGAAAAAGAACACGTCGAGAAGGCACGTGTAGAAGAAATGTATCGCTTTCAGAAGGAGCTTTCTGGAGGTGGACTAGTTGTTGGCGTTGATGAGGTTGGTAGAGGCTCTGTAGCTGGTCCTTTAACGGTTTGTGCAGTGTGTTTACCCGAAAATCCGATCATCTATGGACTAAACGACTCCAAAAAATTAACCGCAACGAAGCGAGAGATTCTAGCGGCACAGATTCAAGAAATTGCTACAGCAATTGGAATTGCTCATATTGCGCCTCAAAGGATTGATGAAGTTGGTATGGCACAGTGTCTAAGAGACGCCATGCTACAAGCTGTTAAAAACACAGGTATTGAGCCTGACTGTGTCTTGATTGATGGAAATCCTATGCACATCCATCCTAAAGAGAAGACTCTTGTTAAGGGCGACGCACGTATTGCATCTATTGCTGCTGCTTCAATTGTGGCAAAGGTAACTCGAGATGCTTTAATGGTGGCCTACGATGAGGAGTACCCTGGCTATCACCTGGCAGAATGCAAAGGATATGCTTCTGCTGAACATATCGAGGCTATTGGTGAGATGGGACTTTCTCCAATCCATCGTGCTTCGTTTTGTGGAAACTTTGTTAAGACGCAAAGACTGTTTTAATACACCTAATGTAAGTAATCAGATTAACTTGCAGATTTAAATAGACGCCCGTTCATTCCAAGAGGATTGAACGGGTTTTTTCTAGAGGCGCAAATTAATTACATCAAATTTTTTAGTTCCGACAGAATCATTACGCTGCTTGGACAGACAGTGGCCAAGTTAGTGTCAAAGTGCTCCTGCAAACTGAACTCTCCCACAACGAAAGGAGAGTTATGAGCAAGAAAGAAGCAAGTAAGCATGAAGGCGCAACAGCTAACGAGGTGGAGGAGAAGCCTGTACCACAGGAAGATCCAAAGACTCAGGATAAGAGCCCTCAAGAGGATGACGAACAAGAGAGCAGAATTCCGTTAGAAGAGATGTCTTCTCGTCAAATTGGCGAGAAAGGCGAAGAGATCGCTGCAAAATACCTCATCAAAAGAGGATACAAAATTATCCAAACTAACTGGACGTGTCAGATTGGTGAGGTTGATATTGTTGCTCAAGATGGCGATAACGTTGTGCTTGTTGAGGTAAAGACAAGACGCATCTTGAACAAAGATGACAGCATCATGCCTGAGCTTGCGGTAAATAAAGCAAAGCAGGAAAAATATAGGACGCTCGCGCTTATGTATGCAGCGCTTCATCCAGCGCTTACCTCAATTAGGTTTGATGTTGTTGCCATAAACTTGGTAGCTCCAAGTACGGCAAGCTTGAGGCATTTAATTGGGGCTTTTAGCTGGGATGAGCAATGAGTCAATCAACCATCTGCGTTCATACAGCGACTCTAAGAGGGATTGAGGCAATACCAGTAGATGTAGAAGTGGGCATTTCAGGTGGCATACCAGGAATTACTATCGTGGGTATGCCCGACAGTTCCATTATGGAATCTCGATCTCGTGTACGCTGCTCATTAAAAGCTGCCGGATTTACCATTCCTCGATTGTTGGTAACAATCAATCTGACACCTGCGGATATAAAGAAGACAGGCACTGGATTTGATTTGCCTATAGCTGTTGCTATCCTTGCAGCTACTGGACAGATTCCTCAAGAGATTGTGCACAACAGGCTGTTTGTTGGAGAGCTTTCGTTAAACGGGAAGATTTCTTCCGTCAGAGGCATGGCAGCGTATGCGATGCTTGCTAAGAAACTGGGAATGAAGCTCATTTCTTCTTCAGATTGCAATTTGTTTGGCTCTGATTGGAATCATGTTATTGGAATCCAATCGTTGCTTAATCTGAGCTTAAGAGATCCATCATTTTGTAAGCCTTTAGCTCAACGCCAGCACAAGGTAGACAACACAGTTCTGAGCGATAACTTAGATTTTGAAGAGGTTATTGACCAGGAATTAGTCAAGCGAGCAATCGTAATCGCAGCCACAGGAAACCTGGGGATGCTCATGATTGGCCCGCCAGGTGCAGGTAAAACAATGCTTGCTAAAAGAATTCCAACTATCCTCCCAGAACTTTCTAAAGAAGAGCGCGATGAGGTATTGCTCATACATTCTGTAGCGGGGTGCGAAACAGATTCTATTCAAGCAGGTGTACGGCCCTTTAGGTCTCCTCATCATTCAGCTTCTGTAGCAGGCATGATTGGAGGTGGCAGACCTGTCATTCCAGGCGAAATTTCTCTTGCCCATAAAGGCGTGCTCTTTTTAGATGAGCTGCCCGAGTTTGCTTCTAATACGCTGCAGGTTTTACGTCAGCCAATCGAAGATGGATATGTACGTCTTGCGCGAGTGGATGGCATCTATAAGTTTCCTTCTCAGTTCCAGCTCATCGCTGCAGCTAATCCCTGTCCCTGCGGATACTTTGGAGATAAAACTCACACCTGCAAGTGCTCTCCAGGAAAGATTTCTACGTATCAATCAAAAATTGGAGGTCCATTGATGGATCGAATAGATATTGTGTGTGATGTAGCTCGTCCTTCTTCTGATCGAGTTATTCAAGGTGAGCTAGGACTCACATCAGCAGGTATGCGCTCTCTTGTTATTTCCGGTAGAGATTTTGCCTCTTGGCGAGAAACCCGTGGAGTGGAAAGCACTTCTCGCCAAAAGTACGTGGAGAGTTTTGATGAGTCAGCGTTGCAACTATTGCATAGATTTGCTCGAGGACTTCATTTAGGAGGTAGGGCAATAACGCGTACCTGCAGAGTTGCACGGACAATCGCAGATATTGCTCACCATAAAAAAGTGACAAAAGACGACGTATCTGAGGCTGTGGCTTATAGGTCTCGTTCTTTGGAGTAGCAATGGAGAGATGGGAGATTTCATCAGAAGATGAGGATTATCCAAAAGAGCTGCTACTGCTCAACCATCCACCTGAAGTGATTTATGGAATAGGGGATAGAAGCGTTTTGCAAGCACCTTGTATGTCTGTAATTGGGGCTCGTAGAGCCACTCCATACGGCATGGCAATTGCAGAAATGGCTGGCAGATGCGCTGCAGATAACAATATTGTGGTGGTATCTGGAGGAGCGCTTGGCTGCGACTACACTGCGGGCATGTCTGCGCTTAATGCTGGCGGAAAAACCGTTGTAGTAGCAGGTTGTGGCGCTGATGTGACGTATCCAACTACATCGCTAGATCTTTTTGAAGCTGCACGAGAAAGAAGAGGAGCGGTTATATCTTTAGATAGGTGGGGGACACCGCCTAGGCGCTATGCGTTTCCCAGGAGAAATGCAGTAATTGCAGCGTTAGGAAAAGTGCTTCTGGTAACGGAAGCAGGACTTTGCTCGGGCACCATGAGTACTGCCGAATTTGCTAACTCACTTGGTAAAACTATTTATGCAATACCTGGGTCTATCTTTTCTCCAGCTTCTGCTGGTACCAATAGACTAATTGCTGAAGGTGCTCAAATTATTCCTGATGAGACTTCGTTAGGCCTTGCAATTTCTTTAGATTTTGATTGCTTGGTTCAGGAACAAATAAAGCAAGACAAGAAGCTCACGCCACTTTTATCTGCACTTATCGCTTCTCCTTCAAGACCAGAAGAGCTTGCATGGAGGTTATCAGAAAACGTACTTACCGTACTAAATTCTCTAACTGATTATGAAGCTCGTGGAATGGTAAAAAGATTACCGGATGGAAGGTATACTCCTTCTAAAGACTTTTATTTGGACTCGTAGTGTGTGATAGGTGAAAAATGACGCAAAAAGTTACGGTAGTAGGCGCTGGTTTAGCTGGAAGTGAATGTGCCTTACAGCTTGCTTCTCGTGGTATTTTTGTAGAGCTCATTGAGCAGCGTCCTGTTGTTTCTTCTCCAGCACATCACACAGACATGTTTGCTGAGCTGGTCTGTTCCAACTCTTTGAAATCTACCAAAGAAGATTCTGCAGCTGGAATTTTAAAGTCTGAGCTTAAGAAGATGGGTAGTTTTCTGCTTCGTATAGCAGAGGAAAACTCCGTTCCTGCAGGTGGCGCACTTGCGGTAAATAGGGAAGAGTTTTCAAAAGCTGTAACTGAGCAGATTAAAAACCACCCCAACATTTCTGTGACTCATGCCGAGGTTACAGAGCTAACTGATGAGCCAACAGTTATCGCCGCAGGTCCTCTGTGTTCTGATAGCTTATATCAGGCCATTTCTAAGCGTGTGGGAACTGACAGAATGTCGTTTTTTGATGCGGCAGCACCTATTGTGTCTGAAGAGTCAATAGACCGCTCGATTGCATTTTCCCAGTCTCGTTATGAGGATTTAGGAATTGGCGATTACCTTAATTGCCCTATGAATAAAGAGGAATACGACACATTTGTAGAGGAGTTACTCGCAGCTAAGCGTGTTATCGGACACGATTTTGAGCAATCCGATTTGTTCCAGGCATGTCAGCCTATTGAGGAAGTGGCAAGAACAGGACATGATTCCATTAGGTTTGGAGCGCTAAAACCTGTTGGACTTATTGATCCTAGAACAGGTAAACGTCCCTGGGCGGCAGTTCAGCTTCGTGCAGAAAATACAGCTAAAACAGCATTTAACCTGGTAGGTTTTCAGACAAACCTTACCTGGGGAGAGCAAAAACGCGTATTTACGCTCATCCCAGGATTGGAGAATGCTGAGTTTGTTCGCTACGGCGTTATGCACAGAAACTCTTTTGTTGATTCCCCTCATGCGCTTGATAGATCATTTGGAATTCCTGGCACTTCTACTATTCTCGCAGGTCAAGTTACAGGTACAGAAGGCTATGTCGAGGCGATTGCCTCAGGTTTGCTTGCAGCGCTTAACATGTACGCTCGTCTGTTAGGCAAAGAGGAAGTCAAGCTTCCCTTAACAACCTCGTTTGGCTCTCTTGTGGGATATGCAACAAATCCAAACACCAAAGATTACCAGCCTATGCATGTTAACTTTGGCATTTTTGAGCCATTGGACGAGCACATTAAAAGGAAAGACGAGCGCCGTCAGAAGATGGCGGAGCGCGCTCATAAAGATTTTGATGAGTATCTTGCCTCTCGTCATGAACTCTTTGATTGTGTAAAGCGTGATTAATGTGGGCATTTCTAAAGTGCAGAAAAGTCACGTTGAACAATTTATTGAGTATTTAAGCAAGGTGAGGAATCTTTCTGAGAATACTTTAAGGTCATATCAAACTGATCTTTTAGCATTTGAGCAGTGGTGCAGTAGGGAAGGCGTGGAGGTAACTAAGGTTGATCACAGAAACCTTCGCTTGTATTTAGCCTACCTCAAACAAGCTCAATATTCTGCTAAAACGCTTAACAGACACCTGTCTGCATTACGTGGTTTCTACAAGTGGATGCAGCGAGAAAAACTGATTGCAACTGACCCCGCTCTTGCACTTAGTAATCCTCGAGCGCCACGCAATCTTCCACACACCATGACTGACTCTGATGTAAATAGGCTTTTGGAATCATGTGATACCTCAACAGCAGTAGGGCTGAGAGATAGAGCATTTCTTGAGTTCTTGTATGCAACAGGTGCTCGTATTTCTGAGGTAGCAACGCTCAAGCTTGAGCAGATTGATTTACAAAATGGGACAGTACGTCTCTTTGGTAAGGGTTCTAAAGAGAGAATTGTTCCGTTGTATGAGTCTGCAATTGAGTGGCTTACGAAGTACCTTAGGTCTTCTCGTCCTACGCTCTTGTTAAAAGACAAATCAAGCCGTGCACACTCGGCTCTCTTTATTTCTGTCAGGGGAAATGACATGAGCGCAGATTCTTTGCGCAAGGTTTTCTCGTCATATTTAGTGGCTGCAGGACTAGACAGCTCACTTTCTCCACATGCAATGAGGCATACGTACGCCACGGAGCTTCTTGGTGGTGGAGCAGACTTGCGTATTGTGCAGGAGCTTTTGGGTCATGAGTCGCTCTCAACTACGCAGGTGTATACACATTTGTCAGTTGATAGGCTCAAAGAAGCGGCAAAGGCAGCCCATCCAAGATCAAAATAAGCTGTGCTTTGTTACGGAAAATCTTGCACTTTGAAGTTAGATGTATTTGCGCAGTATTTGTAGAGGTTATGGTCTAAATTCTTTATAGACGTAGCCCTTGTTTTCCTGTTATACTTTCAAAAGTTGTGTAGAAGCACAACATGCTGTTACCAAACAGCACAAAATCGCACGTACGACTACTTGTTTGCCGTGGTGCCTAACGCTAAGCCAGGTGTTGGGTGGTTTTAACAAGGCTTGAACTCGTACGGAGGAACAACCAATGGAGGTAAAAAATGGCTGCAAAGATTACTATTCAGACTCTTCTGGATGCTGGTTGCCACTATGGTCACCAGACTCGTCGTTGGAACCCTAAGATGAAGCCATACATCTTTGGTGAGCGCAACGGCATTTACATTCTTGACCTTAAGCAGACCATGCTTGGCGCAGACGCTGCTTACACTTTCCTGAAGAATGTTGCATCTAAGGGTGGCCGCGTTCTCTTCGTCGGCACCAAGAAGCAGGCTCAGGAGCCAATCGCTACTGAGGCAGCTCGTGCAAACATGCCTTACATCAACCAGCGTTGGCTTGGCGGTATGCTGACCAACTTTGTCACCATGCGTTCCCGCATTAAGCGCCTTGAGGAGCTTGAGGCAATGGTAGAGGACGGCCGTATGGCAGCCCTTCCTAAGAAGGAGCAGGCTCTTAAGAACAAGGAGCTTCTGAAGCTTCAGCTTAACCTCGGTGGCGTCCGTGATATGACTTCTCTTCCACAGGCTCTCTTTGTTGTTGACTCCAAGCGTGAGGAGAACGCAATTCGTGAGGCAAACCGTCTTCACATTCCAGTTGTCTCCCTGCTTGATACCAACTCTGATCCAGATGTTGTTGATTACGGCATTCCTGCAAATGACGATGCTATTCGTTCCATTTCTCTTATGTGCCAGCTTGCTGCAGACGCAATTCTTGCAGGTAGCGGCAAGGAGCAGATTTCTGCTGAAGAGATGGGCGCTGAGTCCGAGACCCCAGCTGCTGAGTAACTCTTAGCAACGGGTCAAATAATTTAATTATTCAGTAGATTTTTGGGAGGAAAACATGGCAGAGATTACCGCAGCACTTGTTAAGCAGCTTCGTGATATGACCAGCTCTCCTATGATGGAGTGCAAGAAGGCACTCGTCGAGGCTGAGGGCGATATTGAAAAGGCAGTAGACATCCTTCGTACTATGGGCGTTGCTAAGGCAGTTAAGCGTGCTGGCCGTGACACCAACGAGGGCACCATTGCCACTTTCATCAGCCCAGACGGCAAGACTGGCGCAATCCTCGAGCTCTCCTGCGAGACTGACTTTGTTGGTACTAACCCTCAGTTCACCGGCTTTGCTGGCGATCTTGCTGCAGTTGTCGTTGAGAGCAACCCAGCTGACGTTGAGGAGCTCAAGGCTGCAAAGCTTGGCGACGAGACTGTTGACGAGGCAATCACCGATAAGATCCACAACATCGGCGAGAACATGCGTGTTCTTCGTTTCCAGCGTGTTGAGGCTGCAAACGGCGCTCTTGCTAGCTACATTCACCTTGGTGGCAAGCTTGCTGACATTGTTACCTTTGAGTTCAACAAGCCAGAGACCGCTGAGTCTCAGGACTTCAAGAACTTTGCACACGACGTTGCAATGCAGGTAGCTGCAGCTGCTCCAGTTGCTGCTCGCCGTGAGGATGTTCCACAGGACATCGTTGATCACGAGCTCTCCATTTACAAGGCACAGGCAGCTGAGTCCGGTAAGCCTGAGGCTATTCAGGAGAAGATGGCTTATGGTCGTCTCGAGAAGTACTACAAGGAGTACGTCCTTACTGAGCAGGCATTTGTTAAGGACCCAGATATGACCATTTCTGAGTACGCAAAGCTGCTCTCCAAGAAGGTTGACGACGAGGTTAAGATTGTCAGCTTCGTACGTTTTGCTTTTGGTGAAGAGTAAGACTTTTTACTTCAATTATTTTGAGCCGGTTGTCTTCAACCGGCTCTTTTTTTACCGTGATTCCTGCAAAACTTACGGTGTCGTTTGTTAAAATTATTACAACTATGGCAAACGGAGAGAGCGAGGAAGCTTTGTCTTCAGCTAAATACAAAAGAGTACTTTTAAAGCTTTCTGGTGAAGCATTGATGGGTGAGCAATCCTTTGGTATTGATCCTTCAATCCCAGAAATGCTTGCTAAAGAAATTAAGCCTGTTTGGGAGTCTGGCGTTCAGGTTGCCATTGTTGTTGGTGGTGGAAACATCTTCAGAGGCGTTTCTCAGGCAGCAGCTGGTATGGATCGTGCCCAGGGTGACAACATGGGCATGCTTGCAACCGTAATCAACGCTCTCTCGCTGCAGGATTGTTTTGAGCGCAACGGCATGGATTGCCGCGTTATGAGTGCAATTTCCATGGCCCAGGTTGCAGAGCCTTATATTCGTCGTCGTGCTATTAGGCACCTTGAAAAGGGCCGTATTGTTATCTTTGCTGCAGGTACAGGTAACCCTTACTTCACCACTGATACCGCTGCAGCTCTTCGCGCTTGCGAGATTGGTGCTGAGGCACTAATGAAGGCAACAAAGGTAGATGGCATTTACGACTGCGACCCTGTTACTCATGCAGATGCAGTTAAGTATGACACCGTCACTTACAAAGATGTTCTCGCCAAAGAACTTAAGGTTATGGACGCTGCAGCAATTGCGCTGTGTAAAGACAATAAGATGCCAATTCTTGTATTTGACATGCAGTCTGAAGGCGTTTTCATGAAGGCAATTTCCGGAGAAGAAGTCGGTACCACTGTCGTTGAGGAGGACTAATGAGCGTTCATTCTGATAAAGCTAAGCAGTCTATGGAGAAGTGCATCGAGGCACTTAAGAATAACTTTGGCCGTGTTCGTACTGGTCGCGCAAATCCACACGCACTTGATCACATTAAGGTTGACTACTATGGCCAGCCAACTCCAATTTCTCAGCTTGCAGCAATTAAGGTTCCAGAGGCATCTATGCTGCTTGTAGAGCCATGGGATAAGACCGCTCTTAAGAGCATCGAGAAGGCCATTGAGACTTCTGACCTTGGCATTACTCCATCCAATGATGGCTCCGCTATCAGGCTTCCTTTCCCAATGCCAACTGAGGAGCGCCGCCGTGAGCTTGCTAAAGAGTGCTCTCAGATTGCTGAGGAGGCTCGCGTAGCTGTTCGTAACGTTCGTCGTGACGTTAACGGCAAGATTGAGCGCGATGAGGAGCTCTCTGAGGACGATCAGAAGCGCGAGAAGAACGGTATTCAGAAGCTGACCGATACCTATATTGCACAGATCGAGACTCTTCTTAAGACCAAGACTTCAGAAATCATGGAGATTTAAGTGCAGTTTGATACAGACAAACTCGTCCAGTATTTCTCTGACGCACCAGAAGATATCAGTCTCTCTGATATCAATTTAGAAACTATTCCGTCTCACGTTTCCATCATTATGGATGGAAACGGTAGATGGGCTACAGCTCGCGGACTTGATAGAACCGAAGGTCATAAGGCCGGTGTTCTTTCTTTGCGTGAGGCTGTTACTACAAGTGTGCGTCTTGGATTGGACGTTCTGTCGGTTTATGCGTTCTCTACAGAAAACTGGAAACGCCCTCAACGTGAGGTTGACTTGCTTATGCGTCTGTTTGCAGAGACGCTGCTCAAAGAGCTTCCACTTTTCCACCAAGAAAACGTTAAGCTGCGTTTCTTTGGTGACCTTGAGGCTTTGCCAGAGAAGACCCGCAAGACCTTCCAGCGCGGACTTGATGAGACCGCGCAAAACACTGGTATGACGTTTGCGCTTGCGGTTAATTATGGCTCCCGCGCAGAGCTGACCAGGGCAGCTGTTCTTCTCGCCAACCAAATTGCTGAGGGCAGTATGTCTGCTGACTCGGTGACTTCGGCTGACCTCGAGAAGAACCTCTATACAGCAGGACTTCCTGATCCAGACCTTTTGATTCGCACGTCAGGAGAGCTAAGACTTTCTAACTATTTGCTCTGGCAGTTGGCTTACTCGGAGCTGTATGTTACGCAAACTTACTGGCCTGACTTCTCTAAGTGGGATTTTTTGCGCGCCATTAAGGACTATCAGAGTCGCGAGAGGCGATTCGGAGGAGTGAAATAGTGGTGGACAATACGCGCGATTCCAAAAAGCCTACCTCCAGGATTGATGCTGACTCTCAGCTTAATGCTGAAGAAACAGGTAGTGTTGGAATTGATAGACAGATAGAAAAGCTGGAGATTCGCCGCTCAATTAAAGAGCTGCAACGATCCGCTGGTAACCTTATGGGCCAGCGAGTCCGTGGCGTTACCGAAAAGCTTTTGACCAGAACTCTGTCTGGCGTAGTCTATGCAGCTATTGTGCTTGCTGCTCTGTTTGTGGGTAAAGAAGCCACCATTGTTTTGATTGCTGGTATGGGATGGCTGTGCTGCTCTGAGTTTTTCCACATTTGTCGCATGGGCGGACGTATGCCAAACGAGCCTCTTGGCCTTGTTTTCTCGCTTATTTTCCCCATAATTGCGTATTTTGGTCATGTCTTTCCGCTGGCATTCTCCCTGCTTTTGATTATCCTCTGCGGACTTTGGTATGTCTTTACTCCGCGCGCAAACCTTGCAGACGTGGCGGTTACGGCCTTTGGACCTCTGTATACGTCGCTCTCACTTTCAACGGTGGTGCTGCTAAGGTCTACAGAGCCTAGTTTTTCTATTCCTTGGATTACGCTTGCCGTCATGCTCTCTGTGTGGGCTAACGATTCTTTTGCGTATTTGTTTGGATCTAAATTTGGCAAGCATAAACTGGCGCCAAGAATTTCTCCAAATAAGAGCTGGGAAGGCTTCTACGGTGGCCTTTTAGGCTCAATGCTGGTGTGGTTCTTGATTGCCGTGTTTGGTGCCATTGATATGAATCCTCTGTTTGCGCTGCTCTTTGGCGTAACTGAGGGTATTTTCTCCGTTGTGGGAGACCTCTTTGAGTCTCGCATTAAGCGAGGAGTAGGTCTTAAAGACTCCGGTTCAATTATGCCTGGCCATGGTGGCCTGCTTGATAGAACCGATTCGATGATTTTTGGAACTATGGCGGCGTTTCTTCTCTTCCAGCTTGCTGTGCTCTTTAGCCAGGTCAAGCTTCCTATTGCGCTGCCGTTTGGAGCATAGGTTTTGAGCATTTTTGAAGACACTGCGCCTCGTGCCGCTAGGCATGAGCCTTTACGTGTTGCTGTCCTTGGAGCTTCGGGCTCTGTGGGCATGCAGACGCTTGATGTATGCCGTCATTTCCCGCAAAAGGTGCAGGTAGTTGCCCTTGCGGTGAGGTCGTCGGCTGAGTTTGCCGTGAAGGCAGCAAATGAGTTCAACTGCAAATATGTTGCTTTTGCCGATGCAAGTGTCAAGGGCAACGTTCTTCTCGACGCACTGCCTCAAGACTGCAAGGCAAGCTTTGGTCCTGAGGCTGTTCAGGCGCTCGCTGTGCTGGATGAGGTTGACTGCGTGGTCAACGCAGTGGTGGGAGAGGCTGGCATTTACGCTGGTCTTGCCGCTGTAAAGGCTGGCAAGGTGCTGGCATACGCCAACAAAGAGTCCATTGTTGTTGGCGGAGACCTGCTGATGCCGCAGGTTATGCCCGGCCAGCTTATTCCTGTTGACTCCGAGCACAGTGCCATCTTCCAGTGCCTTATTGGCGAGAACCCCGCTGATATCCAGAGGATTTGGCTGACCTGCTCTGGTGGTCCGTTCTTCGGATATTCTCGCGAGCAGCTCAAACACGTTTCGGCCGACGACGCCTTGGCGCATCCAACCTGGAAGATGGGTGCCAAGATTACCATCGACTGTGCAACGCTCATGAATAAGGGCCTTGAGCTCATTGAGGCTCATCACCTCTTTGACACTCCAATGGATAAGCTTGAGGTGTTGGTACATCGCCAGAGTCGCATTCACTCTATGGTTGAGTTTGTTGACGGCTCTGTTAAAGCGCAGCTCGGAGCCTCTGATATGAGGCTGCCTATCCAGTTTGCGCTGAGCTATCCACATCGTTGGCCAGCAATTGCTCAGCCGGTTGAGTGGCAAGAAACCACCCCTCTTACAGGCGATTATGCTGACGAGAAGACCTTTGGATGCCTAGCTCTTGCTCGTCATGCGGGAACTGTTGGTGGAACACTTCCATGCATCATGAATGCAGCTAATGAAGTTGCTAACCATGCATTTAGACGAGGGAGATGTTCATTTCTTGATATTGAGCGCATTGTTGCAGAGACTATGAATGCCTCTGAAGTTCAAAGGGTAGAAAACCTTCAACAATTGACGCTTGTAGACGCAGAAGCACGAGCTTTAGCTCGATCTTTTGTGGGATAGGAATTTTGTGAATTTGTTAGCTATTCTTTCACCAATTTTTTGGGGACTCTTGGTCCTCTCGCTCCTTGTATTTGTTCACGAGGCTGGTCATTACGGTATGGCTCGCCTGTGTGGCGTCCGTGTTACTGAGTTCTTCTTGGGCATGCCGTTCAAGTACAAGCTTTCTCATAAGAGTAAAAAATACGGTACTGAGGTTGGCGTGACTCCACTTCTTTTTGGTGGCTATACCCGTATTTGTGGCATGGAGGGCCAGCTTGATGAGCTTCTGCCTCAGGCTCTGATGAGCGTTCAAGAGGCAGGTTCACTTGAGGTTGGCGCTCTTGCAGCAAAACTTAACTGTGAGGATGAGCGCGCCTACAATCTGCTGTACACCCTTGCAGACTGGGGCTCCATTGAGCTTGTCAAAGAGTCAGATGAGCTAGCGCACACCACGTTTCAGACGCTTGCGCGAGACGCTGAGCTGCGCTGCGAGTATGACCGCGGACACAATTTTGAGCTGGAAGGCTCAACGGTAGCAGGGGAGCCTCGTGTTCCACAGATGTCTGCTCAGGACTTCTTTGCTCAAGAGAAGGCTCATACCTATGTTGGCGTAAATGTTCCCAAGCGCCTGCTTATGATTTTGGGCGGACCTCTGGTTAACATTGCGCTTGCCTTTGTGCTGGTTGTAGGCTCCCTCATGTTTGTTGGTGTTCCTGCCGCACAAAACAAGGCACAGTTGGGCTCAGTTGAATCTGGCTCTCTAGCAGCTATTTCCGGTCTTACTCCTGGGGACACTATTCTTACGTTTAACAAGGTAGAGGTTCATACCTGGGAAGACCTGACCGCTGCCATTAAAGATGCAATGTCTGCTGGCGTAGAGGATATTCCTGTCACCTATGATCGCGGCGGTATTCAGCTTCAAACTACCATTAAGCCTGCTTTACGTCCTGACGATAAGATCATCGGCGTGTCACCCGTAATGACCATGTATCACTTCTCGTTTATTGACGCGTCTGCCGCAGCTGTATCGTATGCTGCACAGGTTGGACAGTTTGCGCTCAGACTGCTCATCCCAACTCAAACCATGGAAGTTCTCAATCAGTCGTCTTCTGTTGTAGGAATTTCTGTAATGGCATCAGAAGCTGCTGCAGAGGGTTTCTCGACTCTTATTATGTTGGTAGCAGCTATTTCCATGTCACTTGGATTCATGAATCTTTTACCTATTCCGCCTCTTGACGGTGGAAAGATTCTGATTGAGGTAATTCAGGTGATTATGAGAAAGCCTCTGTCTATCAAGGTTCAAAATATCTTATCTTACATTGGACTGGCATTTTTCCTGTTTGTCTTTGTTGTTGCACTAAGAAACGATATTCTTCATTTACTTTTTAGGTAGCTGATTTTATGTCTGAGATTGCTCGCACAAAAACTCATCCCGTCATGGTTGGATCTGTCCAGGTTGGCGGCGGCGCTCCCGTTTCCGTTCAGTCTATGTGTACCACTAAAACAGACGATCCAGACGCAACGCTTCGTCAGATTAAAGAGCTTGCTGATGCTGGCTGCGAGATTATTCGCGTAGCTATTCCAGACGCAAAAGCGCTTGATGGCTTTGAGGAGATTTGCAAATATTCTCCGCTTCCTGTTGTTGCAGACATCCACTTTGACCATAGATTGGCACTTGAAGCTGCAAAACGAGGTGCGGCAGCTCTTCGTATTAACCCAGGAAACATTGGCTCTATGGAGCGCGTTGATGCTGTCATTGAGTCAGCTAAAGATGCACATATCCCAATTAGAATTGGCGTTAACGCAGGCTCGCTTGCTAAAGAATTTGATACAAGACAAGATATGACCCTTGTCGAGAAACTCGTGGCGTCGTCAAAGTCATTTGTAGAGCATTTTTCTTCTCGCGGTTTTGACGATATTGTCTTATCTGCAAAAGCTCACGATGTTCCCACTACACTTGCGGTTTACCGTGCACTTTCAAAGGAGCTTCCACAGATTCCTCTGCATGTAGGTGTTACGGAGGCTGGCGCACTGAGGCAGGGAACGGTAAAGAATTCTGCCGCAGTTGGCATTCTGCTTGAGAGTGGCATTGGTGATACCATGCGTCTGTCTTTGACGGCCGATCCTGTAGAAGAGGTTCATGTGGCATGGGAGCTTCTTGCAGCTCTTGGCATGCGTCGCATTAAGCCAGAGCTGGTAAGTTGTCCTACGTGCGGCAGGTGTGGCGTTGACATGATTCCTATTGCAGAAGAAGTTACCAAGCGTCTGGATGGCGTTCGTGCTCCAATTTCTGTAGCGGTCATGGGTTGTGTTGTTAACGGACCTGGTGAGGCTAGGGGCGTTGACCTTGGCGTTGCCTGTGGCAAAGGACAGGCAGTGCTGTTTGAAAACGGCAATCCTATTAGAAAAGTGCCTGAAGATAAGATTGTTGATGAGCTATTCGCCGAAATTGAGAATCGTTTTGGCAAAAAATAAGTAAACTATACGTATTACTTCATATTGAAAGGAAACTACCTTGAAGCACTGGATGCGCATGTCTTCTTTGTATGCACCAACGCTCAAAGAAGACCCAGCTGAGGCTGTACTTGCAAGTCACCGCCTGCTCCTTCGTGCTGGCATGATTAGAAAGACCGCTGCTGGTCTTTACTCTTATCTGCCACTTGCATGGCGCTCTCTTTTAAAGATTGAGGCCATCATTCGCGATGAGATGGACGGTATTGGTGCTCAGGAGATTCTTGTTCCTATCATGACTCCAGCTGAGCTCTGGGAAGAGTCTGGTCGTTGGGACGTCTACGGAGACGAGCTCATGCGTATGCATGATCGCCACGACCGTCAGTTTGCTCTTGGTCCAACTCACGAGGAGACCTTTACAGACCTCATTAGAAATGAGCTCAAGAGCTATAAGCAGCTTCCTGTAACGCTTTATCAGATTCAGGATAAGTTCCGTGACGAGCGCCGTCCTCGCTTTGGTCTTATGCGTGGCCGTGAGTTCATTATGAAAGACGGTTATTCCTTCTCGGCAAATCAAGAGTCGCTGCAAGAGTGCTATGACCAGGAGAAGGTTGCTTACCAGAACGTTTGCGACCGCACGCGCCTTAAGGCTCTCCAGGTAGTTGCAGACTCCGGCCAGATTGGTGGAGACACCTCTGTTGAGTTTATGGCTCTGGCTGAGGCTGGCGAGGCAAGCCTTGTTTACTGCGATTGTGGCTACGCTGCAGATACCGAGGCAGCTGCTGCAAAAATCAACGTAGAAGAGCGCGAGTCTGGCAAGATGTGCGAGATTCACACTCCTGGTATTGGCTCCATTGATGACGTTGCAGAGTTCCTTCACGTTTCACCTGCAGCAACCCGCAAGGCTCTTGCGCTTGTTGATGGAAATGGCAAGCCAGTTGTGTGCTTTGTTCCAGGCACACATGAGCTCAATGAGGTCAAAGCTGAGCACGTCTTTGGTGACTATCACATGATGACCGATGAAGAGCTTGAGGAGTATGGCCTCATCAAGGGCTTCATTGGACCTGTTGGTCTACCTGAGGGAATCCGCGTTATTGGAGATCTCTCTCTTGAGGATACTCAGTGGTGGCTCTGTGGCGCTAACAAGGCAGACTATCACCTTGATCACGTTGAGCTTGGACGTGACTTTGAGATTAACGAGTGGAAAGACCTTGTCACTTCTCAGGAGGGCGATATTTGTCCTGAGTGTGGTCTTCCTCTGCATGCTGCTCGCGGTATTGAGGTTGGCCAGGTCTTCCAGCTTGGCACCAAGTACTCTGCGGCCCTTAACGCCACCTTCACCGACGAAAACGGCGAGGATAAGCCTCTGGTTATGGGCTGCTACGGCATTGGTGTTTCCAGGCTGCTTGCTGCTGTTGTTGAGCAATACAATGACGAGAAGGGCATCAAGTGGCCAGTCTCTGTTGCTCCTTATGAGGTTTCTGTTCTTTGTCTCTCTGACAAAGACCCAGAGATTTGGAATGCAGCAGGTTCTGTAGCTGACGCCTGTGTTGCTGCTGGTCTTGAGACTGTTGTTGATGATCGTGCAGAGCGTCCTGGTGTTAAGTTTGCAGATGCAGATCTTATTGGCTTCCCATGGCAGGTTATTGTGGGCAAGAAGGGCGTTGCTAACGGTATCGCAGAAGTCAAAGAGCGTGCTACCGGCGAGCGCTTTGAGGTTGCCCTTGATGAGGTTGCCTCTTGGTTGGCAGAGAAGATTCTTCCAGAGCGCGAGCTTTAAAATATACAACCAATTAGAAAATTGTCGAGAAAAACAGAGCTTTGGTTTGCTATAGTATTTTCCGCACCACGTTCGGGGAATTAGCTCAGCTGGGAGAGCGCATGACTGGCAGTCATGAGGTCAGGGGTTCGATCCCCCTATTCTCCACCACGAATTCTGGCGGCGGCATCAGTCGCCGCTTTTTTCTTACGGGCTCATGGCGCAACGGTTAGCGCAGGGGACTCATAATCCCTGGGTTGGGGGTTCAAATCCCTCTGGGCCCACCAAACACACATGTGGCGAGAAACCCCTTTGGTTTTCTCGCCATTTCTTTTACCGAAACACTCTACCGTTTAATGATTCGATTACTTAATTTATATAAAAGACGGGTACAATAGCCAAAGTGATATTTGATAGATAGGGGATATATGACTCCTGAGACTCGCAAAATGAAGCTCTTTAGTCTGGCGCTTTTGATTGGCGGACTTTTAGGTCTTGTTAATGTTGCGGTTCTTGTAATTGGTGCTGGTCCATCAATTGATTCCGCTCTTCTTTTGCTTGCAAGTATGATCTCGCTTCTAACTGGTGGTTATGCAGCTAGAGAGGCTAATGTACCTAATAGAGCTGTTGCTGCCTATCCAATGATTTTTGGATCATGCGTTGTATTAGCTGCTATTGTTGTTGGACAGTTGGTGCTTAAACCATCTGTTACCTTGCAGTTTATTGAGCTATTTGCACTTTTGGCAATGGCCAGCGCTATTGCCCGAGGATCTCATAAAGTTAAAAAGTCTCTTGAGGCCAAGTAAATTATTTAGTTGACGTCGTTTTATTGTTCTAGCTCCTCTTGTGTACGTTTTTTCTTTGTGAACTGACTTGTTGGGGGTTTGTATGGATCGTGGAACTAAGTTGATGATGGCGCTTTCCTCTATGCTTGGTGCGCTTGGCGTTGCCGGAATTGTCATCTTTGCCTTCTCAGTTGGCTATGGTCGTTTCTCTTCAAGCATGATTGTGCTTCTGCTATGCAGCTTAATGGCAGTTTATTGCTGCTATATTCTTCAGAAATGCATCAGCTTGGCTAAAGACTTTGAGAAAACCCACGGCATTGTCCGTCTTGTTGCTGGTATTGAGCTCATTCTCTTTACCATTGAATGGGTTTTTGTCTCGCAGCTTTCATCTCAGCCTATGGTAATTACGCCACTGATTCTTCAGCTTATCTTCCTGGGAATTATTCTTGTTCAGATGAATAAAGCTGTGTCTACGTATTCACCTTCAAAAAAGTCAAAAGCTAGAAATTAGCTTCATTGTTTGTTATTATTGCAAGTCGTTCGGGCGATTGGCTCAGGGGTAGAGCACTTCCTTCACACGGAAGGGGTCGCTGGTTCAAATCCAGCATCGCCCACCATAGAAATTTAAAGGCCTAGGTTATTAGGCCTTTTTTGTTAGTAACTAGTTACAGTAATGACTAATATTTATTGCCAAGCACACATCTTAGAGCTTCCCTTATATACTTGAGTTCTAGGAAAGGGGAGATGTATGACAGATTCAACTAACAATTCCAGCGCTCTTAATCCAGTCGAGCAGTTTGATATGTATGTTGCTCACGTTGGTATTAACGCAAGCAATGCGGACGAGGCGGAAAAGATTGCAAACCTGTTTACCGCTCTTATGGGACTTCCAACTATTGAGCAGCCACCCTCATTTTTTGCAGGGACCCTGGTAGAGGTCATGAAACAAAATGGCCGAGGCACAAAGGGTCATATTGGCTTCCATGTTAATAATATTCCTGCTGCCGAGAAATACTTTGCAGGTCGTGGCTTTGAAATCGATGAGTCATCTAGAAGGCTTAATCCAGATGGCAGTACGTTTTTGGTCTATTTCAAAGACGAGATTGCTGGCTTTGCTATTCATCTCACCATGGATAAGTAACCCTACTTCCATCAAACTCAACTGACGATTTTTGGCGAGAAGAACTTTTAAGTAGAAGGGTCTTCTCGCTTTTTGTGTGTGGATGGATAGTGAATAGCTGTTTATAGCTAATTCTAATTGTTGATGATATGAAAATTTAATAAATTGCAATTTAGAATGTAGTTTATATTCATTT
>CAUUUQ010000007.1:0-45100 GCA_963548345.1 uncultured Atopobium sp. | reverse complement strand
CCCTTGGGAAGTCTACCATCACCAAACGTTGCACTTGCTTTGAGAATTCAAGCCCTCAAAAGTCCTATTTTTCTCAGAATATCGTCATTTGCTGTGTTTTTTAGGGCTGTAAGTTATGTTTTTTGCTCTGTATATACAGATTATCTGACATAGGTGTGTTCGGGCTTCTAAAAACGTGTAGATTATCCGACATAGGTGTGTTCTGACAGTATCAACGCTACCCAAACAAAAAGCCCCACCAACTGGCGAGGCTTTGAAGTGCAGTTTTGTCGCCGGTCGCGATTTCGCGCTCGTCGCGCTCATCGCGCATCGTCGCACCTCGCGCTCGTCGCGCATCGTCGCGTGCATCACGCGCGGCGCGTGGCGCGGACCAGAGAGCTTACTCCTCCTCGAGAGCAGCAGCAATCTCGTCGGTGATGTTCATAGTGCTATAAACATTCTGGACGTCATCGAGTTCGTCGAGCTTATCGATAAGACGCTGAACCTTCTTTGCATCAGAAACAGAGACGTCAGTTGGGGTGGTTGGAACCATAGTAAGCTCGGAACCCTTAACCTCAATACCCTGAGCCTCGAGGCCCTTCTGGACATCCTGCATCTTGTCGTATGCAGTCCAAACAATCCACTGATCGCCAGCGTCCTCGTAATCGTTTCCGCCAGCCTCGGCAACTGCCATCATGAACTCGTCCTCGTCGACAGCGTTCTCGCGGTCAGCAACCTTCTTCTCCTCGGAGACAATAACCTTGTCAACTGCGATGGAGCCCTTGCGCTCAAACTGGAACGCAACGGAACCTGCGGTACCAAGATTGCCGCCGGAGTGGGTAAATGCGGAACGAACGTCTGCTGCGGTACGGTTCTTGTTGTCAGTCAGGCAGTCAACGTAAACTGCGACGCCTGCAGGACCGTATCCCTCGTAAACGATCTCCTCGTAAATGGCAGCATCAGCACCAGCGCCAAATGCCTTATCGATAGCGGCCTGAATCTTTGCGTTAGGCATGGAAACCATGCGAGCACGGGCAACAGCGGCAGACAAGCTAGCGTTGTTGTCCGGATTTGGGTCGCCACCCATCTTTGCAGCAACAGTGATGTTGCGGGAAAGCTTAGAGAACAGCGAAGAACGCTTAGCGTCGATAGCTGCTTTCTTGTGCTTGGTTGTGGCCCACTTAGAGTGTCCGGACATTGCACTCTCCTTCTTTAGAGGTTCGAAAACCTAATTATCACATTAGCCCTTATACGTTACACGAAATCAAGAAGCGAGAAAAGACTTATTTTGCAGATATGGAGACTTGCGCACGCCATACGCCGAGAAACCCGTCGGCTCGCCACTCCCGCGCACCTCCACGCAGCACCTCCGCTCCTACTCCACCAGCTCAACGTGGATGGACTCCGCAATCTTCTCGACCAGGGCAAAGTCGCCCAAACCAGCGCTCATCGCAACGTTTCCGCCGGTAGCCATCGCGCGCGTCAGAGCTTTCTCGATAGCCGACGGGTCGTCGAGCCAAATAGACATGAAGCTTGCCAGCGTCGAATCGCCCGCACATGCCGTCGAAAGCACCTCTACCTGCGCAGCATTTGCGTGCCAGACATGTTCACCGTTAAAGAAGTACGCCCCCTCGCCGCCTAGCGTGAGCAGGATGTTCTTTGCTCCGCGTTCGTGAATCTTGTGGAGGGCGAGAAGAACGTCGGCCTCGTTATGGACATCGACGCCAAAGATCTCTGCCACTTCTTCGTCGTTTGGCTTGATGAGCAGCGGTTTTTTCTCGACAAGTTCTGCGAGGTATTTATGAGAGATATCAAGAACCAGCTCAGCGCCACGCTCATGACAAAGATCAAAGAGCTCGTCGTAGAAGGTTGGATCCATCTCAGGAGAAAGCGAGCCGGAGACCACCAGCACGTCTAGGTCGGGCGCAGTGCGCAGCAGCTCAAGCATCTCGTCTTGCTTGGAACGAATAACGGGAGCGCCTGCGTTAGGGAACTTAAGCTCGCCTTCTGGCGTGGTCACAAAAATATTTACGCGGGTGATGCCGTCAATCCACACAGGCTTGACCGAGCAAATCTTAGATGCCTCTTCAACAATATAGTTGCCCGAGAAGCCGCCAAAAAATCCCAGGATAGTGGACTCAACGCCGTAGTGAGCAAGCGTAAATGAAACGTTCAGACCCTTGCCGTTTGGTGTATATACGGCATCAGTTGTGCGGTTGACGTGTGTATAAGAAGGAACTCCCGAATTGACGTTCATGTCGATTGCAGGATTAGTGGTAAGTGTGTAAATCATCAAAGCTCCCTCTGAAACAAATATGGACTCGACGAAATCGCCGAGTCCATATTTTACTTCGATTATCTGAGTCTGCACCCAAACTGTACGTAAATTCTGGGCAAAACTCAAACGCCGCCGAGTGTGCTAAGCGTAACGCTTAGCCCTCGACAATCTGGTTGCCGTTCTTGCGGTACTCGTATGCCTTGAAAGCAACAAAGAGAATACCACCAACAACAGCGCCGATGAGAATGGCGAGAACCCACTTAAGGCCGCCATCGACAACGGGAAGAACCAGGAAACCACCGTGAGGTGCTGGGTCGTGGACACCAAAGAGAAGCGTCAGGATGGAGCCGATGGAAGAACCGATCATCATGATAGGCATGACAGGCCAAATGTTCTTAGTCATGAATGGAATAGCGCCCTCGGTAATGTGGGTGCAGCCAAGAATGAAGTTGACCAGACCAGCGTTGAAGTCGGACTTGGTAAAGTACTTCTTACCAACGACAACAGCAAAGGTGGTGATCAGTGGAGGAACAATACAAGCAGCAGAAACTGCAGCCATGAAGTTGGTACCAAACTCATAAGTTGGGGTACCAACACCGGCAGCAAGAGCCTCGGTCAGAAGTGCGGTACCGGTGACGTAAGCTGCCTTGTTAACTGGGCCACCCATGTCAAATGCGCACATGCAACCAATTGCAAGACCAAGAACAATTGGACCAGAAGCAGAAAGGCCGCGCAGGAAGTTCATCATGCCGGTGTTAATTGCTGCCATAGGACCAGAAATACCCAGCATAACCAGGCCAACAATGGTGGTAGAAAGCAGTGGGTACAGGAAGATTGCCTTCAGACCATCAAGGTTCTTTGGAAGACCTGCAAGGAGCTTCTCAAGACCAACGATGACATAACCAGCAAGGAAGCCGCCAACAATACCACCCAAGAAGCCAAAACCAACGCCAGCGCCACCAGCATCAATCATGCCAGTGTTAGGGTTGATTGGAAGACCCTGGATAGCAATCATACCTGCAACAAAGCCAGGAACAAGAGCAGGACGCTTGCCAATAGACTCTGCAATGTAAGCAGAGAGAACTGGAACCATAAGGCCCATTGCAATGCCGCCGATGATCTTGAGCATGGCAGCAAAGCTGTTGTAGTCAGGCGCAGTGGAGCTGAAGGAAGTAATACCCCAGAGGAATGAAACAGCCGTCAGAACACCACCAGCAACAACAAAGACCAGCATGTGGCTAACGCCGTTCATGAGGTGCTTGTAGATGATGTGGCCTACAGACTCCTTCTCAATGGTGCTCGAGACTGGAGTGTCGTCTGCCTCTGCAAGCTCGCCCTCAGGCTGAGCAACAAGAGCACGGTCGATAAGACGCTCTGCATCCTTAATAGCTGCAGTAACACCAACATTTACCATTGGTTTTCCGGCAAAACGCTCAGCCTGAACGTCCTTATCGGCAGCGACAACTACTGCCTTGGCGTTCCTAATTTCAGCTGCGGTGAGCTCGTTCTCTACACCGACCTGGCCGTGCGTCTCAACCTTGATGGTAAGACCTTTAGCTGCGGCGGCCTTCTCCAGGGCCTCCTTAGCCATAAAGGTGTGCGCGATACCGGTTGGGCAACCAGTAGCAGCAACGATGTCATACTTTGACTCGTCAGCCACAGCACTCCCCTTTCATCCTAGTGCTCGGAATTGTTCCAAACACAACCAAAAAAGCTGCTTAATGTTAGCACTGAGCAGCTTTGACAACCACGTTTTTACATAAATTGTAATCAGAAAATTATGTTATTGAATGCACTTTCATTTAGTACAGCGTTTATGACAAAAACTTTGATGTTTTTCTCGCCAAGAGCCCTAACGTACGTGCCCTTTTCCAGGCGAGAAGATCATGCGCCAGAAACTTGCTTCTACTCAGCGCTCTCCTGACCAAAACGCTCTTGCCTCAGGCGCAGCGCCTCATACGCGCAACCATACATTGCAGCCTGATTGCCCAAGCTCGCAGCCTCAATACGAGCGCCCTTGCTTACCGGTAGAGCGTACTGCTCAAAACACTCGCGAAGCTCGGTAGCAAACGTTGCAAACGAGCCCGCAACACCGCCGCCAATCAAGAACATGGCAGGATCAACTACGCACGAAACCTGCGCCATAGCAAGGCCCAGGTAGTGGCACATCTTATGGATAGCAAGGGTTGCGCACTCATCGCCCTGGGCGTGAGCCCTAAACACGGACACCGTATCGGTCTCGTGCTCAATGGTCACAGGAACAACACCTCGAGAAACGCATTCCTCCAGGTACAGGCGGACAACACCCTTAGCAGAAGCGTACTGCTCCAGGCAACCGTGACGACCACAGCCGCAGGTCAACGTCTCTTCTGGCTCAACAATGATGTGACCAATCTCGCCGCCCGCGCCAAAAGCGCCCGCAGCAAGCTTGCCGTCTACAACAACGCCTGCACCAACGCCGGTGCCCAGCGCAATCAGCACAAACGATGGCACGCCCACGGCAACGCCAGCCCACGCTTCGCCCAGAGCAGCGGCGTTAGCATCGTTGACAAACGCAATAGTTGCGTTTGGCAGGCACATAGTAATTGCCTGCACCAATCCCTCAGGATCAATGTCTACATTGGCGAGAAGACCAACGGTTCCGTCATCTGCAACAGGACCTGGAATATCCAAACCACATGCAATAACATCGTTACGGCTTGCTTTTTGGCCATGAACAATCAGCTTAATAGCATCGGTTACCGTCTGATAACCATCCTGGTTATCAAGTGCGGGCGTCTTGACCTTCTGCTCAGAAAGTAGCTCTCCCTCTGCAGAGAAGAGTCCCAGCTTGATGGTGGTGCCACCAACATCAATGCCCAATACGTATTCCATAAAACCCCCTAGTTACCGCGCTTAAGCGCACCCTCAACAAGTTGCGCAAGAACGTCTTCAACAGCGTATCCTGCAGCCTCAATAGCCATTGGAACAAGGGAGGTCTCAGTGAGTCCTGGGAACGTCTTCAAACCCATGACCATAACGTGATGTCCATCCCAAATAAAGTCGATACGAGCAAGATCTCTGCAGCCGTATGCCGTAAACACCTCAAGAGCTGCGCGCTCAAGCGCCTCACGAGCCTCAGCTGGATCTGCGCCAAGAGCAGCCAAAGACTCAGGACGAACTGGGCAGAAGTGCTGGATACGCTCTGGATCAAGGCGAGCATCCGTGTCGTAAATGCCCTCGGTTACCGAAATCTCAACTGGTGGCAGTGTTTTCTCGCCATCTGCGTCAGAGAGCACGGTAACGCTTACCTCAACGCCATCAACCCACTGCTGGATAATGACGGAGTCGTCAAAACCGAGTGCGCCGAGAAGTGCTGGTCCAAGCTGGTCAGCGCTATCAACCTTGGAAAGGCCCATGGCAGAGCCTCCGTGAACAGGCTTAACCGCTAGAGGGAAGCCAACGCCGCCGCCAAGACGCTCGGGGACCAAATCCAAAGCAGCTGCTGCGCCAAGGTCTTTAAATGCGCTGGCAGTCAGCACAATCTGAGGAGGCCAGATGACCTCGGACTCCTCCTTTGACCAGGCCTGGCGCACAATAAACGGCATGTCAGCCTTGTTCCAGGCTGCCCTACAAGATGCAGGCCTTGATCCCACATACGGAATCTTGAGGAACTCCAAAAGCGCAGGTACTGCACCATCTTCTCCGCCCGCGCCGTGAAGGCACACAAACGCAACATCGGGTTTCTCGGCACGAAGGGTGTCTACCAGGTGTGCGTCAGCATCAAGTGGTAATACCTCATAACCACGCTTCTCCAAAGCCTCAGAGACAAGAGCTCCACTTTTGAGCGAGAAGTTCCTCTCAAATGAGGCTCCACCCATAATGACAGCAACTTTTGTAGCCATACTTAACACTCCCTTGCAGAGGATTGAGATTCAGAATGAGAAGACTCAGGTAGAGCGCCCGCCTCTAGGAATGCGCGATACAGCGCCATGCGATCTTGGACGCACAAAGACAGCCTGCGGATTGCCTCGTGGATGCGCTCTGGCGTCTCAAATGAGTAGCACAGGCGCATGCTTGAACTAATACGCTGGTCAGGATAACAATAAACACCTGGTACAAAGGCAACTCCCTCTTCAATTGCACGAGGAAGCAACTGCTCAGTATTGAGGTATGGCGGGAAGGTTACCCACAGGAACAAACCGCCCTCTGGCTTAGTCCAAGTAACATCTTTGGGGAAGAACTCTGCAAGCGCTGCGAGCATGGCGTCTTTTCTCTCTTTATAGCGAGACTTAGACACCTCAAGGGCCGCCTGCCAATCAACCTCATTGAAGTAGTGCTCGGCAAGAATCATGTTAAAGGGGCTGGTACATAGGTCGGAGCCAGACTTTGCAAGGTTGATGCGCTCAAGGAAATGACGAGGTGCCACCATCCATGCAAGACGCAGTCCAGGGGCAAAAATCTTCGACGTGGTTCCCAGATAAATGACGTTTGGATCAAGTGTCTTGAGGCGCGTCAGGTCTTCTCCCTCAAAGCGGATAAGACCATACGGATCATCCTCAACAACAGGGATGTTGTACTGGCGAGCCAACTCAAGAAGACGCAGGCGCCTTGGCATGGACATGGTAATGCCTGCAGGGTTGTTGAAGTTAGGAATAACGTAAATAAACTTAGGCTTTCTACCTTGGTCTGCAAGCTCTTTAAGCTTTGCCTCAAGTAGATCTGTCCTAATGCCTTCTTCGTCCATATCAATGGTGTGAACAGTAGGCTCATACGCAGAAAATGCCTGGAACGCACCAAGGTAACTTGGGCCCTCACAGATAATATCGTCTCCTGGGTTAAGGAAGACGCGACCCAAGAAATCAAGCGCCTGCTGAGAACCAGAAGTCAAAATCATCTCGTCAGGATCAGCCTCGACGCCCTGAGCAGCTAAAATCTTGCAGATGGTCCTTCTGCACTCAATGCGGCCATCAGAGTTGCCATACTGAAGAGACCTAAGTCCCTCAACAGCAACGCAGCGTCGAGCGCACTCTGCAACCTGGTCAAGTGGCAGCGAAGAAATGTCTGGCAGACCACCAGACAGCGCAATGACACCTGGACGAGACAGGGCCGCAAACAAATCTCGTACTTCGCTTTTTCGCATGGTTTGAACGCGATCTGCGTAAAGATCACTCCATACGTCAAACGAGATTCTGCTGTCATCCATAGAACTCTTACTCCTTACAAGCCATCTTTGGGCAAAATTGTGCCGAAAAGATGTGCTTATTGTTTTAGGACGTAGTCTTTTTAGTATCGCTCAAATAACAATAAATAACAGGGTAAAATATGACGCAATTGCTAAACGGTTACATATAACCGGCAAACATACTGGTCGCTCCTAAATTTTGTAGAGAGGATTTTTATGGACAGCGCACATAACACTGTTGAATTGAACGCAGCGCTTTCAAATCCCCGCGATGATATCGCTAAACTTGATGAACTTGAGAAGAAGCTCTTTGCCTTCAACTACGCAGCTAATGAGATTGGCTCTTTTGGACCATGTATCGATCCAAAAAAGGCTGCTGAAGAGCGCGGAGAAGCCCTGGCAATCCTTGGTGAACAGGTCCAGGAAACCCTCTGTGATCCTGCTGTTGGCGCACTGCTTGATAGACTTCACGAGAATCGCGCTCTACTTGATGAGACTCATCGCGCACAAGTTAAAATTCTTCGTCGCGATAGAAGCCAGCTGGTAGATGTACCTGTTGAGCTTCAGAGCAACTTTGTTCGTCTTACCACAGAGGCTAATGAAGTCTGGGAGCAGGCAAAAAACAGCGATGACTGGTCACTCTTTGCTCCAAAGCTGGATAGCTTAATTGAGCTTCGCAAAGAGATGTGCCAGGCACGTGATGCTTCCAAAGACCCATATGATCTCTTACTCAGCGATTTTGAGCACGGCACCAACAGAGAGTTCTACAACACCTTCTTCAATAATGTTAAAGAAGTGGTAGTTCCTCTGGTTGCTGATTGTATGGCTTCTAAGCGTCAGCCAAGCACCAAACCTCTTGAGGGTAAGTTTGACGTTAACCGTCAGTGGGATCTTGCAAAAGACCTGGTAAAGCTCCAGGGTCTTGACGAGGACGCTTACTGGCTTGGCAAAACTGAGCACCCTTACACCGGTGGCCCTGGTATCGGCTTTGTTATGGTTGCCAGCCACGCTTACGAGAATAACGTTCTCTCCAATGTCTATTCCATGCTGCATGAGAACGGTCACGCCCTCTACGAGCAGGGCATTAACTGGGAGTACCGCTTTACCTCTCTGAGCACCGGCACTTCTATGGGCATGCACGAGTCTCAGTCTAGGTTCTTTGAGAACTACGTTGGCCTTTCTGAGGCATTTGCCGAGCCTCTGATACAGCTTATGCGCAAGCACTTCCCTGGTCAGCTGAATCGCGTCACTGCCTTCCAGCTCTTCTCGGCAGCTAATAAAGTACAGCCAAGTCTCATCCGCACTGAGGCGGACGAGCTCACCTATCCTCTGCACATCCTCATCCGTTACGAAATGGAGCAGGCACTTTTGTCTGGCGAGATTACTGCAAAGGATGTCCCAGCTCTTTGGGCCGAGAAGTACAAGCAGTACCTGGGCGTTACGGTTCCAAACAACACCGAAGGCGCCCTTCAGGATGTTCATTGGTCATGGGGCGAGTTTGGCTACTTCCCAACCTATGCTCTTGGCAGCGCTTATGGCGCACAGTACAAGCACGCCATGATTGCTGAGGGCATGGACTTTGACGCCGTCTGTGCATCAGGAGACCTAGCTCCTATCAAAGAGTGGCTGGGCAGTCGCATTTGGACCTGGGGTCGTGCAAAAGACTCCAAGGAGCTTATCTTGGGTGCATGCGGTGAGCCTTTTGACGTCCACTACTACACCAAGTATCTAACTGATAAATACTCTCGCATCTATGGTCTGGCCAGCGCATAAGCGCACGCCGTAGGCGCGAGTAGAAATACCTGTCCTCTATTAACTACACGAAAGGGATGAAATGAAAAAGTTTGTCGAGGAGTTTAAAGAGTTTATCCAGCAGGGCAATGTTATGGACATGGCTATTGGTATCATCATTGGCGGCGCATTTACCGCTATTGTTACCTCCCTTGTCAATGACATCATCAACCCATTTATTAAGCTGATCTCTGGCGGTGGCACCGAGGTTTCTGGTCTTTCTATTCCAGTTCCTGGCACCCAGAACGGCATTGACTTTGGTGCGTTTATCAGTGCAATCATCAACTTCCTGATCATTGCATTCATTGTCTTCTGCATGGTTAAGGCCCTCAATAAGTTCATGAAGGCTTCCAAGCTTAAGAAGGACGAAGAAGAGACTGTTGAAGAGGTTGCAGCTCCACACTGCCCACACTGCCTTGAAGAGGTTAAAGAAGGCGCAACTCGCTGCCCACACTGCACTGGTGAGATTGAGGGTGGCGCACACGCTGCGTAAGCTTTACACCAAGCTTTACATCACCGTCCTTTTACACATGTAAAAGTTGGCAAGAAAAAAGCAGGCATATCATATGCCTGCTTTTTTGTTAGTAAAAGAAACCAGAAAAGGCTGGGTTATTTCTTACCTGAGCCGCCCTTGCCGCCGCCACCATTTCCAGATGAGCTGCCGCCATTTCCTGAAGAGCTACCACCATTACCAGAACCAGAAGTAGGCGTTACTAGCTTATAGCCGCCCTTACCATCTGGCTGCCAAGGGAACTCTGCCTTTGGTGGATACTCATATTTAGCCCAATCATCCTCACGGTGATTAAGGAGGGCAAACTTAAGAGTAAATCCAGGAGCATCAATACTGAGAAGCTTTTTATTTTCCGCAGTAGTGTATAGAACAGACTTAGATATCTGTTCAGTTTCTGAAAAGCCTTGAGCAAGAATGGGGAAAGAAAGACCATCTGCCGAAGGCTCTTCTGCAACAATCTGAATAGGAGAAACGTTACCGTCTGGATAGAACAGTGCAGCAGATCCATCCTTATGAGCAGAGAAGGTATACGCTCCGCCAGAACCCTTATTCATAGACTCAATCTGATCACTGGTCAAATCTTCTTTAGAACCATCTGCATAGTGCAAGCCAAAGAGATAATACGTACCAGGAATGGTGGCAGCAAAATTGATTACCTGTCCTTCAATATAAGCTATCTGTGAAGTATCGTCTGGATTGTCAGAAAGTTTTTTGAAATTAAACGTAATCTCACTCTTGGCATCACTGTACTTCAGATAGTTGTTGTCGTCCTTATCAAAAAGCATTGGCACACTATCGCCATCATCATACGTACATTGAATGGCAATAGTTCCTTTTGCTTCCCACTTACCATCATTCTTCACACCTTTAAAATTATGCATGAAGAAAGTGCCGTCTTCTTTGAATGAATAGTAAAGAACGGTTCCATCGTTATAGCCCTGATTAAGCATGCCACCATGGTCAAAGGTTTTGCCTTCCTTTGATCCACCTTTAGTTCCAACGCCATTGTCAACACACCAGACGCCAGTAATAATCTTAGAAAAATCTCCGGTTAGCGTTGGATGGTCTGGAATCTCTTCAAGCTTCACAAAATCTGACTGAGAAGGTGCATCACCAGTACCGCCTTGACCGCCATTCTGAGGATCTTGACCAGCTCCACCAAGAATAGAATCAGGGTTTAAGATTGCCTGCATCACGTCACTATTACAAGCAGCAAGCGTACTGGCAGCACCGCCTGCAGCCAATCCAGCAAAAGCGCGACGAGTAATCATCTCTTTATTCATACGTTCCTCCTATAAACGTATAAAAGGCTCAACTTTTTATATTCTACTTGAAACGAGTCAAATGTTACACATTAAGCTGCATTCGACTTATGTATCATCCTACTTTGTATGAGGAAGATGAGAGGTAATCAATGTCATAGTGCCCGTAAAGCGCAGGCTACCAGAAGATGCAGGTGCAATAAAATGCGAACCCTTGCAAATCCTATGCTCTTCTCCGTTGCCGCCGTCAGCGCAAACCATACCTTCTCCCTCAATGACACTTACGCACATAAACGGCCATGGCTGAGCAATAGTTTTTGCCTCATGAATCTCGTATTTTTCTACCGAGAAGTACTTGCAGCTCATAAGTTCAGTTTTACCGTCAATTTCTGGAGCAGTAATTTCTCCAGATGTTGGAGCTTCCTGTGCGTAATCGATAACCTCAAGACTCTGTGCTAAATGCAAGTCACGAGGCTTGCCATCGTCTCCCAAACGATCATAGTCATACACACGGTATGTAATATCTGAGCTCTGCTGCGTTTCAAGAATAAGCGTGCCCGTTCTAATGGCGTGAACGGTTCCAGGATCAATCCTAAAGAAATCTCCAGCCTTGATAGGAACATAATTGAGCAGTTCAGTCCACTTTCCCTGCTCAACCATGGCTGCAAACTCTTCTTTTGAGGAGGCATTTTGTCCTACAACAATATCGCCATTCTCTTTTGCATCAAGAATATACCAGCACTCAGACTTTCCCAGAGAGCCATTCTCGTGTTCTGCTGCGTACGTGTCATCTGGATGAACCTGAACAGAGAGGTCATCTTTTGCATCAAGAATTTTAATGAGAAGTGGGAAACGGTCTCCCTCTGCATTACCAAAAAGCTCTCGATGAGAAACCCATAGCTCGGAAAGAGTGTTTCCTTCAAAGGCACCAGAGGCAACTTCACAGTCTCCGTTAGGATGTGCGCTGATTGCCCAGCACTCTCCTACTGCACCTTCAGGAATGTCATAGCCATACTCTTCAGCAAGCCTTCTGCCGCCCCAAATCTTATTGTGAAAAAGAGGTTTTAAAAAGATAAGATCGTTATATGACCTGTCTGTGTTTTTATCTAAATCTAGCATCGTAGCTCCTTATATGCAGTGCATATATGCTTTTCTAATAGCTAACAACTCTATAGTCTAACGGATTCTAATAACTTAACACTGACTCATTTAACTGCTTTTGACAGGGTTTCTCGCTAACAAAAAAGGCTCAGCTAAAAGCTGAGCCTTTGCAGTCAACGAACTAAGTGAAACTTAGAACATAACGTTGAAGGAATCCATGCTGTAGTCAGAACCATAAAGAGCAAGGATGGTACCACGAACAGTTGCGGATGGATCCATCTTTACACCTGGGTCAAAGAATGCAAAGCCCTTGGTAGTTGCGTTAGGAGCTGCGTTAACAAACAAGCTCAGCTCATCCTTGCCAATAGCGGTGTCGGTGGTCTGAATGAAGATGTTGGTATCGGTCTTGTTAACAACCTCAACCAGATAGCCGTTGGAGTTCTCAAAGTCAACACCAATGCCGGTAACGGTAACGGTAATCTTATCGGTGTCGATAAGAACCTCAGTCTTATCGCCAGTCTTCTTAATATCATCAACGTACTTCTGAACGTTGGTAACCTGCTCTGAAGTGTTGTGCTTATCCATCAGAGTTTGATAGAGCTGCTGAGAGTCAGAGTCACCAGCACGAGTATCTGAAGGCTTAGTTGCGGTATTTGCATCAGGTGCAGTCTGCTGCTGTTGCTGCTGCTGACCACCGCCAGTAGTGGTTCCTGGATCAGCAAGATTTGGAATAAGATTGCAGCCAGCAAGTGCAAGAACGGCAGAAGCGGATGCTGCTACGAGGCCGAGCTTATTAAACTTCATAAAGGTCTCCTTTGGGTGATTTATACCTTATAAGAGGATAACGGAAATAAGTAGATATTGTCAATTTTTATGCACAGATGAGCATCTAATGTTCTTCAACTAAGGCTTTAATGCCACCTTGCGTAAACATTACTGCTGAATTTATGTGACCGTCAGCCTCTTCACGAGTCTCATCATTTTTAAGAATATTGACAATGGTGGTCATTTCAGTTTGAGCAAGCCAGGTAATAATAAACTCATCATAGGGTTTAACCTGTGCAACGTTAGGATAAAGAATAGCTCTGATGGTTGCAGAGATAACCTCGGTCAACTCTTCAAAGAAATGAACGACATGTGGGTTTTCTCGATTATTCACAAGAATCTGCGCCACGTACCTATTGCCGTACAGAAGGTCCAAGAATTTCTCGAGCGTTTCTGCATTGCCCAAAGGAGTGTCTTCAAGATTTCTTTCGCCAGAGACCAGCAGATGATCTTTGTAATCCCCAAGAATCTGAATTGCGCCTTCAGTGACAGGAATCAAAACATTCTTAAAGAGGTCCTCTTTGTTATCAAAGAAGAAATAAAGCGCACCCGTGGTAACGCCTGCATGTGCACAAATCTGTCGAAGTGAAGCTTTATCGTATCCCTGTAAAGCAAACTCTTGCTCTGCGGATTTAAGAAGCTTGTGACGTGTGTCACAACTTTCTGTTTGTGGTCGCCTCGACATTGCTGCCGCTCCTTTATAAATGTTTTAAATCCCCTTGTAATAAGGAGATTCCCCCAAATCAATACTACCTTGTTTTAAGAGGAACATATAACAGAAAGTTAACTAATTATGTAGAAATCTATAATCGTTACATAACAACTTTTGTGATATTTACTTAATTCTTTGATATTGATTAGACGAGAAACACGTCAGAGGCATAATAAAACCCTGCTATGTTACATAACAGGGTTTTAAGACATACCGTTAACCCAAATTATCCTTACGCTTAATAAATTCTCCGCAGATATATGACTTCCTTAGATACTCGCGATTAAACGGATCTTTGACGGGAACAAAATCCTCTGGAGACTTAGCAAAGTGCATGGCGAAAAGCTCATGGATATGTGGATCAGCCAGCAAATAGCCGCGCGAGCAGTACGCCTGATACATCTGGGCGTCCTCGTTAAATTTGAACGAGCTAAAAGCGCAGTCTGAACAGTGTAGTCCAGCCATCTTGCACATCTCCTACTCTTCAGATAGCCCCATGCAATCTGAACAACGCTGAATCATACGCGTATACAGCAAGTATGGCATTGAAAACAATAAAAATAGTCAAAAATACTTATTCGACGCCAAGAATTTCCGGGAGCGTGTAATCTGAACCGTTCCCCGAGGAAACAACAGGTTGAAGGTATTCTCTATTGTCATTTCCGTCATGCATAACAGTAGGATTTGGAAGATTAACACCCTCGGCTAAATTCTTCTTCTGCATCTCTGTAAGCTCCACGCCAGCATCAACAAGATCTTTAAGATGCTCAACCCAGAGTTGATCAAGACTTAAGGAGAAAAAGTCAGCGATAACCTTTGCTTTATCAAATGAAGGCCACTTACGGCGCTCGGTGCAAATATAAGAGACATACGCACGTGACCAATGTGAGAATTCGCACAGGTCTACCTGGCGCTTGCCACTTTCTTGTAACAACCTTGCTACTGTCCTACCCAAACCTGGGTCGGTCTTTTTGGTAACACCTGCCTTAGCCATCTCACAGCCCCATCTGCTCAAACGATGTCTGAAAAACATGCGTATGTTTTATGCATAGTCTCGTGCTGTTACCGTATCATACTACACTAAAATATCTTCAGATACAATTTGTTATGTTGTTTTACAAGCGGAAATTTGAAGAAAATTGCATACCTGTTACGTAAATAGATCATGAGTGACTCTACTGTCTGGAATTAATTGGCTATACAAAAGATATGCAAAAATCAATTCCTCTATGCAAAATAATGTATTGGCGATTTTATGCAATAACAAAGAACCTCTACGCCATCTGGCTTTTAAGATTTTGGATGATCCATGCAGCTGGTTTCTGGCACGTATAAAACCACAGGAAAATAGCTTAGTAGCTGTATATTTACTTTTAAATACTTGAAATAATGGGTATATCAGAAGCAGAGCTTCTTGCTCTTAAAGGTTGCCATGAGGCAGGGCGACATGTGTGCGACCACGTTAATAGTCGTCCTGCCTCCATGGCATACGTTGCCTCGCATAACGAGAGATCTGAACAGTCGGGGCCATTCAGTAATGAAATTGAGTGTTGGGGGTACTCAATCTCTCAACGCAACGTGTAAACTATTGATAGCAGAAAAAACTTTTTATATATTCGGGAATTAGAAGAATTTTTAAATTCATATAACACTTCCCGATTTTAGCGTAAAAATAGCGCAAGTGCCACACCAAATCCAAGAAATGGCGCAAAAGGAAATGTATACATAAATATACTATCTGAACTGGTAATTTCTTCTTTATTTCTGTCTTCTCTCTTTAAAAATTTACGCCAAATAAAGAACAGAAAGGAAAACATAACACCTAAAATATTTGCTAAAAATAAAAAGACAAATGTCTCTTTTATTTCAAGATAAAGGCATGTTGAGAGAATTAGTTTAATATCTCCTCCTCCCAGAGAAGACATATGACCTATAAATTTTGTAACTATACCTACGGTAACCAGTACACATATAACAAAGAGCTCACTCCATAATGCATTCATCAGTAACTCAGTGCGCTTTTCATTTGCCACAAGCCAAATAGGCCATAAAAAAGCGAGCAAAATAGGGATTCTATTTGGAATAGTGCGATTTCGCATATCCGATATTGAAGCCCAGATATACATGACAAAAATAACTAACTCTCTCATAGACACCTCCTCAGTCAACCTTAGCAGCATGGACAAGAATCAACTTTCTACACAGGTGCCGTTATTTAACTTATTGATGTAACAAGCTGAACATTCAACGTTCTTCTCGCCGCTCTTGGTTTTAGAGAGCCTTTTTGATCCTTCGAGATTTACTTGCGACAAAAATCGGAAAGCCGTGAATGGTACACTTAGCACTCAGTTTCTAGAAAGGTTTTTCATGCCAAGTTCTTCATATAAATCAAAACAAATGATTGTTATTCGTCGCGATCTTAAGATGCGAAAAGGTAAAATTGCCGCTCAGGCAAGCCATGCATGTGTTGAAGCCACGCTGATGGCACTTGCAAAAGAGCGTCGACTTGATCAGGTTCGTGTTACCGATGATCAGAATTGGGTCTATTTGGACCATGCTGACGAAGATACCTCTGCAATCACTAACTGGTTTGATGCTGGCGTTGCAAAAGTATGTGTCTATGTTGATTCTGAAGAAGCGTTGCTTGAGCTTGCTGTCGAGGGAAAAGCTCGTGGTTTTGTCGTGGCCCTTATTAGGGACGCGGGCTTTACCGAGTTCCATGGAGAACCAACATTTACCTGCCTGGCATTTGAGCCACTGGCTGCAGAAGATATTGATCCGTTAACGGGCGAGCTGCCTTTATACTAGGCGCTCTACCTTTGTACTAGGCAATCTGCCTCTGTACTAGAAAGCTGCCTCTGTACTAGTGAGTTATCTCTGTACTAGCGAGAATACCTACATCAAGAAGGTATGGCTCATAACCTCGTCAAAGATAGTGGTAACTACAAACATACCAATTGAGGCATAAAGGATTGCTGCCTGCCAAGAAAGGTGATTGGTCTCGATTTTTGAAATACGAGGATCAAGCTTTCCTTCTTTAAGGCTGATGGGGTCATCAATATCGCGCGTAAAGCCCATCTGACGGTCCTCGTACTCTTTTCCACTAAAGAGCAGACCAACGCCGCAAGCAATAATTCCCAAAGAAGAAATGACGTACATAACACGGCGCACCCAGTCGATGCCCGTAAACATATCCATACCGCTGGTAAAGTACGCAAATGCAAAGATAACAGCACTCATTCCAGCCGCTGCAAGACAACCATAACCAAATGCACGCAAAGCACTCAGTGCCAGCTCTTTGAACTTCTCGCCACGAGAAGGTGTTTGTGAAAACTTGCTATCCATACACAACTCCTTGGTTGTTTATTTGTTTTCTGTATAGCTTATAGCGTATAGGAAGTCTTTGCTTGATGATACAATTTCTACAGTAAATCTTGGCAGGAGGACGCATGCGTATCGGCTTTGATAACGAGAAGTACATCACTATGCAGGCGGATCGAATCCACCAGCGTATCAGTGAATTTGGCGGCAAGCTCTACCTTGAGTTTGGCGGTAAACTGCTCGACGACAACCACGCTTCTCGCATCCTCCCTGGATTTGCTCCAGATGCAAAAGCTCAGATGCTTCAGCAGCTTGCTCACGAGGCAGAGGTTGTCTTTGCCATCAACGCAAACGACATTGAAAACGGCAAGCGCAGAAGCGATATTGGCGTTACCTATGCCGATGACGTACTGAGGCTTATGGACATCTTCCGTGCTCGCGGCCTTGCCATTGGAAGCGTTGTCATTACGCAGTACTCTGGTCAGCCAAAGGCAAAGGCCTATCGTGCGCGCCTAGAAAACATGGGCATTGCCGTGTACCGCCACTACCCCATTGAGGGCTACCCCTCCAATATTGACCTGATCGTCTCCGCGGAGGGCTACGGTAAAAACGAGTACGTAAAGACTACGCATCCTCTGGTAGTTGTAACAGCACCTGGTCCTGGCTCTGGCAAGCTTGCTGTCTGCCTCTCGCAGCTCTACAACGAGAACGCCCGTGGAGTCCGCGCAGGTTATGCAAAGTTTGAGACCTTCCCCGTTTGGAACCTTCCGCTCAAGCACCCTGTAAACGTTGCCTACGAGGCTGCTACGGCAGATTTGGGCGACAACAACATCATCGATCCGTATCACCTTGAGGCTCACGGCAAAGTTACCGTTAACTACAACCGTGACGTTGAGGCTTTCCCAGTACTCAAGGCCATGATGGAGAAAATCGCGGGCACAAGCCCCTATCAGTCTCCAACCGATATGGGCGTCAATATGGTTGGCAACTGCATTATTGACGATGAGGTCTGCCAGGAAGCTTCAAAGGCAGAGATTGTACGCAGGTGGTTTAGGGCTGCCGAGAAACTCGAGCGTACGGGCATGGGTGAGCGTGAACTCACAAAGATTAATCTCTTGATGCAAGACGTTAACGTTGACCAGAACTTCTCGCCAGCTCATGCAGCTTGTTTGCATAAAGCAGAAGAGACAGGAAAGCTTGCGGGCGCTATGGTTATGCCTGACGGCACCATTATTACCGGCAAGACTTCGGAGCTTTTAGGTGCGCCAGCATCGCTTTTGCTCAACGCCCTCAAATACGTAGTTGGTATTGAGAAGAAGACGTTTATTGTCTCGGATGAGGTTTTAAGGCCTATTTGCGCACTAAAAGAGAACAACTTTAAGCTGGCTCGCACCAGCCTCTGTGCTGACGAGATGCTTATTGCACTCTCTATCAGCTCAATCACCAATCCATTGGCCGGAAAAGCCGTTGATGCCACCCAACTACTCCATGGATGCGACGCGTACTTCTCGTCAATTATTCCAAGCGACGACGAGTCCATTTATCACAAGCTGGGCATTAACGTATGCTGCGAGCCAATTTTTGAACAAGGACAATTCTTTCACCAGTGATTTTTAACAGCTCACATAAAAGCAAGAAAACGAGAAACTCTACGACTCGTTCTAAAACTAAACACGCATCTGCTTCTGCAAACGCTTCAAAACGTAAGCAGCAGGCGATGCATACTCTTGAGAAAAATTCCCAGAACAATCCTGTTGTTAAATGGGGCCTCATTGCACTAGCCATTGTGTTTGTGTTGGCATTATTGCAATCGTGCCAGGGACTTTTTTCCCTGTCTTTTGACAACAACCTGATTATCAAAAACGAAGTCCCGTATGAATGGGAAAACCTTGTCTACGACGCAACGGGCCGCGCACATTATGTGGTGGACGGAGAAGAACTCACACGCACGGGCGTAGATGTCTCTTCTCACCAGGGGTTTATTGACTGGGAGGCCGTTGCCGCCGATAACATTCAGTTTGCCATGCTTCGCATTGGTTACCGAGGCTCCACCGAAGGCGGTATTCGCGAAGACGAACTGTTTGAAACCAACCTTAAGGGCGCACAAAGCGCTGGTCTTGACGTGGGTGTGTACTTCTTCTCACAGGCTATTAACGTGGAGGAGGCTCGCGAAGAGGCCGCTTTTGTCCTGCAGCAACTAAAAGAAGCGGGAATTACAAAGCTCAATCTTCCCGTTGCGTTTGACCTGGAGCCCTCCCCTGATTACAGCGGTCGCGCCGATAACCTTTCCCCCGCGGAAACTAACGCTATTGCACGCGCGTTTTGCACCACCATTCAAGAAGCGGGATACCGCGTTATTGTGTATGGCAACAAAGTGGATCTGAATCGCTTTGACCTGGTCTCGCTTGACGAGCCTATTTGGCTGGCACAATACGTTGATCAACCAGACGTAAACTTTAACTTTTTGATATGGCAATACACTTCAACAGGACAAGTTGACGGTATTACCGGTTCAGTTGATTTGAATTTGGACTTCTCACGCATCTCTACAAGTAAGAGTCCAAAGTAGAGCTGCCACGCCAGCCACAAATGCTAAACGCGATGCAGCCCGTAAGGCTATCCGACCTTCACGGAACCAGCCAGGGTAACGGTAGGATCAAGCGCCTGAGCATGCGCAAAAGCGCCTCCTGGGCTGCATGAACTTACCAGCGTAAACACTACCCACAAGATGATGGCTGCAAGCAATACTGCCAGCGCCACACGACCTAGTCTCATGCGAGAAGAACGACGTCTTCTAGCCGCATATGCTGCCTGAGCTTCATCTCTGGGGTTGAGCGTGCCATAGTGATTGCCGTAAGCAGTTCTTGCTCGACCACGTGCACGGGCGGCATCTGCACGGGCATGGTTAACGGGATTTGTTGGGCGATCTTGCGTCATCCTACGCTGCGCCTGTGCACGGCTTCCAACAGCTGCGTGACGACCTCGTGCCGCACGCGGAGAGGTAGAAGACTCCCCATTACGGGAGACAGTAGGTGGAACCTGAGCTGGGCGCTTTTTCTTACCAAAACCAAAGAGGTTGTTCTCTGCCATCAACAATCCTTGCTAAAAGATTCGTTTACCGAAAAAAGAATACACCGACTTTGCTTTTCTCGCCTTGAAAAGCATCTATCCCGTTACAATAAAGCGCTATACAGACTGATTTTCTGTAAAGTCTGCACAATTGGAGTTCATGGGGGACGTGTGAAGAAACTTTTACTGATGGCAACAGGGGGAACTATTGCTTCTGTTTCCACTGAATCGGGCTTGGCTCCCTCACTTTCAGGAGAAGAGCTTTTAGCCAACGTCCCTCTTGTTCATGACCTCTGCGAATTTGATTTCAAACAAGTCATGAATATCGACAGCACCAATATGCGTCCTCAGAACTGGCTCCAGATCAGAGACGCCATTATTGAGTCGTACGATGCCTACGACGGCTTTATTATCCTTCACGGCACCGATACCATGGCATATACCGCCGCTGCCCTCTCCTACCTCATTCAAAATAGCGAGAAACCTATTGTGCTCACAGGCTCTCAACAGCCAATGGCAAATCCGTTTACCGACGCCAAACTCAACCTCTACCACTCCGTTCTCTACGCGCTCGACGATAGAAGCGCTGGAGTTGTGGTGGTTTTTGGCAACGAGGTTATTGCCGGCACCCGTGCTCATAAACAGCGCACACTGAGCTTCAATGCATTTACGAGCATGAATTATCCACCGCTCGCCCACATCCGTGGCAACAAGATTATTCGTAGTGCGCCAAATGAAGAGCAGGTAGACGGCGGTCTTACAACCTATGAAACGCTCAATACGCGTGTCATAGTGCTTAAACTGACCCCCGAGCTTAATCCATCTATCTTCTACCTTCTGAAGGATGACTACGACGCCATTGTGCTTGAAACCTTTGGTATTGGCGGCATCCCCTCATACGACGGCTCTTACGAAGAAGCTATCACCGATTGGATTGCGTCTGGTCGCACGGTTGTTATCACTACGCAAGTCCCTGAAGAGGGCCTTGACCTTGGCGTTTATGAAGTTGGTAGGGCTTATCAGGATATGCCTGGCGTTCTCTCTGGAGACGACATGACCACCGAGGCCCTGGTTGCAAAAACTATGTGGATGCTTGGTCAAACTACAGACCAGCGCGAGCAAGAGAAACTGTTCTACCAGGTAATTTGTAACGACAGAATTCCACAGTCCGTGGATACAGAAATTTGCGAGTAGCCGATGAGAGACGCCACATTCAAACCTACCGTGCTCTACCTAATTGCGCTTATCATCTGCGGTTCTAACGGAATCGTTGCAAGCTTTATCAATCTTCCTAGCTACCAAATTGTCTTCTTCCGTATGCTTTTGGGCACGCTCTTTTTGCTCGCGGTTAAACTTGTGCATAAAGAAGCTTTTACCATTCAAAACTACCCCAAGGACTTCCAGGCACTCATTGGATCAGGCATTGCCTTGGGTCTTCAGTGGACCTTCCTTTTTGAGGCGTATCACCTGGTAGGCGTTGGTATTGCAACACTTGAGTATTACTGCGGTCCCGTTATTGTAATGGCGCTCTCTCCCCTTTTATTTGGCGAGAAACTCACTGCTAAAAAGATATTTGGCTTTCTTGTAGTTGTTATTGGAGCTGCCCTTATTATTGGCTATGGAGTTGGACTGAACCTCTCGCCAGTTGGTCTTCTTCTAGGCGCTCTCTCTGCTGTTCTTTATGCCGTCATGGTTATTTGTAACAGGCAGCTCAAAGATGTTTCTGGTATTGAAGGCACCAGCATTCAACTGGGCATTGGCTGCGCTATTGTTGCTCTGGTTACTGTTGTATTCCATGGCATTGAACTGCCCGCAAATCCAGCGTCGGTAAACTGGCTGGCCGTTCTGACCATCGGTCTCTTTAACACAGGCCTTGGATCATTTTTGTATTTCCCACAACTTACCAAGATTCCTGTTCAGCGCGTGGCAGTCTTTGGCTACCTTGAGCCACTATCTGCAGTTATTTTCTCGGCACTTATCCTTGGCGAGCCCTTTGGTCTTCTCAAAATAATAGGCACCGCCTGCATCATAGGCGGTGCCATCTTTGCTGAGCTTTCAGGCGCCTCTTCGAACAAATCAGAGGCTATTGAAACTCCACTGTAAGCAATAACGCAGAAGCGCGGCGAGCTTACATTGGCATAGTAGGAGCCACAAAGACGCGAGCAGCGTTCTCGCGGTCAAGATCAAACAGGTTCTTTGGATCTCCACCAAAAAGCTCTACTGCTTTGAGAAGATCGGCAGCGTTTGCCTCTTCCTCACCCTGCTCCTTAACGTACCAGTCAAGCAGCTGCATAGTGCGGAAATCGTTTGCCTTCTGAGCAACGGCATAGCACTCATTAATGCTTGCGGTAATGAACTGCTCGTGCTCGTATGCTGCCTTGATTGGCTCAACTACCTTGGTGAAGGTAAGGTCAGGCTTTGCGATTGCCTCCATGGTTGGAGTCCAATCGTTATCAAGCAGGTAACGACGAAGAATACGTGCGTGAGCAAGCTCTTCCTGAGACTGGATGACATACCAGTTTGCAAAGCCCTTCAGGCCCTGCTCCTCATAGAAATCTGCAAAGGTCAGATACAGATAAGCGGAATAGAACTCTTTGTTGATCTGCTGAGTAAGGATGTTACCAACGTTTGTGTCAAGTGCCATGTTCTTCTCTTTCCTCGTAACTTTTTCTCAAAAAATGAGAAGCTCTTTGGCTTCTCATTTTTGATACCCAGTTGTTAGTCTCTTAAACAGATTGCACAAAATCTTAATGATAAAAATAGTTACTATTTTTATCATTTGTTTGAATGTACTACGCTTACGCCACCTATACGTTAGTCGCGGGTGAGCTTGCGGTGAATGCGATGAGGACGAGCAGCCTCCTGACCAAGTCTTTCGATACGATTGGCCTGGTACGCCTCAAAGTTACCCTCAAACCAGAACCACTTGCCTGGGTTCTCGTCGTCGCCCTCCCACGCAAGGATGTGCGTAGCAATGCGGTCCAAGAACCAACGGTCGTGGCTGGTTACCACCGAGCATCCTGGGAAGCGCTCAAGTGCATCCTCAAGGCTTTCCAACGTCTCAATATCGAGGTCGTTGGTAGGCTCGTCCAGAAGCAGGAGGTTTCCACCCTGCTTAAGCGTAAGGGCAAGGTTTAGACGGTTCCTCTCGCCACCAGAAAGGACGCCAGCACGTTTTTGCTGGTCAGGTCCTTTAAAGCCGAAGCTAGCCACATAGGCACGGCTTGGAATCTCCGTATCTCCCACCTTGATAAAGTCGTTTCCGTCGGAGACAACCTCCCAGATAGTCTTATCTGGATCGATTCCTTGTCTGAGCTGGTCAACGTAAGAAATTTGAACCGTCTCGCCAATCTCAAGCGTGCCGGAAGTGAGCTCCTCCTGGCCAACAATAGCCTTGAACAGCGTGGATTTACCAACACCGTTGGGGCCAATCACGCCAACGATGCCGTTTCTTGGCAGGCTAAACGAAAGGTCGTCGATAAGAACGCGGTCGCCAAAGGCCTTGTGGATGTGATCGGCCTCCAGGACCTTCTGGCCCAGACGCGGACCCACAGGAATCTGGATCTCGGTGAAGTCGAGCTTCTTGGATGCACGAGCCTCTGCTTCCATCTGCTCATAGCGATCAAGACGCGCGCGGTTCTTTGCCTGGCGAGCCTTAGGAGACGAACGAACCCACTCCAGCTCAGCGCGCATTTTCTTTGCGCGCTTGGCGTCCTGCTGGTTTTGAGCCTCAAGGCGAGCTGCCTTGTTCTCCAGGTAAGTTGAATAGTTGCCCTCGTAAGGATAGAGCTGTCCGCGATCAACCTCGCAGATCCACTCGGCGACGTCGTCGAGGAAGTAGCGATCGTGCGTGACGGCCATGACAGCGCCGGGGTAATCGTGCAGGAACTTCTCAAGCCAGAGCACCGACTCCGCGTCAAGGTGGTTGGTGGGCTCGTCAAGAAGCAGCAGGTCAGGTGCCTCGAGAAGCAGGCGACATAGAGCTACACGGCGTTTCTCGCCACCAGAGAGATGGGTGACGGGAGAATCTGGGTCTGGGCACTGCAGCGCGTCCATTGCCTGAGAGAGCTGGCTGTCCAAGTCCCAGCCGTTAGCTGCGTCGATCTCGGTCTGGAGCTGGCCCATCTCTGCCATCAGCGCGTCAAAATCGGCGTCTGGATTGCCCATCTCAACGCCGATCTCGTTGAAGCGCGCAATCTTGGCAAGCAGGTCACCGAAGGCGAGCTCGATGTTCTCCTTGACCGTTTTGGTTTCATCCAGCGGGGGCTCCTGCTGAAGCAGGCCAACGGTGTAACCTGGGGTGAGCTTTGCCTCGCCGTTAGAGACGTCCTCCATGCCGGCGATAACCTTGAGCAGCGTAGACTTTCCCATGCCGTTTGGACCTACGACGCCGATTTTTGCGCCTGGGTACACGCCGACGGTGACGTCATCAAGAATGACCTTCTCACCGACTGCTTTGCGGGCTTTGTACATCTGATAGACAAACTCTGCCATGTGCTCCTCCTTAAGGGGCTGTCAGATGAAATATTCACATAGTCCATTCTAATGAAATATTGCGAGGACTCCACAGTAGAGAAGCTGGAAAGAGGGTGCGCAGGTGTGCCGCGGGGTGCGCGAGCGCGCTGCGGGGTGCATGGATGCGCGAAAGCGCGAGACGCGGGCGCGAAGGCATGTCTACAAAACGCGAAAACACACCTATGTCAGATAATCTGCTCAAAAAGCGTATACATTGCACCCAAAACCTCTATAACTTGCAGATTATTTGACTTAGGTGTGTTTTTCGCCCCGGATTTAGCAGATTATCTGACATAGGTGTGTTGTTGAAGGCTTAAAAATAAAGGTAGTTAAACTATTTATCTATTGTTATTCATCATTACGTATATCGAACCTTATATATACATGAAAATGAATTAAGCCATTAATTGCGATCATGACTTGCGCTAAATTGCCGTCTTCAGACGGTTTGTCGCGAGAGTTACCAGATTTCCAAGCCATCTAGCACACTCGAAATGCAAATTGCCATTCAACCGCACGTCACAAACGAGCTGGAAGAATGGCAATAAACTGTAGTTGACGTAGCTTTTATGGCGTAGCCTGGGCTTTTATGGTTTAACGTGGCCTTGATTTGCTTTTTCTACGGCGTCTTTGACCATCTGAGCATACAAGGTGCCACCACGATTAATGGAATCTGAATCAGAGCCAAAGTGAACGTAGTCAGTACCTGCCCAAATGTCAGGATTATCCTGAGCAACCTGAGCCCAATCCGCAATGGTAATGAAGTCGTACTGTTGAGCAAGCTCAAGCTCGTGCGCGCGAATAGCATTTGCACCAGCATTTGGATCAGAGTTTCTGCCGTCGTATGGGGTCACAAAGATCAAGCGATGGCCGCGCGGCAGCATGTCTACAATCTTGTCGACTGCATCGGAACCACCAACAGGATTGGTACCCAAGGCTACAACAACGTCCTGGTAGAGCGTATTGTTGTCGATTGCAGACTGCAGCAAATCTACGCCCATTGCCACGTTTCTACTAACCGAAGCGTCAATTTGAGCGTCGGGCAGAGCATCCTGAAGGTAAGAACGGGCACGAAGCGAAACAGAATCGCCGATATACGTGACGCCTTCAACAACGTTGTAGTTGCTTGCCTGCGAGGTGTCCGCGTGCTTGCGCGTCATGGTCATGGTGCTCTGCTCCTGCAACGAAGCGTTAAGCAGCAAATCATTCTGGAAATCGCTGAGTTGTGGAGCGGTTAGTGCAATAAAGGCAACAGCCGCAGCAAATGGAATGAGTGCAAGGCCAGTACCTCGCAAAACCTTCTGACCATCAAGCTTAATGTGCGAGAAGATCTCTGGGGATTTTCCTGCCAACGCTGGCTCAAGCACATAGAACGAGCAGCTTGCAAACACAAACGAAAGCACCAAGGTTAAGAGTGCAGCTAGGACGGGATTGGTCTTCTCGGCAAAAATAATGTACAAAGGCCAGTGGAACAGGTACACGCCGTAGCTGGTATCTGCCACAAAAGAAATAATTCCGGGCTCTTGGATGCCCTCGGTTTTTTGATGCAGCATGCGAGCAAAGAAAATCATTGCGGCAGCTGCAAGCGAGGCAAAAAGGAAACCAAAGGTGTACGTAAAGAGGTCCTCGAAGTGCATAAAAACACTCAAGAAGACAAGAACGCCGCAGCTTGCTACAAGGCCCGCGAGCGTCAGTTGCGTTGAAAGCTTCTGCTCAAGCTGGTCAAAGAGCTCGCCCGTTTGAGCAATTCCTGCAACGCACGCCAACAGTGCACCAATAAAGAAGGGGAACACGTGCGTTTGCGTTGAGAAGTACTGGATAGAAAGATTTGTAGAGGTAGATGCACCTGTGGCCATTGCCAAATAGGTAGCAACCAGCAGTACCAGAGAAGCTCCGGCAATCTTTACCTTATAGCTTCTGATTGTTTTGCTGAGGCACGCAAGCAGCCAAGCGCACAGGCCCCAAAGCACATAAAAGTGCATCTCAACAGCAAGACTCCAGGTGTGCAGATACACATGAGGAGCAAATTGGTTCTCGTAGCTGTTGCCTAGAACAATCTCGAAATAGTTAGTTACAAAGCCAAGAGCTGCGGCAATCTGATACTTAATGCCGGCAATAAACTCGGTTCGCACAAGTAAAAGAAATGGCGTGCACACGAGCACCATAAACACAAGCGGCGGAACAATTCTATAGAAACGCCTGCGTAGGAACCCAATGACGTCAATAGATCTAAAGCGAGCAAACTCGTCAATCAAAAGAGCCGTGATGAGATAGCCCGAGAACGTAAAGAATACGTCGACGCCAATGAAGCCACCTGGAAGTGCTTCCTTAAAAAAGTGATATATAAGGACCAGAACAAGTCCTGTTATACGTACAAGCGAAAACCATTTAATTCGCACTTTGATAAATCCCTTGCTTAAAAGTTCCTTCGTACACAATATTGTCTTGCGTAGTGAGCTTTCCTTGGCCGTCTGCCAGGCCTTTTACAAACTGACCTTCGTATGTCCAGCCGTCCTTTGAGGTGTACGTTCCGGTACCTTGGAAATACCCGTCGACAAATTCTCCCTCGTAGGTGTCGCCGTTTTCAAAGGTCATCTTACCTTGACCATTCATCTTTCCCTGAATGGTAGTACCGGTATACGTCACCTGATTGTCGCCGAATACCAGCGTTTTTTGACTTGGTCGGTTGACCAAAACAATCGAGAGCACCGCAAGCACCAAAATTGCAACAACGCTTACCAGCTCGAGCTTTCTTCTGCCCGCACTCACGGGGCGAGAATGGCGCTGTTCTGGCTCTGGATCTGCTTGATTGCGAGGACGCTTCTCCACACGAATGTTTTTGCGTGCAGATAGAGGCGTTTTCTGGCGCTTCTTTTTTTCTGGCGCAACTTTAGGCCGCATGTTTTCTGCAAGTTTTTCTGCAGGTTTTTCCGCGGACTGTACTGCAGGCTTTTCCGCGGGCTGCGCAGCAGGCTGTGCTGCGCTCTGAACTGCAGGCTTACGCTGCGCAAACGACGAAAAAGCAGATGAAAGCTGCTCAGATGCAGTCTGAAGAGCAGCTGCTGGACTTGCCGTAGTATCAGCCTTCTCTACGGGAGTCTGAGGTGCTTCTACAGGTGCAACTTCCCTTGCCTCAGATGAAGGCTCAGGGACGTGCGCTGCTTTAACCATATGACGAGCGTTTCTTTTTTTAGCAGAAAAACGCGTAGGAGAACTCACTAGGTATTCCAATTCAATCGATTTGTTAACTATTTCATTGTACTAATTTCCTTCAACTTTTGAATTGTCATTTGTCCTATACACATTTACCAGATTCACAGGTACGCCCGCTGTTTTTCTGCAATTTTCTGTTCTAAGTAAAAAGAGAGAGGGGTACACTACATGGTGGTATTAAAAAAGAAACAAAATGTGCTTACTAAAGTATGTTCTAATTAGAAAGTTACATCATCGACATTATCAGGGAGGCGAAGATGGCAGAGGCAATTCGTAAAGTAAATATCATTGGCCATTTGAACCCAGATACAGACAGCATTTGTGCTGCAATTTCTTATGCGTATCTCAAAAATCAGATTGATAACCCTATCTATGAAGCTCGTCGCGCTGGCTCACTCAACCGTGAGACCGCCTTTGTTTTAAATCACTTTGGCTTCGAAGAGCCACAGCTTATTACTACGGTTACCCCTCAGATCAAAGATGCAGAAATTCAAGCTCAGCCAAAAGTTGATGCTGGAATGAGTCTCTATGCTGCTTGGCAGCTCATGCAGGACGTCAAGCTTGATACACTCTGCGTTACTGATGAGGAAGAAGAGCTTACTGGCCTGATTGCCGTTAAAGATATTGCAAATGCAAACATGAGCCTTTCCGAGCCAAACCTGCTCTCTAGGGCTAAGACAAGCTATGCAAATATCGTTTCTACACTTGGTGGCACCATGGTTCTTGGTGATCCTCAGGGCGTTGTTAAGCAGGGCAATATTCGCGTTGGTACCAGCGCTTCCGCTCTTTCAGAGATTGTTGATGCTGGCGATATTATTGTTGTTGCTGGTAACCATGAGAACCAGACTATCGCAGTTGAGCACGGTGCTTCTTGCCTTATTGTCTCTTGCGATGCTCCAATTGCTCAGGACGTCATTGACCTGGCTAAAAAGCGTGATTGCGCTATTATCAGCACTCCACGCGATACCTTTGAGGTAGCTCGCCTGCTTATCATGTCTATGCCTGTACGTGAGAAGATGCTCACTGACGACATCCTTAAGTTCAGCGTCAACACCGCAATTGATGATGCTCGCAAGGAAATGACCAACTCAAGGCACCGCTTCTTCCCTGTTATTAACGAGAACGGCACTTTTGCTGGTCTTATCAGCGGTCCTGGTCTTTTGAACCCTCGCAAAAAGCATGTCATTCTTGTTGACCACAACGAGCGCACTCAGGCAGTTGATGGTCTTGAGCAGGCAGAGATCATGGAGATTGTTGATCACCACCGCATCGGCTCCATTGAGACTTCTAACCCAATTACCTTTAGAAACGTCCCTGTTGGCTGCACCTGCACCATCATCTATGGCCTCTACCACGAGTACGGCATCGAGATTCCAAAGAATATTGCTGGTCTCATGCTCTCTGCAATTCTTTCCGACACCCTTGCATTCCGCTCCCCTACCTGCACTGAGCGCGATATTGTTGCTGGTAAGAAGCTTGCAGAGATTTGCGGAGAAGACATTGACGCTTACTCTGAGCAGATGTTTGACGCTGGTGCTGACCTCACTGGTCGTACAGCAGAGGAAGTCTTCCACGGTGACTACAAGGTATTCAGCCGTGGCGGCGTAAAGTTTGGCGTTGGCCAGGGCTCCTTCATGACCGAGTCCAGTCGCAAGGCTGCCGAGGAACTTGTTGGACCATTCTTGGAGACAGCTGCTAAGTCCGAAGAGCTTCCAATGGTCTTCTACATGTTCACCGACGTTAAGAGCCAGGTCACCGAGATGCTCTTCTACGGCGCAAATGCTGCCAACGTCATCGAGCGCGCCTTTAACGTAAAGGTTGACGGCAACATTGCTGTTCTTCCAGGTGTTGTCAGTCGTAAGAAGCAGGTTGTTCCATCTCTCATGGCAACGCTTCAGACGCTCGCCGAGGAAAACGCCAACTAACACGGGTTTCTCGCGCGTCGCGCCTTATGCGAGCTTCCACTGCGCAACTTTCTCGCTCGTCGGGTTTCTCGCGCGTCGGATTTCTCGCCATTGATTGAAATGATAACGCCTACCTGCACTTTCGCGGGTAGGCGTTTTTCTACAGGAGCTGTTCTATGACGGCTCCTATTCTGTCTCTGATCACCAGATTGGCGCGACCATCGTACGGCGTAGGTTGGTCGTTGATAATGACCATTTTGTTGCCCTCGTAGTAGTCGAGAAGACCAGCGGCAGGCTGCACTACCAGCGAACTTCCTGCAACTACAAGAACCTCCGCTTGTGAGATAGCATTCAGCGCGCCGTAAACCGTGTCCATATCAAGGCCCTCTCCGTAAAAGACGATATCAGGCCTAATAACTGCGCCGCATTGACAGAGCGGCACCACAGACGACTGCTCTTCAATCTGATCAAGCGTGTAGGTGTGGCCGCACTCGGGACAATAAAAACGCGTCTCGTTGCCATGGAGCTCAAACACACGCTTGCTACCAGCAGCTTGATGCAGTCCGTCGATGTTTTGCGTCACCACCGCGCGCAACTTTCCCGCAGCTTCCAAGTCTGCCAGCCACTTGTGAGCAATGTTTGGCTGAGCCTCCCCCAAATGATGAGAGTTTCTAAAATACGTGTAATACGCTGCGGGGTAATCAAAAAATACATCGAGCGAGAAGATCTCTTCAAGCGTAAAATCTGGCGCCTTACTGTAGGCAAAAGACTCCTCGTTATCGGGGTCAACCGTTACTCCATTTCCCAGGTCGTAGGCTTCTTTTCCCATGTCATAGCCGTCTTGGCCCAGGCCAATGGTCATGTTTTCTACCTTGATGCCGCCCTGGCGATACAGACCGTTAGTACCCCTAAAATCAGGAATACCGCTTTCCGTTGACACGCCTGCGCCACCAAAGAAAACAATGTTATCTGACGACTGAATCCAGTCTTTAAGCTGCTCAATCTTGGTCATTAGGCACCTCTAACCTAAAAAAGGGACCCGGATAAACTGGGTCCCTCGTCTCAAGCGCCGGAGCTCTTGGCGCTGAAAACGCTAGTAGTCAAACTCGTCAGGAGCATATTCAGTAAGGCATGCATCCAGACCGGCTTCAATTTCCTCATGGTTCATATGACGGCCAATGAAGCACAGCTTAGTTTGACGATCGCCCAGTTCATCATCCCATTCTGCGCGTAGCTCGGGTTTCTCGTCAAGAAGGGTTTCTCGCTCATCCTCTGGCAGCGATGCGTAGAACATGCCATTCTCGTAGAACTGGACCTGCTTGCCAGCCTGCTCAAATACGTAGCTCATCTCGGGGTCTTGCGAAATCCAGATGCTACCCTTGACGCGGATGATATTCTTTGGCCAGCTAGCCACAAACTGGTTAAGTTTGTCCAGGTCAAATGGCTGACGGCGGCGATACACAAAGGTAGTAATCTCGTACTCCAAAACCTCTGGGTCCTCGTGCTCCTCAGGATGCTCCATTGCATCCATCCAGGCAGCGGAGGCGTAAGCTTTGTCAAAGTCAAAACGGCCCGTATTGATAAGCTCGCTCATTGGAATGTCACCGTTGACCGCCTCAACAATAACGGCGTCTTTCTGCAGGCCACGAACAAGCGCCTTGAGCTCGTGGAGCTGCTCTGGAGTAACCAGATCGGTCTTGTTGAGTACCAGCGTAGAGCAGAACTCAATCTGCTGAATAAGCAGGTTCTCGATGTCATCCTCTTCAATATCTGGGTCGAGAAGATCGGCGCCGTTGTGGAACTCCTCAAACATGCGAGCACAGTCAACAACTGCGACGATGTTATCAAGGTTGAGGTGAGAGTGGTTAGTTGCATGCTGGCTCTGATTGCAGAATGCAGAAATGTTATAGGTAATAGGGATTGGCTCACAGATACCTGAAGCCTCAATAATGATGTAGTCAAACTCCTCGGTATCGGCCAAATCACCCAACTGAAGTGCCAAGTCATTAGAAAGGGTGCAGCAGAGGCAACCGTTAGTGAGAGGAATAACGTCGCCTTCTTTAGCGTAGCCGCCGTCTTTAATAAGACCAGCATCAACGTTAATCTCGCCAATGTCGTTGACAATGACTGCTGCGTGAATACCTTCAGTATTAGAGAGAATGTGGTTCAAAATAGTGGTCTTACCTGCTCCTAAATAGCCGGTAAGCAGCACAATTTTCACCTGCTTTGGTTCAGACATAGTGAGCTCCTTCAAATGTCAAACTTTTATATCAAAGAATAAACTTCTTTCCTGTAAAAGTGGGCCCTGACGCTTAAGTGAGTCAGGGCCCAACCTTCGCGTTACAAATTATCGAGCTGGAAGCTTAGAAGCTACCGCGATCAATAATCTTGCCTTCCTTCATGATGACGTCCATGTTCTCAGGCGTGAGGTCGCGAATGTTGTTAGCAACGTCGCCCTTGACTACGAGGATATCAGCGGAGAGGCCTTCCTTGACAGCACCAAACTCGTTCTCCTTGCCCAGCATCTTTGCGCCGTTGTAAGTAGCAGCTGCAACAGTATCAAGGATGGAGATGCCAACCTTCTCGACAAAGTCATACATCTCATCAATGGTGACGTAGCCGTAAGGAGTGACAAAGCTGAAGGAGTCGGAGCCGATGGTAATGGTGATACCCATGTCATAAGCCTTACGCAGGTTAGCGTAGGTGCGTGCAAGGCCCTTCTCGACAACAGTCTCGCCTGGGAATGCGTCAAGCTCTGGAGTCCAGTCTGGTGGATAAGTTCCGTACCAAGTTGGCAGGAAGCCGATGGTTGGGGTGAAGTATGTTCCCTGCTCAGCCATAAGCTTCATGGTGCGCTCGTCAAGCTCAAAGCCGTGAATGAGCTGCTTGCAACCAAAGCGGACGCAGTCATATGCAGCGTCAAAGTTATTGTAGGAGTGAGCATACAGAGGAATGCCTACCAGTGCGCACTCATCAGCAATTGCCTTGATCTCCTCGGTGCAGAAGAGCTGCAGACGGTCGGAGTCCCAGCGCCAAATGCCGCCACCGGTTGCCCAGATCTTGATGCCGTCAGGCTCTTCACGGAGACGACGACGGATTGCCTTACGAAGCTCCCATGGACCGTCTACCTGGTCGCCCCAAGGGTGTCCGTCCTTGGAGATCTGCAGTGGCAGGTGGTGAGAGTCACCATGACCAGCAACGCGGCAAAGGCCAAGGCCAGTAGCAAAGATGCGAGGACCCTGCATAATGCCCATGTTAACGAGGTCGCGGATAGCAATACCATTGCGGCCAATCTCAACGACAGTGGTGAGGCCGTGGGTAAGAGCGTCATAAGCCTGCTTGACTGCGCATGCCTGCTTCTGAGCAACGGACTCGATAACCCAGTCGTTATCGTTGTCGGTCAGGTTGCCGGAGAAGTGCAGGTGTGTATCAACAAGACCAGGCATTACGGTATGGCCAGATGCGTCGCGTACCTCATATCCCTCTGGGACCTCTTTACGAGGACCAGCATAGGTAATCTTGTCGTCATCGATAAGGACAAGGGAGTCCTCAACTGGTGCAGCGCCAGTACCGTCAACGAGCTTGCCGCCTACAAAAGCATACTTACTCATGTTTCCCATCCTTCCTTTGTTGTCCGCTCACTTCTTTTAAACGGACGAGGTTTACTTGCATAGTAAGCCTGGGTTAACTCCTTTGGAATAAGTTAGCCATGGTTGCCGGTAAGCGGAGCAAAAATACCCATGAACGGATGTTCAGATATCAATAATTTCATATAAACATCTAAAGTATTTGATTACTTCATATTTGCTATGACTACATTGCATAGTTGTGTCAAAACAGTTTTTGTCCGGTATCCGTGGTAAGGTTGAGAAAACAAATTAAGGAGGGGCAATGTCTCAGAATTCTTCGTCGCAGTCCAGCTTTTTTGCACTTATTTCTCGCATGCGCTACATTGAGCGCTGGTCGCTTATGCGCAATTCTCGCTCAGAAAGTCTTGCTGAACACGCCCTTGACGTGGCCGTTATTTCTCACTGCCTAGCAACTATTGCAAATGTGCGCTATCACAGAAATCTTGACGCAGATCGCGCGGCCCTTATTGGTATGTATCACGATGCATCAGAGATTATCACCGGAGACATGCCCACGCCTGTAAAGTATGCTAATTCAGAGATTAGAGATGCGTATCATCAGGTAGAAGCACGTGCCGAGAAAACCATTCTCTCCACACTGCCAGAAGACCTGCAAGATGCCTATGCTCAGGTGCTTACTCACAGCGCTGAGGCTTCAGAGAGTGAAGTTTATCTTAGAAAGCTTATTAAAGCTGCAGATAAGATTGCAGCACTCATTAAGTGTATTGAGGAGGCTCAGTCTGGAAACTCAGAATTTATTACCGCTGAAGCCTCAACTCGTGGAGTTGTTGAAGATTTAGCAGATTCTCTTCCAGAAGTGCGCGATTTTATGACAGAATTCCTACCTTCGTACGGAGAAACGCTTGATCAGCTTCTGTAAAGAAACGCTGATTTTGCCTGCTTGTTAAGGAGTTGCTTTGCGCGCACTACATGCACGTTTGCCTAAAAACTTTGTTCTGGAAGAGCGCTTAGAGGCGTATTTCAGTGTTATTGAGCCTCATCCAGAGGCTTTGAGAGGTACGTGGGCTTCTGCGTGTGCGCCAATTACTGCTGAGGGGCATGTTCCCTTCTCTGAGGTCCGTGTAGACCTTGGTTGCGGCAAGGGATCTTTTACTGCCGCTCAAGCTAAGGCAAATCCTAATGTGCTTTTTGTAGCCATTGATACAGAACCTATCTGTATTTCATATGCTGCTAAAACAATTTATGAAGCAAGAGTGCCTAACGCCATCGTAGTTCCTGGTACCGGTATGAAGATTGATGAGTACTTCTCGCCAGAAGAGGTCTCTGTTATTTACCTCAACTTCCCTGCACCATTTCCTCGAATCAGGCAGGCAAAGATGCGCCTCACTGATGCTGAGCGTCTTATGCAGTACAGAAATGTTCTAACTAAAGAGGGCGTTGTTCGTCTTAAAACGGATAGCCAGCCACTTTTTGATTTTTCTCTTGAGCAAGTTGAAGTTGCAGGATACAACTTTATTTGGAAAACGCGAGATGCTCAAGACGATTTTCCTCACGATGTTCCTAGTGAGTACGAACAAAAACTTGGCGCCCAGGGCGCTAAGGTTCATGCCTACCTGATTACTCCGGGTCCTGTACCAGCAGATTTCACACCCACAGAGCCTGTCAGTCTTGTTGACTACCTTCCAGAAGATTTAGAGTCACTAACCTACGTTCCTCATGGCATGGAAAGCACGGTCCGCAATCTTGCAAACCGTGCTCGTAGACTTCGTAAGAAGGCTCAGTAATTTGTAAAGTAAGTTCTAGGAGCACTTCTTCTGTGAGTGCTCCTTTTACGTTGATAAGTGGGCTTTAGACTCCCCTACTTGATTGATTGAATCTTAAGAGCTCTGGTGGAATTAAGAACAGCAAGTACCATGACGCCCGTATCTCCAAAAATAGCCAACCACATAGGAGCCAGACCAAGGGCCGCAAGAATCAAAACGGCAACCTTAACGCTAATGGCAAACACAATATTTTGCTTAGCAATACCGAGAGTGCGACGAGCAATCTTTACTGCCTTTGAAAGCTTAGAGAGTTTGTCATCCATAAGAACTACGTCGGCAGCTTCAATAGCAGCATCAGATCCTAAACCGCCCATAGCTACGCCTACGTCTGCACGAGCAAGGACAGGAGCATCATTGATGCCATCGCCTACAAAGGCAAGAGACTTACCAGCTGCCTTCTGAGCGAGAAGACCTTCGACCGCAGATACCTTATCCTGTGGGAGAAGCTCAGAGCGGACCTCGGTGATGCCCATCTTAGCAGCAATGTCTTCTGCAACGTCGCGTTTATCGCCCGTGAGCATAACAACCTTGGAAACGCCAACGTTCTTGAGAGAAGCGATTGCTGCTGGAGCGTCAGATCTTTCACGGTCAGAAATAACAATGTGGCCCATGTAGTCTCCATCAACAGCTACGTGAATGATGGTTCCATGATTCTCACATGCTTTCCAAGAGGCACCCACACTCTCCATGAGTGCGCAGTTGCCCACAGCAACACTTTTTCCGTTTACATTAGCGCAAATACCTTGGCCAGCAATTTCTTTGATATCCGCAATATTGCAGCTATCATCTTCACTTGGGTAAGCAGCACGCAGAGCTGCAGCAATTGGATGCGTTGAGTGAATCTCAACGTGAGAAGCTAGGTGCAGAAGGTCCTTCTCGCCAATGGCCTGAGGATGAACAGTAAGGACCTCAAAAACACCCTCGGTCAGCGTACCGGTCTTATCAAAAGCAACGATATCAAGGGTAGAAAGCATATCAATGTACGCAGAGCCCTTGATCAGAATGCCCTCCTTTGAAGCAGCGCCAATACCTCCAAAGAAAGTCAGAGGCACAGAAACTACCAGCGCACACGGACAAGACGCAATAAGGAAGGTGAGCGCCCTTACAACCCAGGTAGAAGCGTTAGCTACAAAGTCTCCCGAAAACAGGGGTGGCAAAAATGCCAGCGCAATAGCGCCGTAAACAACAACTGGAGTATATACACGAGAAAAACGACGAATAAAGCTCTCGCTCTTAGACTTGTTCTGGTTTGAGTTCTCTACCAGCTTAATAATACGAGTAGCTGTGGAATCTTTAAAGAGATGTGTAACACGAGCACGCACAACACCAGAAAGGTTTACGCAGCCCGAAATAATAGTGTCTCCTACCGTCGCATCACGAGGCACACTCTCACCAGTAAGTGCAACGGTATCAAGGCTGGTAGAACCCTCGACGATCTCTGCGTCCACCGGGACGCGATCGCCAGGCTTTACCACAATAATCTCTCCTAGCCCAACTTCTTCTGGAGAGATAGTAAGCAGCTGTCCGTCACGTTCAACCGTTGCGCTGTCAGGACGGATATCCATAAGCTTGGCAATAGATTTCTTGCTGTTATCGGAAGCAAGGTGTTCAAACACTTCTCCTACCTGGAAGAACAGCATGACAAAGACGGCCTCATCAAACATAGGAGAACCGTTAGGCACAAAGCCAATGAGCAAGGCACCAACAGTAGCAATGGTCATGAGCAAGTCTTCGTTAAAGCACTCGCCCTCAGTGATGCTCTCCCATGCTTCTAGAACAACATCGTATCCCGCAACAGCATAAGGCAACAGGTAAAGCAACAGTGCCTGCCAGAGCTGCAGGTCAAATGCGTGTTCAATCACATAGGCCACAACCAGCAACACTGCAGAACAGACAATGCGAGCAATCTTAACCTTTGTCTTTGAGCTCATGGCTCCTCCTTGGGTAGGCTATTACTGCTAGTCTACTCCTTAAATTGATATATGTACATATATTCATACAACAATCTTAAAGAACTTTTCACAAGAAACTCCACGGGCGAGAAACCCGTGGAGTCCCAGATAAACCTATACATTTTGGCCGTAGTTTAAGCCAAACGCTATTCTCGCCGATTGAAAAAACTAGTTAATCAGCGATGCAGGAGTTGGGACAAATCCCTCAAAGATGACAGGCGCACCTTCAAGCTCGGAGGCAATCATGTCCTCCTCGCTCCTAACGGTCCAGGTGATAAGGTGCGCGCCCATGGTATTGCAAGCCAGCTTAACAAAGGGGTTCTTACGATCTTCAAACTTGTAAGAAATGAAGTCTGGACGACCAACCGAATTACCAAAGAGTGCTGTAGCACCAGCGCGAGTAGCAATGTTCATGTGCTTGGTCTGACGATCAACCAGGAAATTCTCTGAGAGCTGGCCACGAAGCATCTCAGGACGGTTCTGACGCAACCACTGCAAGACGCGAGGATCAAAGCTCTCGATGCATGCACGAACGGGACGAAGATCAAGCGCCTGCATAATCTTTTCTGTCAGCTGCTCAGCGTTATTGTTGCGTGTCTTAGCCTCAATGATCAAAGGTGCAGGTAGTTCACCGGAACCACTCCATGCATAAACCTCAAGGACTTCCTCAAATGTTGGAATCTGCTCGTCGGTAGCAAGAAGCCTCAAGCCACGGAGCTCTTCCAGCGTGGACTCCTCAACAATCTTCTGTACGCCACAAAGGCGATCAAGTGCTGAATCGTGAACAACAACCAGTTTGTTGTCTGCGGTCAGGTGAACATCAACCTCGGAGCCAAAGCCTTTCTCGACAGCTGCGCGAAAAGCAAGCAGGGAGTTCTCTGGAATGCCTGCCTCGTTGTTGTGGAGACCACGATGGGCGTAGCGATGACGAGCAATCTCGTGCCAACGCTCCAGAAGCAGGCGATCATTTTGCTTGCGAGGAGCAATGGAATAGGCGCCGTATGCTGCTAGACCAAGGGCAGCGCCAGCCACAACGCCACCAGCAATTGCAACGTTTCTGAGCGTCTTGCGTTTTTTGGTAGAGGCTAACAAAGCGTCAGAATCCTGTCCATCTTGAGCAGTAATTTCCTCAACAACATCTGCAACTGCGATATCTGCGGCAGCATCCTGATGCTCAGCCAGGGTCTCCCCCATCTCTTCAAGCGACTCTGCAGTGCTTGCAAGTTGCTTTGAAAGCTTGTTCTTTGGGCGAGAAAAACGATTCTCTAGATTAGACTGAAGCTGGGCCTGAGCAGCCAAAACTGAAGTCTGAGCCGAACGAAGCGCAGACTGAGCACGAGCGACTGATGACTGAATAGCATCGCCGTTTGGCAGTGCTGGCCTAATATGAGCATTAAACCCAGCTGTAAGCTGCTCTTTTGCGATATTACCTGCTAAGTTAGCAGCCTTAGAAGCCGTTGTAGCAAGCAGCTTTCTTCCAGCCTCGGATTGAAGTGCTGCCTTTGCGGCATACTGAGTAATTGCTAAACCTGCAGCTCTAACTGCAGCTCTCTTAATAAAACGACCAATCATGTAAGCTCCCTTCAATCTAGCTTTATTCTATCAGTCCAGTTCTCGCTTTTTCGCTACGTATTGCGACTTTCTGTGCGTAATCAGTATCTTTGTCTGTTCAAAATCGAGTAGTATGTAGTCCACTAACTACTATCTCAGGAGCATCATGGCTGTTATAAAACAAGAACACGCTCTCTACCTGTATAAACTACTCAAAGCTACCATTGGCGTCTCTAAGCAGACTCCCCTCTCTACCGTTGAGGGCGTGCTCATTGAAGACGACCTTGCACCGCAGGATTTTGGCTTTGACGACATCCGCGCTCTCATGGAGGCGTGCCCCGATTTCATCAAAATCACTGCGTTCAAAAAAGGTTACGTCTACGCAACGCTTTTGACTTTTGACATCTTTGAGGCTGCCCTTGTAGCTGGCGAGAAAAACGTCGAGGCGCAAAACAACGGCAAGCCTTGGAAACGCCGACGTGGGGCAAAGTCCATTCGCGCACTCAAGCCAAAGCACCTAGTAGTTGAAGCGGAACCTGAAGTTGAGGAGCTTCCTGCACAGGAAGAGTTGACGGAGCCAGAGGAGCTACCTGTCACGGAGAGCTCGGAGGAATTGTCTGTTGCAGCGACGCCTGCTGCTGAGGCACCTGTTGCAGCGACGCCTACTGCAGAGGTGCCTGAAGAAGATCTCCAGCAAGAATCTACCGATGACGCTGCTCCAGAGCCCGCTGGAACCGATAATGCCGCTCCAGAACCTGTCGAAACCGAAACACCAGCTCCAGAGCCTAAAGCTGCTGAGCCGACAGTGCCCGAACCTGTAGTGCCTGAGCCAACCATCTCGCTTACCGTAACCTATAACCCCTACGACGGCTCCGATGAAGAGAAGACGCTTGAAGCTGCTCCTTCAGTATTGCAGCAGGCAATGAGTGCAACAAGTTCTGCCTCTAGCATTACAGCTTCTGAATCCCAAACTTCTACGCAGGTAATCAATCAGAATGAAGCTCCTGCCCCTGCCCCAACATACCCAGCCGATTTTGAAGAAGAACTCCACGTCAACAACGAGCTTCTCGGCATTTTGTACCAGATGGCTCCCGTTGACGCCAACGTCCTCAAGCAGCTGGAGGAAGACTTCAAACTTGCAGTGTCTTCTCGCGCGCTCATTTCCAAGGGCGGCACGTTTACGTTTAACACGCGTTACAAAAAACCGCAGACAGACGAGGTAATTACCGCTACCATCCGCAAGTCAAAACGCGGAGCTCTGCGTCCTTGGACGCTCTTGGAGCTTAGCGTTTCTGCAAGTGAGCTGCAGGATCAGGCAGTTGACGTGCTTCGCGGTCTGCCTAAGTCTGGTATCGCTTCATGGGAGAAGCTGCCCGCCGCAGAAAAGCAGCTGCCCATAAACCCTGTTGACGTGGTCATGAACGAGGCTCCTGTCTCCGACTGGAATGCGCTTAGCACAACCTATCTGTGCGACGCGCCTTCGTTGCAGGCTGCGCAGGCTTGCCTTTCTGCAGCGTATGTCTACAGAAAGAACGAGCAGCAGCTCATGCATACTGACGCCGATTTCTCGCTACCTGTCTCAACTCACGCTCCTCTTCTCTTTGATCCCGAGCGTGGATTTAATGACAACTCACCTCTGGTGCAAAACGCCCTGCGAGCAGCAAAGCGCGGATGGCGTATGGCTGTTGAGCTCTACAATCCGTCCAAGCACTGCGTCTACCTTGCACTTCCCACCACCGATGGCGAGAAACCCCTTGCGCTGGTATTTGATGCATCAGCAGAGGGCCCTTATCACGTTGTTGCAGCGCTAACCATTGAAGAAGCGTATCCACTTGCACGTATCTTCTCTGACGGCCTTCCTAGCTGGATTTTGCCACAGTAATCCCAGGTCGCAGGCAAGCTCTCTTCACAGAGCCGCTCCTATAACTAGTCACCAAAAAAGCCACCCGCATGTGAACTGCCTCCCATTTCTTGGACATAAGAAATGGGAGGCTTTTTATGCGTATGGGTTGCGGAATCACTTAATTTTCGGTTTCTGAATCCAGTGCCGGACCTATCGCTTTTATGAGATATCCATTCTCATCGAACTCATAATAGTAGTCATCAACTATTGCTAGCCCATGTGAAAAAAGGTAGCCGTTGATTTGTCGGTACGCTTTGTGTCCATCAACCGTTACCCAACCGAAGGGAAGTTTCCATTCAAAAGGTCCAAGTTCTACAGAGCCGTCTCTTACTTCCTTGTAGTCGTCAAGAGAAATTTCCTCCAAATCCACGAGTTTGAAGGACTCGTAATTGCCGGCAAGAGCGGAGAACCTTAAAGTTCCGAGCTCTTGCATGACATATCCCACAGGTTTATCTCTATATCGAATCTCCCAAATAAGGTTGTTCCGGGTTTCTGGTTTTACTCCTATATAGCAACTGCCAAGCGTGAGCTTCATATAGTCGATGTCTTTGAGGTAAGGCTTTCCGCCGTCTCCTTCTTGCCTGGCGGTATTGATAGCTTCTTGTGTGGCCCGCTCTACCGCTTTTTGCTGAAGTGAGTCAATTGCCCATGGGTAGGGCGTAGCAAATGTATTCCAAAAGAGGAAGACAGTGGCCATAAGAAACAGAACTATAGAGATAATTTTTAGAGGCAGCCATTTATGTTTCTTGTTCATAGTCATCACGCAGCCTCAACTAGTGGCTTATATGCTTTAGGAACAATGTTTCCTGGTAGTGCTTTATGCGCTTCACCCCTTGCATTAAATTCGTAGGTAACACCACCAATGCGAGCTTTTTGCGCGTAAATCATAGAGCCAGTAGGACCTCCTGAAACAGGCTGATTATTGTCATAGCGTAGATAGTAGCTGCTGCCTCCGTAAGAGAGCCAGCCAGTACGCATTGAACCATCTTGGTTAAGGTAGAAGGTATGACCGGAACTATTGAGCCATCCTGTTTGCATTATTCCGCTTGAGCTTAAGTAATACCAAGAGCCTCCCCGCTCCAGCCAACCGGTAGCCATTGATCCATCGGAGTTAAAGAAATACGGCAGTGGGCACGCCGGGTTTCTCGCCAGGCGCGTCAAAGCACCCAGCTTAGTCATGCCATGGTTCAACAGGCCATTCGTTGCCCGTGAGACTCCAGTTCTTCATGTCATTGGCATCGCCGTTAATGACAAACTCCCTGACAAAGATATCTCGCTTGCCGTTTGAAATGGTCTCAATGTAGTAACGAGGACGAGTCTCACCCTCATAGGACTCATCAAGCGGCGTGGTGTAGTTAGAAAGCGTCTGCTGGTCAACACCCATGTCCTTAAGCGTCTGCGCCAAGATGTCGTAGTGCCAGACAGGTGCATCAGAAATCTGCATAGGCTGAGCCGCTTCTTCAGCGGTCTGACCAGCTGGTTTATACATAATGACTGGAGCGGAAGGTGTCTGAATATCGTTGCCCGTCAAGTACCAATCACCATGGTCAGCGGTAATGATGAAAGACGTATTCTCATACACTCCCAAACGCTTGAGCTCAGCGATGTAGGCTTCAACAATTCTGTAAGCCGCGATGGTTTGCTCGTCAACGTTTTGCTTGCTTGGATCTTCAGTGCGCTCAACGTTGCGATCAAGCGTGTAAGGTGGATGCGAGCCAAACAGATGAATAAAACGGAATGAACCGTTCTGACCAGCGCTGTCGTCAATCGAGAGTCCGTAGTGTTGAAGCTCCTGGTAATACTTGAGATCATCCTCGGTGTATGGCTGTGAAGAGAGATCAACTTCGTCCATGTTGACTAACTTGCGCATGCGCATATTAAGATCCTCGGTATAATACCAGAATCGAGGCTTAAACAGCCAAGGCATGTCCCTACAAAATGCCGTCTTATAGAGAATGCGCAGTGCACCAAAAACATCCAGCTGATTATCAAGTCCCCTACCAACAGGTGGATGGTAGTTAACGGAATATTTCTGAGCTGTTCCTCTATAACGGTTGTAATTGAGCTGGTCGGTGTACAGACCAGCCTCAAATCCAGCATTCTGGATATCCCTGAGATACTGATCACTCTGTGCCCAGTTATAAACAAAATCGTTGAAATTCTCGCCAGGCTGAGGACGTGTTCCAAAAAGCAGCGATGGCACACCATATCGAGTAGGAATCATAGAACCAACAGAGTTTCTATACCACGTAAATCCTGTTAAACCGGAAAATGTCTCTGGACGTTCATCGTAGAGTCTCTGAACAAAGGCAGTATCGGTAGTATCCAGGACAAACACCACGACGTTCTTCTTGGAGGAAACGCTGTAGAGACCCTCGCGCGTTGCGATAACCTGCTGGTTTTCGGCATGAGCATCTATCGACGCTGCGATTGCAGGACCCCAGAGACTTGCAACGCCCACTGTCTGGACAACGACAAGAGCGGTTGCGGTTACCAGAAGACCTGTTCTAAGCTGACGTGCTTTTAGGAGCGAGAAGGTCACTGCAGCTGCAATGATTGCCAGCCAGATGAGGCCAGAGACAATCATTTGGGTTGTGAAGTTGGACCAAATAACCTCATGACCATCTGCAAGTGGCATACCACCGTTCAAGAATACTGCCTGAACGTATGATGCCACACCGACGGCACCTACAAATGCAACGGCAACGTTAAACACACGCTTACGCAGGAGCGATAGAAGCACTGTAAGAATAATCGTAAGGATAAGGCCCGCAATAATAACGGGACCTGCGACATCGTTGAGGTTGAAAGAAAGGTCTCGCGCATTGCTTGCCACCAGCTCAAGTGGGGCTACGACCAAGATGGTAAAGACAGTAAAGAAAGAAACAAGAAATGCAACACCAATGCGACCCTTAGGTTTGAGGGTGCCCTCTTTTTGTTCTTTGAGACGAACAGCCTCTGCTGCAAGGATTTCTTTCATCTGAACGTCTGCAGCTTCTGCACCTTTGGCGTCAACCTTGTGAACTTTGCCTTCGACAATCTTATTGGCGTTCTCATCAATCTTAAGCAGACGGAAGAGCACCTTACGAGAGCGCCTAAACGCAACGCCAAGGACCGCAGAGAGTGCAACTACAACTGCTGCCAGCGCCTGGATGGTGTAGGTCATAACCGATGGGTCAACGTAAGCCTGTGCTATTGCAGGCAGAAGAGCCCACCACGCAAACGTCAGTACTGCGACAAAAAACGCTCCATGAAGGAAGGACGCGCGGCTTTGAATAGCGGAGCTGCAAGAGTTTCTCATGGTAGAAGTTGTTGTTTTAGTCACGAGAAACACCGTCCTCATCAGTTGTCTTTGTGGCGTCTTTAGTGGAGCTGACGGCGTCGCTTTTCTCAGCGTCGTCTGCAGCGTCCGCAGCAGCGTTCTTCTTGGTAGTAGCGTCGTCTGCAACCTCAGCAGCGTCCTCCTCCTGGTGAGCCAAAACGCGCTCGAGGATGAACTTACCTGCGGCTTCTCCGCCGTGACCCAGGTTGAAGATCATGTTGTTGCGAATCTCTTCAATCTTGTGCGACCAGCTGTCGGTCTCTTCAAGCATCTGCGCAACCGCATCACCCAGGCCCGAGAGGTCCTTAGGATCAAAGCTGCGGCCAATCTCATTTCTCAGCGTAATGTCGCATGGATCCGAATGAATCTTGCTCCAGTCAGGGTTATTCTCCTTCATTGCGGTATCAATGAAGACCGACGGCTTGAGCGTGGTAAACGAGAACTCCTCGGCAACACTTGACCAGTCAGTAAACAGCAGGTCAGCCGAGAGAACCGAAGTGTTAGAGCTGAAGTCAGTCTCAAAGGAGAGTTCCTCTGGATCCGCGTCAGCATAGCGAGCAAGAATCTCCTCCATACGGGCAGGATAACGCTTCAAATACTCTGGGTGTGGGCGAACCACAATACGCCAGCCACGACCCATGAGCTGCTCAAGCAGGCCGTCAAGGCAACTATCCATCAAGTTGTCGTACTGCCACGAAGGACCAATCAGCAACAGGGGTTTCTCGCCAGGTTTGCGCTGACCCAGATTCTGCTTCTGGTAGTTCTTGATTGACCTATCGAGAAGATCGTAGCCAATAGCAGGCTTTCTCTTGGATGGCGTGCCGTAGAACTTCTCGACCAGCTCAAGATCGTGCTGCTGATGAGGGCCAACGCAGAGGACGTCATCGTAGTAGGTGTACTCGTTGCGCGTTGAGGTGACCGTCATGGATGTCATGTGGTGGCACATATACATGTACTCGGCGTCTTTTCGCACGTAGGAGCGCTTCATGTAAGAACTCTCCAGGTCACCGAGGGAAGTTACCACAACATCAGCGTCGAGCTTCATGAAAAGCGTGATAAGGCGACGCTGGCCCAAGTAATAAGGAATCAAGCGAGGCTGCTGTTTTGCCAGCTCAAAGACCTGGTCGTTAGGGTCAGAGGTAACGTAGTGGATGCGGATGTCAGAGTTTGCCAGCAGCCACTCAATAGCGCCCTGGAAGTATTTGTAGAAGCCGCTTGACTCAGAATAGAAAACCAGGTGCTTGCCGATGGTGTCAAAAAAGCGCTTGTAGTCCTCTTTTTCGCGAGCAGCATGAGGATCGCGCTGGAACCACT
>CAUUUQ010000006.1:0-50027 GCA_963548345.1 uncultured Atopobium sp. | reverse complement strand
AATAGAAACGTTATGTCAGATGGTATCTGTGCAGAGCACATACTCAAGGAGGCATCATGGGTCTTTGGTCAAAGGTTAAAAATGTATTTGTTCCTTCTAACGGAACAGAGCAGCCTCAGAAGGCTACGTTTGCTACCAGGGAAGACACTATCTATGCACCAGTTTCTGGTGTCCTGGTAAGCGTACAAGAGGTTCACGATGAGGTAATCTCAAGCGGTCTCTTTGGCCAGGGCTATGGCATTTTGCCCGTTGGTCTTGACTGCGTGTATGCTCCTTGCAATGCTCGCGTTACTGCAACTAACGTAACCAATCACTCAATTGGCCTTACCACAGACACTGGTATTGAGATTTTGATTCACATTGGTGTTGGTACCATCGAGATGAACGGTAAGGGTTTTACCCGTTACGTTCACGCCAACGATGAGGTCAAGGCCGGTACTCCACTGATTTCATTTGATGCTGCTGCTATTGAAGAAGCAGGATATGAGAACGTTGTAGTTGTTACCGTTGTTAATGCAGACCAGTATGAGCGCATTGATCTGATTGGTGAGTCCGGAACACTGATTGGTGGTCGTCCACTGGTTAAGATTGGCGATCCTCTGATGTGTGTCAAGCACTAGGGTTTCTCGCCAGCTAAACATCTGCAATAAACGAGGTTTTACATGCTTAGAGTTACTAAGGCAATTCTTCACGTCTTTGATTTTGAGACGGGAACTAAATACTTCTCTCAATCTACCTTGGATTTAGAGGACCGTCAGACAAAGTCATATGTGCAGCGTAGACTGCGTAAAATTACGGCAAACCCAGAGTCCAGGCACGGAGAGTTTGCTCCTACCAGCAATTTTGCGGGAGGTCTTCAGGAGTATGCTCACGGAGACGTTGAGTTTGTAGAGTTTTCTCATCAGATTGCCCAGTGGTTCTGGGAAGAGCTTCGTCGCGCAGATGACGTTGAGCAGTGCGATCTTCTTGTGGCGGACTACCTTGATACCGATGCTGGCCAGGCGCTTGCTAGTGCTGCTGCAGACGATGAGGACGCTCAGGCTGAGGCATTTGAGGGCGAGGGAAGGCGTCTTTTTGCTATTGTGCTTCTCCCACGCAAACAGGCCTTTATCCACGATGTGAACGGTTCTGCAAATGAAATTTTACGCCAAGATGCAACACTGCCTTCTCCTACGCAAAAGGTTGATTCATATGCAGTGATTGACTTGGACACTGGCGCCATTGATTTCCACGATCATGATCGCTCTGTAGCAGGAGAGGGAAAGTTCATCATCCCAGAGCTCTTCCTTGAGTGCACATCAGAGGCGTCTAGTCATGAGGTTATTGGTGAGGTAACCGTTATTGTTCAAGACCTGGCTGAAGAGTATGGACTTGAGCCTGCTGTTGAGGTGTCTCGTGCTAAGGCCGCCGTTGCAGAAGCAGCAGAGGTAGAAGAGGTAGTAGATCCTATTAAGGTTGGTAAGCGCATCTTTGAGGAGCGCCCTGAGATTCAGGAAAAGTACGAGGCTCAGGTGGCAAGTAGAGAGCTCCCCGAAGAAGTTCCTGTTAAGCGCGGTGTTGCTAATAGGATTGCAAAGAATCATAAAATCCGCACCGATACGGGAATTGAGATTTCATTCCCTTCAAACCTAACAGAACGTCCAGGTTACCTAGAATTTTCTCACGAGTCTGACGGCAGGATTACCATTTCAATAAAAAATGTTGCACATATTGAAAACCGCTAAATCCTATCTCTGACCTCACAATTTAGAGTCAAAACTCCCCGAAATTCGTTTCGGAGAGTTTGTAAATTACGTATCTTTTTGAATATCATCGTGTATCTCGGGTAGAATAGTCTCTCAAAGGTCACACCGTACTACTAAACGTTCTAGGAGACCCTTATGAGTTTAAAGAAACAGCAAGGCACAACCATTGAGGAGCAGAGCGCTGCTCTTTTCAACCGTCGTGATGCTCTTAAGATTTTTGCCGGCATGGGCATTGCTGCCGCTGCCGTTACTGCATCCCTGATTAATACCCGTCCTGCTTTTGGTGTTACCCAGGCTCAGATTGATGCTGCTCGTAGCGATTACGATGCTGCTCAGAAGCTGCTTGATGAGATTTCTAATGAGGTCTCTAGCATGCAGGCAAGCCTCAATGACACTAACTCTCAGATTGGCGCTATTTCTGATCAGATTGCAGATAAGCAGAATCAGATTGATGCTAAGCAGAAAGAGATTTCTGAAAAGGAAGCTCAGATTGCCGAGAAGAGAAAAGAACTTGGCGCTCGTATGTCCAGCAACTACAAGGCTGGCCCAGCTGGTGCTTTGGAGATGATTCTTTCTTCTGCAAGCTTTGAGGAGCTCACTTCTAACATTTACTACCTCGACAAGATTTCTGAGTCCGATCAGAAGATGATTGAGGAAGTTAAGAACCTGAAGGCCGCTCTTGAGTCTGATAAGGCTGCTCTTCAGTCCGAGAAGACCGAGCTAGAGAATAAGAAGGCTGAGCTTGAGAATCTCCGTGCTTCTCAGGAGTCTCAGCTTAATGACATTTCTGCTCGTCAGGCAGACGCAGCAAACGTTGTTGCAAATCTTGATGACAATGTTAAAGCGCTTATTGCTCAGCGTGATTCTGAGCTTCTTGCTGCTCAGCAGGAGGCAGAGCGCGTTGCCGCTCAGCGTGCTGCTTCATCAAGCGACAGCGGTGGTGGCAGTAGCTACTATGGCGGTGGCGGTGGAGGAGGAACCTCTTCTGCAGGTTCTGGTTCTGCTGCTGCAGTTGTTAATGCTGCAGGCTATACCGGATCTACTGGTGCTGGCTTCTGTGCTGCTTGGGTTTCTAACGTCTTCTCTAACGCTGGTGTTGGTACCTTCTATGGCAACGCCTGTGATATGTACTACTCCTGGTGCTACTCTACCGATCAGAGCGCTATTGAGCCTGGTATGATTATTGCTGTTCCAACCCTTGGTGGCTCTGCTGCAGCTTTGATTTACGGCCACGTTGGCATCTACATTGGTGGCGGCATGGTCAGACACTGCCTCTCTGGTATTGTAAGAAGCCAGAGCTTGAGTTCTTGGATTTCTCAGCTTGGTGCTTTGAGTACTCCAAGGTGGGGTTGGCTTGGCGGCGTTGTCCTAAGCTAAGGTATCAACCTCGTAATAACTTGCTACGTAAAAGAGCTTGGCTGCATGCAACCAAGCTCTTTTTGATATCTATTGCTGTCGCAAAAAAGAAGAGCGCAGATGTCAGAAGCACCTACGCCCTTCTCGCCCTATAAAGGGGGAGTGGATTACTCTTCAACCTCAAGAAGCTCAATGTTGAAGTTAAGGTCTTTACCAGCCATTGGATGGTTGGTGTCAAAGACGATAGTGGTGCCGTCGTTAGAGACAACGGTTGCCATAACAGGGTATCCCTCAGGGGTGCCCAGAGTAACCTGCTGACCTGCAACAAGGTTCTCAGAGCCAGGAAGCTGAGCTACAGGAACAGGCTGTACTGCCTCCTCATGGCGCTCACCATAAGCCTCAGCTGCTGGAATATGGACGTCAACAATCTGGCCAACGGTCATATCTTTAACAGCCTCGTCAAAACCAGGAATCATCTGACCAGCCATGCAGGTGAATGCCAGTGGCTCGTTGCGATCGCGGGAGGAGTCAAACTTAGTTCCGTCGTCAAGCGTGCCTACGTAGTGGACCTTTACCTTTTTGCCTTCGTTGCTCATAAATCTCCAATCGTTAAAAACATATCTTTGGCATTCTACCCAAGTGAGGCGTAAATCAACCTTTGAATGATAAAGGTATAAAATACTTTACATTCAGTTTGAAAGGTTTGTAATGGAAGCTCGTTTGGCTCCTCATAAGTTTATTGGTGTATTTGACTCGGGTGTTGGTGGCATGAGTGTGCTTAAGCACCTTGTTGCCCAAATGCCTCACGAGGAGTTTCATTATTTTGGCGATTCTGCCTTTGCGCCTTATGGCACTAAGCCTAAGGAGCAGATTGCTCAGCGCTCTGGTGCTATTGCTAAGAAGTTTATTGACGAGGGTGCAAAGGCGCTGGTTATTGCCTGTAATACCGCAACGGCCGCGGCTGCAGATGAGCTGAGAGCAGCTTATCCTCACCTGCCTATTGTGGGCGTTGAGCCAGCTCTTAAGCCTGCAGTAACTTCGTATCCTCATGGAACAGTGATTGTTCTGGCTACAAAGGCAACACTCTCTTTGCAGAAGTACCACAATCTTGAGTCGCGCCTGCATCCTTCTGCAAAGGTCATCTCTATTCCAGGAGAAGGCCTGGTGGAGCTTATCGAATCTGGCCAAGCCAATTCCGAGCAGATGCATAAACGATTAACCGAGCTTTTGGGAGATTATGCTGGTCAGGTGGATGCTGTGGTTCTTGGCTGCACTCATTACCCCTTTATCAAAAAGCAAATTAGCTCCGTTTTAGGAGACGTAGAATTTTTTGATGGTGGTGCAGGTGCTGCTCATCAGCTAAAGCGTTTGCTTGGACAGGCAAACTTGCTTGCTTCTGCAGATGCCGCTGCTGACAAGAACAATAGCGCCATAGAGCCTGATATTTTATTCTCATCAAGCATAGATACTCCTGAAGAATTGAAGTTTTACCAGGAGTTCTTCTCGCAAGATATGTAAGCGTGGCTGGGTAAGCGTATTACTTAAGCTTAGTCTCAAGCCACTTTTTGAGTACTACTGCATTATTGTACGTAGTGTCTTTGTCCGAGAAAAGCAGTGTCACGGTAGATTGATTAAGCTTTTTAAGCTGTTCGACAAAGGCATCTGCGTCAGGATTGCTGTCAAGTTCAGCTGTATAGGTAGACACAAAGCTATCAAAACGCTCAGGGTCATGATTGAATGCTTTCCTGCATTCCGTTGAGGGAGCAATAGTTTTTGCCCACTCATCAGTGTGGAGGTTCTCTTTTTTGATACCACGAGGCCACAGTCTATCTACCAACACACGATATCCATCGTCGGCTTCTGGCGTATCGTAGGTTCGTTTAAGTTTGATATCCATATGTGTTCCTCTCGACATACCTACGTTATACCGCAAAATATCTATTCGGTTACAAACTATTTAATAGGACTAGGTATTCATATCCGCATGTTTATGATGAAGTTCATTCTTTAAAACCCACGGAGAAAGGAAAGCCATGGCAAACTCAGTGGAGAAGAAAGACATCGATTGGACAGCGCTTGGCTTCGCATATACGCAGTGTGACTACAGTTATGTTGCCCACTACAAAGACGGTGCTTGGGATGAGGGCGGACTTACCACCGATCACAGCATTACACTGTCTGAGTGCGCAAACATCTTCCATTATTGCCAGGAAGTTTTTGAGGGTTTAAAAGCTTATACCACAGTTTCTGGCGATATTGTCTGCTTCCGTCCTAACCTCAATGCTCAGCGTATGGTTGACTCTGCATCCCGCCTTGTCATGCCACCATTTCCTGAGGATAGATTTGTTGCTGCTGTTAAAGAGGTTGTTTCTGCAAACGCAGCTTGGGTTCCACCATTTGGCACAGGTGCTACGCTGTATGTTCGTCCTTTTATGATTGGCACCGGCAATACCGTTGGCGTTAAGCCATCTCCTACCTATGAATTCCGCATCATGGTCACTCCAGTTGGAGCGTATTACTCTAACGGTGTTGCTCCTGTTGCACTGACCGTTTCTCCTTATGACCGCGCTGCTCCTCACGGAACCGGCAACATCAAGGCAGGCCTGAACTACGCTATGTCGCTGTACCCAACCACCTGGGCACATGAGCAGGGCTTTGCAGACAGTATGTATCTTGACTCTGGCTCTCGTACCTATGTTGAGGAGTCCAGTGGCGCAAACTTCCTCTTTGTTGATAAAGAGGGAGCCTTGGTTATTCCACAGTCTTACACAGATTCCATTTTGCCTTCTATTACTCGTCGCTCTCTGGCAACGGTTGCTAAAGACCTGCTTGGTATGAAGGTTATTGAGCGTCCTGTCCGCTTTGACGAGCTTGACCAGTTTGTTGAGTGCGGTATGTGCGGTACTGCTGCTGTTATTTCTCCTGTTGGCAAAGTTGTTGACGGCCAGAAAGAGATTGTCTTTGGCGCTGGTATGGAGGCTGTTGGACCAGTTATGTCTAAGCTTCGCAATACGCTGACCAGCATTCAGTCTGGTGAGATTGAGGCTCCAGAAGCAGACTGGATTTGCAAGATTTGCTAAGGCTTGCGTTTTCAACAACGCTTTGCTTTTAACACAAAGGCGAGAAGATCAATCGATCTTCTCGCCCTATGTGTATCTGCAAAAGCAGGATACGTACGACAACTATGCCTTGGCGTTTATGCCTTGTGGGAGGAGCCCAGGTTATCCATGTGGCTTGCAACAATCTGGGTGATTGCTTCCATACCAGGAACGGAAGGCTTCTTTGGATCAAAGTTACCAGGGTTCTCGGACATGTACTTCATGAAGGCTGCAGTGAAGACCTGGCGGAGTTCAGTTGCGTAGTTGACCTTGCAAACGCCGTTCTGGATTGCCTCTGCTACCTGGTCATCTGGCACGCCAGAAGTACCGTGAAGAACCAGAGGAATATCAAGGCGCTGGCGGATTGCCTTCAGAACACCCTGCTCAATGTGAGGAGTGCCGTGGTAGACGCCGTGAGCGGTGCCAACGCCAACTGCAAGAGAAGTGCAGTTGGTGCGTGCAACAAACTCTTCAGCCTGGTCTGGATCAGTGTAGGGGTTCTCGCCCTCAACAGCTGGGCCGTCGTCCTCTTTGCCGCCAACCTTGCCAAGCTCAGCCTCAACAGGAAGGTTGATAGGGCCTGCAAACTTGGTTACGGATGCGGTAAGGGCAATATTGTCCTCAAAAGGAACGTGAGAGCCGTCAATCATGACGGAAGTGTAACCAGCACGAGCTGCCTGAATGCAGCGGTCAAAGCCGTCACCGTGATCAAGGTGAAGAGCAACAGGAACAGTTGCCTCTTCAGCAGCACAACGAACCATTGCTGCAAAGTAATCAAGGCTTGCGTACTTGATGGTGCCAGGAGTGGTCTGAAGAATAACAGGGGAGCGGCGCTCTTCTGCTGCCTTAACAACAGCCATTACAAACTCAAGGTTCTCAACGTTAAAGGCGCCAACAGCGTAATGGCCAGCCTGTGCGTCAAGAAGCATCTGCTTAGTAGTAACGAACATCTATTGCTCCTTTCGCCCTTATGGGCTCTTTAATTGACTGAAAAAATTGTAACGTTTCTCTTACTCTGTTATGCAACTTTTCTAGAAATCGTTTTGTCTTTGTAACCTTTGGCGAGAAACCCGTCTTGCGGTGACTTAATCAGCAATCTTTTTGATTGCCACCTGTTTATGAATTTCTGCTGCAACAGCTTGATCAAAGCGTCCGGTACCTGCAGAAAGACAACTTGCGGTAGCGCAAGACAGCGCAAAGGTAAGACACTCTGAAGTTGGCTTTTTCTGAGCAAGCGCAACAGCAAATGAGCCAACAAGGGTGTCTCCCGCACCAACAGGATTGATAGCCTCGATTTTTGGAGGATTTGCCCTAAAGGTTCCTTCATCAGAAACCATTAGTGCACCTTTTGCACCAAGCGAGACAACTACAATTTTAATGCCGCGTTTATGCAGCTCCTGAGCTGCCGCGATGACCTCATCTTCTGTGGTTACTTCTCTTCCTAGAAGCTGACCGATTTCATCGGTATTTGGTTTGATCATGGTAGGAAGAGCATCAATGCAGGAGGTGAGTAGTGCGCCCGAGGCATCTACAATGCAAGGCACACCAGCAGCCATAGTCTCTTCAATAAGCTCTTTGTAATTAGCAGCAGAAATGCCTTTTGGAATACTGCCGTTAAAGGTGACAACCTCAGCTTCTTTGATAAGCTGCACAAGTTTTGCCTTGAAGGCAAGGAATTCTTCAGGAAGAACGGGCTGACCAGGCTCTAAAAACTCAGTTGACTGTCCGCTTGGCTCCAGAATGTTGATGCATGAGCGGGTTTCTTGCTCGGTATAAATAAAATCACTGGTAATACCATCTTTATGTGCCAGTTCAACAAGGTATCTACCGTTATTTCCACCTACAAATCCTGTAGCACATACGGGGTAATTAAGGGTGGTAATGGCTCGTGAGGCGTTAAGACCCTTGCCGCCTGCGCTGTTATCCACTACCGAGACTCTATGCACGGTTCCATCTACAACAGGAGAGTCCAGGTAGTACGCCTTATCAATGGATGCATTGAGTGTTACGGTAACAATCACGCATATCACCTCGTCAAAAAGACAGTGCACAATGAGTGCCTAGAGAATAGCAGGGGCGAGAAACGCTTTGAAACAGTGCCTCTGTAAATAGAATCGAGTTGAATCTATTTAACCAAAGCGCTATCAAGAAACTTTTCTTTAGATGTTATAAAAAAAGATACCAGTACATAATTTCTTAATACCAATTTTATGTTTTCATCGTATTTGAGCAGGATTTTAGGGTTGTTTACTCCATTTATTACGTATAAAGGTGCGTTATAGGAACTTCTAATTTTTCAGAAAAAGTTCTAACTTTTTAGTGCCCCATCACAATTTATCCATATATCTACCTGCGAAAATAACAATGAACGTACCGTTTACGGTAAAAATAGTACCGTTAAACCGTCGATTGTTAACGTACACATCACAAGAAGCTCTCTAGACTATACTTATGTTAGGTTGTTATCTGGTATCTACCACTTTGAGAGATGCTTCAACGCCCTAAAGTTTTCCGTGTAGCTCTCCAGATAGTTTCCAGCTCTTTGAAAGGAGTTTGACATGGTAGGTTGCGTTCTAACTGGTCATGGAACGTTTGCAAATGGTCTTGCTGATGCTTTAAAGATGATTGCTGGTGAGCAAGAAGCTTTTGTTCCCGTTCCTTTTATTGAAGCCGGTGCTGCAACGTACCCAGAAACTCTTGCTGCCACAATTTCTGATCTTCTTGACACTACTGACGGTGTACTGGTTTTTTGCGACCTGCTTGGCGGTACGCCTTTTAATCAGGCAATGATAATTGCCCAGAACTATTCAAACGTAGAAGTTGTTACAGGCACTAACCTTCCTATGCTTCTTGAAACACTTGGTAGCCGCATGGCAGACACCTCTCTAGAAGAGCTGGTTGATACTGCTGTTGTTGCTGGTAGCCAGGGAGTTGTCCATAAGCGTCTTGAGCTTGAGGTTGAGCCAGAAGATGACATCTTCGGAGACGATGGTATTTAAGTAGCGTTTGTTGCTGAGTTAAGGAGATACACATGGCAAATCTAGCAGAGAACATCCTTGCTTCATCCATTGTTCTTCTCGCGTTCTTGGTAATTTTAGGTCTTGTGTATTCCTTCTTTGTATGGAGAGCTTCTTCTAAAAAGGCAGGAACAACTTCAGAGTTTCTGAAGAATCTTCATGCAGGTCAGAAAGTTAAGACTAACAGCGGAATGTATGGCGTAGTTAAAAACGTCAAAAAAGAAACAGTAGATGTTGAGTTTGCTCCAAATGTGGTTATTACGTTGGATCGTTGGGCGTTAATCAGCGTTTCCAACAATAAATAAATTTGCAGTAAAACACGCAGCGCAAGTTGCGAGTAGTGCGATGAAAATCGCAGATAGCACGTAAAAAATGCGTGCAAAGAGAGGAGAACTTGTTATGGGAGAACCAGATATCAAGCTTGCTCGAATCGATAATCGTTTGATTCATGGCCAGGTTGCTACTCAGTGGAACGGCACCCTTGGTACAAACCTCATCCTTGTTGCTAATGACGAGGTTGCAGGAAATAAAATGCGTCAGGGTCTTATGGACATGGCAGCTCCTAGCGGCGTTGCAACCAGGTACTTTACGCTTCAGAAAACTATCGATGTTATTCACAAGGCTTCTGCGAGCCAGCACATTTTCTTAGTTGCCGAGAATCCAGAGGATGTCCTCACTCTGGTCAAGGGCGGTGTTCCTATCAAAAAGGTGAACATCGGCAATATGCACATGGCTGAGGGAAAGCGACAGGTCGCCACAAGTGTGGCGGTAGACGATAAGGACGTCGCTGCCTTCCGTGAGCTTCAGGAATTGGGGGTGACTCTAGAGATTAGGCGTGTTCCTACGACCCCGGTCGAGGATATCTCAAAGCTATTCGAGTAAGTTTTTGCGCGCAACTTCCTGGTAGAGATAACAAAAAGTTGCAATGGAGCAACGTTTCTAGCAGGTTGGCAAAGGTATTCGGATAGTCTGCCGATCATCGTCATCGGTAGTTATGGTGTGTTTGAAAGGAGGAGTTAAGATGGATGTTAGCCCTATTCAGGTGTTATTAATTTTCATCGTTGCGTTTATCGCTGGCATCGATCAGTTTAGTTTCCTCGAGTCTCTTTACCAGCCAATCGTAACTGGTTTTTTGGTTGGTTTGATTCTTGGCGACGTTCAGACTGGTCTCATTGTTGGTGGTACCTATCAGCTTATGACCATCGGTAACATGCCTGTTGGTGGTGCACAGCCACCTAATGCTGTTATCGGCGGCATTATGTCTGCAGTCTTTGCAATCACTACTAAGCTTGAGCCAATGGCTGCTGTAGCTGCAGCAATTCCATTCTCCCTGCTTGGCCAGTATGCAGTAACCATCATCTTTACCATTATGTCCCCCGTAATGGCAACTGCTGATGCATACGCCGAGAAGGCAGATCCTAAGGGAATTGCTCGTATTAACTACGGCGCAATGGCTGCTCTTGGTCTTTTCTTTGGTGTCATTGTCACCCTGTTCTTCCTGGGTGGTGCTGCATTTGGCACTCAGATCACCACGGCAATTCCAAAGTGGCTCATGAATGCACTGTCCGTCGCCGGTGGCATGATGCGCTTCGTCGGCTTTGCAATCCTGCTGAAGGTTATGGTTTCTCGCGAGCTCTGGGGCTTCTTCCTCATGGGCTTTGCAGCTGCAATCGTATTTATCAGCATTCCTGAGCTCTCTGGTCCAGCACTTCTGCTTCTTGCTCTCATCGGTTTTGGTATCGCATTCTGGGATTACCAGCTCCAGACCAAGGTAAAGAATGCTGCTCCTGCTGTTGTTGCTGGAGGTGACTTCGAAGATGGCATTTAATATTCCTGATACCTATCAGAACACCACTCCTGCTGAGCCACTTGATCAGAAGACACTCAACAAGATGGTGTGGCGTTCCCTGTTCCTGCAGGCTTCCTTCAACTACGAGAGAATGCAGGCAGCTGGTTGGCTTTACGGTATCCTCCCAGGTCTTGAGAAGATTCACGGCGACAACAAGGATGACCTTGCTGCTTCCATGAGTCACAACCTTGAGTTCTACAATACCCACCCATTCTTGGTTACTTTTGTTATGGGTATTGTTCTCTCCCTTGAGCAGAACAAGCTGGATATCCCAACCATTCGTGCAGTCCGCGTTTCTGCAATGGGCCCTCTGGGCGGCATTGGTGACGCACTGTTCTGGTTCACCCTTGTTCCAATTACTGCTGGTATTACCTCTAACATGGCAATCTCCGGCAACGTCTTTGCACCATTCTTGTTCCTCATCATCTTTAACATCGCACAGTTTGCGGTACGTTATTGGTTGATGAACCTTTCCTACAAGATGGGTACTGACGCAATTACTCTGCTCACCGAGAACGCAAAAGAGTTCACTCGTGCTGCTTCTATCCTGGGCGTCTTTGTTGTTGGCTGCCTGGTTGTCTGCTACGGCGGAACCAAGCTTGGCGCTGGCGCAAACATCCCTAACGGTGAGACACACAGTGTTGTTCTTTCTCAGGTAACTCTTTCTGACGAGCAGCTTGCTTCTGGTCAGTATGACAAGGCTCTCTTTGCTGAGGGTTCTTATTCTGACTATAAGAAGAATCCTGAGTCCGTTAAGTTCATCGGCGGCAAGACTGCTGATGGCAAGGACGGCACTACTGCTATTGCTCCAGTCGGCAACGGTGTTAACCTGGTAACTGTTGGCGAGGAAGTCACTTCTCCTGTCTCCATTGACATCCAGAAGATCCTCGACGGCGTTTGCCCAAAGCTTATCCCACTGGCTCTTACCCTTTGTCTGTACTACCTCATGGCAAAGCGTAACTGGACTCCAATTATGTGCATCTGCCTGCTTCTGGTAATTGCACTTCTTGGTTCTGGCTTTGGCGTTCTCCCATATATTTGGGGTTAAGTAAGTGTGACGGGTGTCCACTTAGTGGGCACCCGTCTTTTATAGGAGAGTTTTGATGACAACGTTTATGGGAAGACAGCCACTCTACGAGCAGCTAGCAAATATGCTGCGCTATCGTATTGAGAACGAGATGGATCCAGATGATCCACTTCCTTCTGAGCGTGAACTCTCCGATTCCTACGGACTTTCTCGCACCACGGTAAGACTTGCCCTGCAAGAGCTTGAACACATGGGGCTCATTTATCGCCAGCGTGGCCGCGGTACCTTTGTTGCAGACGTCTCTGAACGTGCAACAGACCTTATGGGAGGCTATAGCTTTACTGACCAGCAGCGTCAGTTAGGTCGAGTTCCTAAGACAACTATTCTGGAGTTTGACACTATTGAGGCTAATAAGTTCTTAGCCCAGCATATGCACGTTATTCTTGGCGAGAAACTCTTCCGCATCAAGCGTTTAAGAAGTGCCGATGACGTGCCTATGATGCTGGAAGTAACGTATCTTCCAGTTTCACAGTTTTTCTCGCTTACTGCTCATGATGTTGAGCAAAAATCTCTCTACCAAATTTTTGAAGAAGACTACAACATAAAGATTGGTGTAGCAGAAGAGGAGTTCAAGGCTTCAATTGCTCGCTCGGATGACGCCACTTTATTGCAAATTTCTGAGGGCTCACCTGTGTTGAGCCTTACGCGTACAACCTACAACGACAGAAACAGTATTGTTGAGTTCACCTTAAGTGTGGCTCGCGCTGATCAATTTAGATACAAGATTGTACATACACGCAGTTAAACAGCTGTAAGAAGGGATATCAATGTTTAAGAAGAGCCAGGAAGAGCTAAAGGCACTCGGCGCTCATATTACAACTGCCGAAATTAAGCAGCAGCCTGAGCTTTGGGAGTCTACCTTTGGCATTTATCAGGAGAACCTTTCTGCAATTAAAGAGTTTGTAGAGCGTGCTTGCAATCTTGGTGAGGGACGTCGTACGCGCGTGGTCTTTACGGGTGCAGGTACCTCGGCATATGTAGGCGATACCATTACTCCGTATCTTCGCGCTCATGGCGAGAAGAGCGCTTTTGAGTTTGCATCCGTTGCAACTACTGATATTGTTTCTGATCCTTATGGCAGCCTTGATCCAGAAGATCCAACGGTCCTGGTTTCTTTTGCGCGCTCTGGTAATAGTCCAGAGAGTCTTGCTGCAGTAACTATTGCTCGCAAGATTGTCAAAAATCTTTTGCTCATCAATATTACCTGCGCTCCTGAGGGAAAACTTGCCGTTGAGTCCGCAGGTAAAGACGATACGCTGCTTCTTCTTATTCCTGGCGCAAATGATCAGGGGTTTGCTATGACTGGTTCATATAGCTGCATGGAGCTCCTTGCAACACTTATTTTTGATAGTGCTGATGACTCACAGAAGAAGGCTTGGATTTCTGATGCTGCTGAGCTGGGTAGGCAGGTAATTGAGCGCGAGGAAGAGATTGCTGAGTGGCTCAAGAGCGATTTCAACCGCATTACGTATCTGGGCTCCGGTCCTTTTGTAGGCCTTGCTCATGAGGCACAGCTTAAGATTTTGGAGCTTGCTGCCGGTATTAATGCAACGTCATGGGATTCCTCAATGGGATATCGTCACGGACCAAAGTCGTTTGTTGATGAGCACACCCTGGTGTTTGATTTTGTTTCCAATAACCCTTATACGCGTCAATATGATCTGGATATTCTTGACGAGATTAAGGGAGATCAGATTGCCGCTCTGACCATTGGTATTGAGCAAGAGGGCGCAACAAACTTTACGGGAAGAACCTTTAGTCTTCCGGTACTTTCAGAGCCTCTACCAGCGCCTTATTTGGCCTTGCCATTTGTAATGGTTGCTCAGGTGGTAGCGCTTTTGAACTCAGTCCGTGTTAATAACAAACCGGATACACCTTCTCCAACCGGTCAAGTTAATCGAGTGGTCAAGGGTGTTACAATTCACTCACTGTAGGAATTACTAATAAGGACGTGCCTATGGCGCGTCCTTTTGAAAATGATTGAGGTACGTATGAGTACATTTGCAGTTAAAGCAGATAAGTTCTTTTTACCAGGAGCAACTTCTGGTCCAGGTTACTTGCTTATTGAAGATGGTGTTTTTGGCCACTTTACTAAAGAGAAGCCAGAGTGTGAGATTGTTGACCGTACGGGCTCTTGGGTAGCACCAGGTCTTGTTGATACGCATATCCACGGTTTTCTCGACCATGACATCATGGACTGCGATCCTGATGGCGTCATTGAGATTGCTCAGGGCCTGCTCTCTAACGGCGTAACTTCTTGGCTTCCAACAACACTGACTGCAAGTGCCGAGCAGACCGGTGATGCTTGTGAGTCCGTTGCTGATGCAGCAGAGGGAATTGCGGCAAATGGCATTGACGCTGCTCGCATTCAGGGAATCTTCCTGGAGGGACCATTCTTTACCGAGAAGCACAAGGGCGCCCAGAATCCTGCGTATTTCTTGGATCCAGATGTAGAGGTCTTTGATGAGTGGCAGGAGCGTGCTGACGGTTGGATTGCCAAGATTGCTATTGCTCCAGAGCGCGATGGCGCTCCAGAGTTCTGTGCAGAGATGGCAGACCGCGGTGTTCATGTTGCACTTGGTCACTCCGATGCAACGTATGAGGAGGCTCTTGCCTGCGTAAACGCTGGTGCAGACATTTTTGTTCATACCTATAACGGCATGAGCGGTCTTCACCACCGTGAGCCAGGTATGGTTGGTGCTGCAATGACCACCCACGGTACCTATGCAGAGGCTATTTGCGACGGCCATCACCTTAATCCTATTGCTGTTCGCGCTCTGGTAAATGCAAAGGGATATGACCATACCGTTCTTATTACAGACTGCATGCGTGCAGGTGGTATGCCTAATGGACAGTACAAACTTGGCGATTTCCCTGTTGTTGTTGAAGGCGGAACTGCTCGTCTGATGGATGAGTCTCATAGCCTTGCTGGTTCAATCCTTCGTCTGTTTGAAGGCGTGAAGAACGTCTTTGACTGGGGTATTGTTTCTGCTGAAGAAGCGGTTCGTATGGCTTCAGAAAACCCAGCTCGCTCTTGTGGAATTGATGATGTTTGTGGCTTCATCCGTCCTGGATATGATGCTGACTTTATTGTTGTTACAAAAGATCTTCAGCTTGAAGAGACGTTCCTTGGAGGAAAGAGCGTTTACAAGGCTTAAGCAGCAAATCTTGAGTAATGCAAACTAAAGGAAGCCTATGGAGTTCTATTCCCATAACTATTTAATTCACCATGCAACAGTATTTGACTGGACTCAGCTTGTTCTATTTGGCCTTGTTGCACTTCTAATGATCTTCTCGCTTGTGCATTACATGCGTGATAGAAAGAATTCTAAGTATCGTGAGCTGGCGCTTATTGCGCTGTTCTCATTAATCTTTCTTGGACTTCTACAGCTTGATCGTGTGCTAGAGGTCAATCAGACAAGTAAGCACTATGAGTCAATTATTGCCTCACAAGAAAGCTTCGCTCGACGTCTTGAGGTTGATTTTGACCACGTGTACGTTGCCTTTGATAGCCAGGGAAATCCCTCGTATCTTGAGGTTGACGGTAAGTATTATCACGTTTTGAAAAATACCGAGAATGACTATGTCATTGAACAGATCAATCTCATTGGTAATGACATTAAGCATGTAGAGGAGTAGATCGATGAACTTTTATTTAGAAGTTGCCATTAAATTGTGCATCGGTCTTTTCTCGCTTGTTCTGGCAATTAACGTCAGCGGAAAAGGAAACCTAGCACCAACTGCAGCAATTGACCAGGTTCAGAACTTTGTACTTGGCGGCATTGTTGGCGGCATGATCTACAACAGTTCAATTACCATTTTGCAGTTCACCCTTGTCCTGCTTATTTGGCTCATTATTGTCATGGTTCTCAAATGGTTGAGAACAAACAATATGCTGGTCAAGCAGTTGATTGATGGACGTCCTGTTATTGTTATTGATAAGGGCAAGCTGCTTGTAGACAACTGTAGGTCTATGGGTCTCACTGCCTACGATGTGTCGCTGAAGCTTCGCCAGGCAGGAGTGAATTATATCTCAGACGTTAAGCGTGCCATTCTTGAGCAAAATGGACAGTTGATTATTGTTAAAAAAGGAGAAGAGAACGTTAGATTCCCGCTTATTACTGACGGACAAGTTCAGACGAACATTCTTGAGACGCTGGACCTGGAAGAGAATTGGCTTGAAAGAGAACTTGAGCATCAAGGTTATAAGTCTGCTTCAGAGGTTTATTTGGGTGAGTATAATAGTGGAGATCTGATTATTACTCCGTATGCGGAGAAAGATCAGTAGGTTAGCAAGAGATAAAACAGTTAACCTGTTTATTCCAATTCCGTTTGCGGAAAAGATAAGAAATTTATCGTTGACTTGAATTGGAATATGTATACTAAGGCTAACTTTTAGAAAGCGGACTGTCGGAAGACAGCCCGCTTTCGTGCTAAAGGGGAAGCATGAATGCATGTTCAGATGATGAGAAGTGAGTAGAAAGGCAAAGAAGTGAGGAGAAACATGGGTTTCTCGCCATGTTTTTATGCTTGGTAGCGAGGAAAAACGCACGATTTTGTTTGAAGAATTTGGCACTATACCGTATTGGTTTTTATAGTTTTGGGAGATGTAACATGAATTTGAATCCAACCGTTTCTCGTCGTAGCGCACTTGTAGCTTCCGCTTTTGGCGTGAGTGCTATTCTTGCTGGCTGCAAGCCTGAGGCTCAAAAGCAAGAAGGAGCTTCTGATAATAAAGACCAGAAGAAGCTCAACATTGTTGCAAGTTTTTATCCTATGTACGATTTTGCAAAGCGCATTGCTGGCGATCATGCTGAGGTAACATGCCTCGTTCCAGCAGGTACTGAGCCACATGATTGGGAGCCTTCCAGCAAGGATATGAAGACTATCCAGGAAGCAGACTTCTTGATTTACAACGGTGCTGGTATGGAGCACTGGGTCAAGGACGTACTTGATGGACTTGGTTCTGGCACAAAACTTACAGCAGTTGAGACCAGCAAAGACGTCAAACTTCTTGAGCTTGAAGAAGACGATGATCACGATCATGAGGAGAAGAAAGACGACCATGATCATGACCATGACCATGGCGGAACTGACCCCCACGTTTGGCTGAGCCCTCTGAATGCCAAGATTCAGATGAAGAATATTTGTGATGCCCTTTCCGAGAAGGACTCTGAGCACAAGTCAGAGTATGCTGCCAATCTTGATAAAGCAAATGCAGACTTTGATACGCTTGATAATGAGTTCCATAAGGGTCTGGATTCACTACCTAACAAGACCATTGTTGTTTCTCACCAGGCATTTGGTTATTTGTGCGAGGCTTATGGTCTCACTCAGATGCCTATTGAGGGTGTTGAGGTAGATGCAGAGCCAAATGCTCAGGAAATGAAAGAGATTACTGAGTTCGTAAAAGAGCATAATGTAAAGGTTATTTTTACAGAGGAACTGGTAAGTCCTAAGGTTGCTCAAGCAATTGCTGAGGCAACAGGCGCTCGTGTTGAAGAGCTTAACCCACTTGAGGGACTTACTGATGACGAGCTCAAGGCAGGCGAGGATTACCTCTCTGTTATGCGCGAGAACCTCAAGGCTCTTGAGGGCGCTCTCGCATAGTGTGTTGCCAGCTTAGGCTGGATGTTTGGAGGACGTGTTGCAGGAAAGTCAGATAGCCGTTTCGCTTCAAGACGTGAGTTTTTCTTACAAGAAGACGCGCGTCTTAAGCGATGTAAATTTAGACGTTCATCAAGGTGAGATTTGCGCGCTTATTGGTGATAACGGAGCTGGTAAATCTACGCTCTCTCGAATTGTGGTGGGTGAGCTTGAACCTACAAGTGGTAAGTCACTTCTTTTTGGAACGCCCTCGACTCGGTTTAAAGACTGGGAGCGAGTAGGCTATGTCCCACAGCTCCCTTCAGAATCGGTTAATCGCTTTCCTGCAAGCGTCGTCGAGCTAGTAGATGCAAGTCAGTATGCTCGTGCCAAAAAGGTAAAGATGAGCGCAAAAGAGCGTCGCGAGCGCACGCTTGAGGCACTTGACCTTGTAGGTATGACTGATTTTTCCACGCGTATTATTAGGGAACTCTCTGGAGGACAGCTCCAGAGAGTTCGCCTTGCCTGCGCGCTGGTAGGAAACCCATCACTACTTATCCTGGACGAGCCTACAACTGGTCTTGATAAAGAGAGTCGCAATCATTTCTATAGCCTAGTGCGAGAAGCCCATGCAGCTAGAGATCTTGCGGTACTTATTGTTACGCATGATCTTGCAGCTCTTGATGCGCTGGCTTGTCGAGTTGTTGAAGTTGCTGACCACAAAGCTACAGAAATTGCAGGTAGGGGTCACGGTCATGATCACTGTGCAGTTCATGGCGCTCACTGTGACCTTGACTCTCATCATGTCCACGACCACAATCGCGGAAAATTAGATGATTTTGCTTTAACGGAGTCCCTTGGTCCTGCGTCCGACGTTGTTCAAGATGCCCAAGACTCGCATGAGAGGAGGGCGTAAATGTTTGAATACGTATTTATGCAGCGAGGAATTCTTGTGGGAATTCTTCTGGGAGCAATTATCCCGCTGGTAGGCGTTACGGTTGTATTGAAGCGCCTTTCTATGATTGGCGATGCGCTTTCTCATACCTCTCTTGCAGGTGTTGCAGGCGGCATGATTGCAGGTATTAATCCTGTTGCTGGAGCAATAGCCGCTTGTTTGGGTGGTGCGCTTTGCGTTGAGGGAGTGCGTCGCCACTTTAAAGATCAGTCAGAGCTTGCCGTTGCCATTGTGATGGCAGCAGGTATTGGTCTAGCAGGTGTGTTGTCAGGTTTTGTTCCTAACTCATCAAGCTTCAATAGCTTTATGTTTGGCTCTATTCTCACGGTAAGTGAGCAAGAAGTTCAGATGATTGTGGTCATCAGTGTGCTTGCAGTTGCATTCTGCTTCTTCCTTAGAAAAGAACTTTTCTTGATGTCTTTTGATGAGCGTCATGCCCGTTGTGTTGGTGTACCCGTAAGTCTTATTAACTTTGGCTTTGTTATCGCGGTAGCTTTGGTGGTTGCTGTAGCAGCAAGAACGGTTGGCTCACTTATTGTTTCATCCATGATGGTGGTGCCTGTTGCCTGTGCTTTGCAGATTTCCCGCAGTTGGAAGCAATGTTGTCTGTATGCAAGTACCGTGGGCATGCTAACCTCACTTGGTGGACTGGTTGTTTCCTATGAGCTTGGCCTTAAACCTGGAGGAACCATCGTTCTTCTCGCGGTTGTTACGCTTTTGTTTATCTTTCTGGTAAAAAGGGTTGTGCTGCTGCTCAAAACTCGCACAGTGTGATACTCTGAACAAAGTGCGTTGACGGAGAGGTCTGCCGGAGCACGTTGTGAACAGAGAGGGTGTTCGTGGTTGAGAAACACCTGCACAGCGCTGGTAGAGTTCACTCCCGAGCTACAACTTGAACGGCAGTCACTGCTCAGTAGGGAAGTCGTCCGCCTAACGAGACTAGGCTTTTAAGTGGATTGCACAGAGAGAAAACTGCGCAATCAACCGAGGTGGTACCGCGGAAATTTTCCGTCCTTGGGCATATGCTCAGGGACGGTTTTCTATTGAAAGGGTAATTACATGGGAATGTCTGAGGAACTCTCGGCAATTCGCGAGCAAGTACTTGAAGGAATTGCTAAGGCAACAAACCTTGAAGCACTTGAGAAGGTGCGCGTTGCAGCAATGGGAAAGAAGGGCTCTCTTACAGCAATTATGCGTATGATGGGTCAGGTTCCCGCAGATCAGCGCCCTCAAATGGGTCAGCTTGCCAACACCGTTCGTGCTAACGTTGAGACCGCTATTCGCGAGCGTCAGCTTGCTTTAAAGCGAGAAGCCCTTGAAGCCCAGCTTAATGCTGAGGCAACTGATATTACCCTTCCAGGTCGTCGTCTGAGCCCTGGTACTCAGCACCTCATTGAGCAGGTACGTGAGGAGATGGAAGACATCTTTATCAGCATGGGCTACACCATTGAGACGGGCCCTTATGTTGAGACTACCTACTACAACTTCACAGCTCTGAATGCTCCTGAGGACCATCCAAGCCGTTCTGGTAAGGATACGTTCTACGTAGTGGATAATGCACCAGAAGGAAAGGAATTGCACGTACTGGGCGAGTCAGACGTGCTTCTTCGTACACAGACTTCTGGAGTTCAGGTACACACCATGGAGACAAAAGAGCCTCCTATCTACATGATTTGCCCTGGTACGGTATTCCGTCCTGATACAGCAGATGCTAACCACCTGCCTCAGTTTACGCAGATGGAAGGCCTTGTTGTTGATGAGGGAATCACCTTTGGCGACCTCAAAGGTACCCTTGATCACTTTACTCGTGAGATTTTTGGTAAGGACCGCGCTACCCGCTATCGTCCTCACTTCTTCCCATTCACCGAGCCAAGCTGCGAGGTAGACGTTTCTTGTGGTGTGTGCCACGGTGAGGGCTGCCGCTTCTGCAAGAACACGGGCTGGCTTGAGATTCTTGGTTGCGGCATGGTTGACCCTAATGTCTTCAAGTACTGCGGTATTGATTCCGAGAAGTACACAGGCTTTGCCTTTGGCATTGGTGTTGAGCGTGTTGCTGCACTTCGCTACGACCTTCCTGACCTGCGTATGCTCATCTCTGGTGACCAGAGAGTTCTGCGTCAGTTCTAATCATCGGCGTCTTATTAGAAAGGCAATCACATGCGTGTATCTTATGAGTGGCTGAAGACGCTCGTTGATCTTCCTCAGGACCCAAAAGACCTTGAGCGCGAGTTTGTGCGCACCGGTACTGAGGTTGAGGCTATAGAGCGCGTCGGCGCAAATCTTGACCATGTTGTTACTGCTCAGGTTGTAAGCAAAGAGCCTCATCCTGATTCTGATCACATGTACGTTACCCTGATTGACGTGGGCAAAAACAATGTGGATAAGGACGGAAATCCTGTTCCTCTACAGATTGTTTGCGGTGCTCAGAACTTTAATCAGGGAGATCACATTGTTACTGCAATGATTGGTGCCGTGCTTCCTGGTGATTTTAAGATTAAAAAGTCAAAGCTGCGTGGCGTTGAGTCTTGCGGCATGAACTGCTCTTCTCGCGAGCTTGGTCTTGGCGATGACCAGAGCGGCATTATGATTCTTCCAAAGGATGCTCCAATTGGCATGCCTCTTACCGATTACCTGGGCATGTCTGATGTAGTTCTTGATTGCGAGATTACTCCTAACCGCCCCGACTGCCTTTCTATGACAGGTATGGCTGTTGAGGTTTCTGCAATCTATGACACTGATACTCACATTGAGCTTCCAAGCGTTTCATCTGAGTCTGGCGCAGATGCATCTGAGCAGGTAGATGTTACTATTGCTGATCCTGAGCTCTGCTCAAGGTACACCGCTCGCGTGGTTCGTAACGTCAAGATTGGCCCAAGCCCTGAGTGGCTTGCTCGTCGCGTTACGGCTTGTGGTGGCCGCTCAATCAACAACGTTGTTGATGTTACCAACTACGTTATGTACCTAACTGGTCAGCCTTTGCATGCCTTTGACCTTGGAAAACTTACCAAGGAAGATGGCAAGTATCACATTGTGGTTCGCGCTGCAGAAGACGGTGAACACATTGTGACGCTCGACGGAGAAGACCGTGAGCTCACGTCTGATATGACCGTCATTACTGATAACGGCAAGACTCCTATTGCACTTGCTGGTGTTATGGGTGGCCTGGATTCTGAAATTACCGAGAATACCGTTGATGTCCTTTTGGAGTCTGCGGTCTTTGATAACGGACACATTAGCCGTACCAGTAGAAACCTTGACCTTATGAGTGAGGCTTCTATTCGCTACGAGCGCCTTGTTGATCCAAACGGCTGCGCATCTGTTGCAGATATTGCAGCAGCTCTCTTTGAGGAGTGCTGTGGTGCTGAGGTGTGCCCTGGCATTGTTGATGTGTATCCAAAGGTAAAAGAGGCAGTAACTATTACGCTTCGCCCAGAACGCGTCTGCGCACTTGCAGGTGCTCAGATCCCAGAAGAGTTTATGGTTTCTCGCCTTACGCGTCTTGGCTGCAAGGTTACTCCTGCGGACAACGGTGAGTTGAGCGTTGTTGCTCCTACAAATCGTCCAGACCTTACACGCGAGGTTGACCTGATTGAGGAGATTGTTCGTCTGTGGGGCGAAGGCGATATTGAGGCAACGCTTCCTGCTGCTAGAAACCATGCTGGTGGCCTGACCTCAGAGCAACGTCAGATTAGAAAGATCGGTCGCACGCTGCGCGCTCTTGGCTTGAACGAGACAAAGTCGTATCTGTTTGCAAGTCCAGACGACCTCTCTAAGCTTGGCATGAGCGAAGAGGGAAGAGGCGTGCCTGTAAAGGTTATGAGCCCACTTGTTGCAGATCAGTCTGAGATGCGTCGCTCCATTGTTCCTGGTCTTCTGCGCTCTATTGCATACAACCTTGCTCACGGTGTTTCTAACATTGCTATGTATGAGCTGGGCCGCGTACTCTTTGGACACAAGGATAAGAGCCAGCCAGATGAGCCCAGTTACGTCTGTGGCGTATTAGTTGGTCGCCCAGCAGATGACACCTGGAACGCTAAGTATCCAGCCTATGATTTCTTTGATGCCAAGGGCATTGTTGAGGGCCTGCTTGAGGCACTTCGCATTCCTAAGGTTCGTTTCCGTGTAGCTGAGCCAGAGCAGTACGGTTGGCTGCAGCCTGGTCGTGCTGCTGAGATTCTTGCAGGTAGCGAGACAATCGGTTGGGTTGGAAACATTCATCCTCTGTCGCTGCAGAACTTTGACATTGAGGTTCCTGTCATTGCCTTTGAGATTTCTGTTGCGTCGCTTTTGCGTCTTTCTCAGAAAGATCTTCCTATTGTTGAGCCTCCAACCTACCCAGGTATCTCTATTGACCTGGCAATTGTTGTTGACGAGAGCGTCACTGCTGAGCAGCTGGTTCAGCGTTTGAAGTCTGCTGGTGGCAAGCTTCTCTGCGACATCAGACTCTTTGACGTGTATCGTGATTCGCTGCGTGTTGGTGAGGGCAAGAAGTCCATGGCCTTCTCGCTCACGTATCGCGCAGACGATAGAACGCTTACTTCAGAAGAGGTCGAGAAGACCCACACAAAGCTTGTGGAGAAGGTTCTTCGTTCTACCGGCGGAGAAATTCGCGGATAAGCAGGTAATTGTAGTGCCAAGTTGGAACGTACATATTGCTCATGCTGACCGGCTCCTTGAGAAAGGAGCCGGTTGCTTGGGTGTAGATATTCACTACCCTGATGCATTTCTGCTTGGAAATGTTGCTCCTGATGTGCACATTGGCTTTATGGTTCCAGACTATTCTCACAAGGTGAGATACGGTCGAAGCCATCAGTCATACCCAGGAAGTTTGCCTATTCCAAGTTACAGGCGCTATCAGCGTAATTTTATGGGTGGCCTTAACCCAGCAGAGTATCTACTACAGACTGACTTCATCCAGCCAAATGTGAGTTATTGCTCAGCTGAGCAGCGCAGCTTAGTAGATCAGCGCCAGCTCAGAGAGCTTATCGTGGGCATTTGGTGCCACCTTGTTTGCGACCATGTATATAACACTCATACACGGGCATTTTTGCGTGCTCATCATATTCCAACAGGGGAAGATGCGCGTATTCGTAAGCAAGCAGATTTTGATGTTTACGGGCGCTCGCTTGATATGAATCGTCTGCCAGAAGCATCTGATGAGCTCTTTGCAGTTGCCGCGGCTCATCCACAGTATGGGTTTACGCATTCAGATGTTGAGCAAACACTTCAGGTTATACAACGTATTGCAGAGGAGAATCGCCAGAACAGTGTGAGCTCCCCGCAGTATCAAATGCTTGATACAGAGTTTTTCTCGTCAGCTTATACAGAAGCTGAAGAAACACTACTTCAAGGATTTATTCTGCAAAAACATAACTAGTTCAGTTAAAGTTATATTCTCGCTTTTCTGAGATAGGTTTTGGAGGACGCTATGGAAAAGATGGAATCTCGCGGAACATTTACGGAGTATCTGCCTTCATACACCATTGGTGTTGATGCTTATAAGTCCGTGCTGCACATTGTTAAGCGCTTTGGCAAAAATGCAGTAGTTATTGGTGGACCAACCGCAATGGAGAAGGCACGTCCAAAGCTTGAGGCTGCACTTGCCGGCTCTGAGGTTTCTATCTCTTCTTGGATTTCTTACGGCACTAACTCTACGCATGCAAACGCCAAGAGGATTGCATCGATGCCTGAGGTTATTGCTGCTGATATGCTCTTTCTTGTTGGCGGCGGTCGTGCAATTGACGAGGGCAAAGAGATTGCAACCATCCTGGACAAGCCATACTTTACCTTCCCAACACTTGCTTCTAACTGCGCTCCTGTAACAAGAATTGCTGTTTTCTATAAAGAGGATGGTTCTGCAGATACGTACTTCATTCCTGCTGAGCTGCCCGTTCATACCTTTATTGATACGCAGATTATTGCAGAGAGCCCTGATGAGTACTTCTGGGCAGGAATTGGCGATGCCTTCTCTAAGGGTCCTGAGGTTGAACTTTCTTCCAGAGAAGTTGAGCTGCTCCACAGCCCTCTTATGGGACGAGCCCTTGCCGCAGGTGCCTGCATTGAGCCTCTGTTTGATAATGCAGAGCAGGCACTGGCAGATAAGCGCGCCGGCGTTGTCTCTGAGGCATTTGAAAACGTTGTTCTTAACATCATCATTACTGCTGGTGTTGTGTCTAACATGACCACCAACATTGGTGCTGAGCGCGGTGCGTATTACTTCAATTCCTCAACCGCTCATGCCTTCTACAATGCCTTTACTGCTCTGGGCGAGCGTGGCGAGAAACACCTTCATGGTGAGGTTGTTTCCTTTGGTACTTGCGTTTTGTATGCCTTTGACGGCAACCTTAAGGCACTTGAGGAGCAGGTGGCGCTTAATAGAAAGCTTGGTCTCCCAACCACCTTGGCCGATCTGGACATTACGCCAGAATCAGTTGACGCTGACCTGGACATCATTGTTGAGCGAGCTCAGAAGACCAACGAGTGGGGTCGTGCTCCTTATGGATTTACAACTGATCGCTTCCGCCAGGCAATTCTTGATACCGATGCATACGGTAGGGCAGTTGCTTCTGGCGAGAAGGACCAAGAGGCAGTGGCTCTTGACGTAATTGCTGCACATGCTCCTTCAGCTGAGACGGCTGTACCACGCAAGATGTAGTTGCAAGTAACCTGAAGAATCACTTTAGGAAGAGGACTTGTAGGAGCCAGCTTTCTTAAGTCGCTTCACGGTTATATAAAAAGTTTTTGTATCAAATGGCAGTTTATTTGGATAAGCTGCCATTTCTTTTAGTTGCAATTTTTATTCACTATTATTAACAAAAATCGGTAAAAACAAAAAATAACGCGTACGGTCGTTTTTTATCGGTGAAAGTTATATTGACTGTTTGTCACCGTGTTTTACCTTGTAATGGTTTATCTTAGTAACTATCAACTACGAGTATTTATGGATAACAAATCTATAAGATGCGTAGATTTCATTGGTAAGCGCGGGGGTGAGTATGGCAGAGTTAAATGCATCGTTAGCAGTGAGTGACCAGGATGCATACTTGTTTGCACAAGGAAAATGGTTCCAGAGTCACAAGAAATTAGGTGCACACCCTGCGGTTCAAGAAGATGGAGTTGAAGGTTATCATTTTGCGGTTTGGGCCCCCAATGCAGCCTCTGTCTCTGTTGTTGGAGACTTTAATAATTGGGATGATACCGTCAACGTTCTTTCTCGCTCAAAACATGGCGGAATCTGGGAAGGTTTTATTCCAGGAATCACCTCGGAAGTATTGTATAAATTCCTGATTGTATCCGCTTCTGGACAGAAGATTTTTAAGGCTGATCCCTATGGTACCTATGCGGAGGTCAGACCACATACGGCATCTATTACGTTTGACCCAGATGTGTACGTTTGGGAAGACGAAGCATGGATGAAAAGGCGTGCAACACTTAAGTTCCTGCATAGTCCTCTTAACATCTTTGAAGTTCATCTTGGGAGCTGGAAGCAGCATACTGACGTGGCTGTTCAAGAAGAAGATTCCGCTGATGCTGAAGATGCAAACCAGAACGAAGAGCCAAAAGACTACTTTGATACAAAAGTAGATGCCTTCTATACCTATGATGACCTTTCAGAAGAGCTGGTAGCCTACGTTAAAGAGATGGGCTACACCCACATTGAGCTTCTCCCCGTTATGGAGCATCCTTTTGACGGATCTTGGGGTTATCAGGTAACGGGCTATTTTGCTCCTACCTCAAGGTATGGCAATCCTGCCCAGTTCAAGCACTTTATTGACTGCTGCCATCAAGCTGGCATTGGCGTCATTTTAGACTGGGTTCCAGGAGGTTTTTGTAAAGATGCTCATGGCCTGGCAGAGTTTGATGGCACCAAACTCTTTGAAGAAAAAGAGCATCCTAACTGGGGAACACTTAAGTTTGACCTAACTCGTGGTGAGGTTAGAAGCTTCCTTGTTTCTAATCTGCTTATGTGGTTGAAGGATTATCACGCTGATGGCATTCGTGTTGACGGTGTCAGCAGCATGTTGTATTTGAATTTTGGTATCGACGATCCTTCTCAGAAGCGCTTTAACCATAAAGGCACTGAGGAAGATCTTGATGCAAGTGCTTTCTTGCGTCTCTGCAACGAGACTGCTCAGAAAGAGCATCCAGATATTTTGATGATTGCAGAAGAGTCCACAGCATGGCCACTGGTTACCTATCCTCCAGAGGTTGGGGGTCTTGGCTTTAATCTTAAGTGGGACATGGGTTGGATGAATGACACGCTCCACTATTGCCAGACGGACTTCCCTTATAGACCAGGCAATCACCGTCTTTTGACCTTCTCCAGCATGTATCAGTTCAATGAGAACTTTGTGCTGCCACTCAGCCATGACGAGGTCGTGCATGGTAAGTGCAGTCTTATTCAGCGCATGCCGGGAGATTGGTGGAGACAGTTTGCTGGCATGAGGGCTTTGGCGCTTCATCAGATGACTCATCCGGGCGCTAAGCTCAACTTTATGGGCAACGAGATTGCGCAGTTTATTGAGTGGCGCTACTACGAGGGTATTGAGTATTACTTGACTGAGGAGTATCCAACTCACGCTCATCAGCAGGCATTTATTAAGGCCCTTAATCATTTCTATAAGAATCATCCAGGACTTTGGCAGCATGCCTACGACAACCGTGGATTTGATTGGATTGACGCAGACAATAATGAGCAATCAATCATCTCGTTTGTTCGTCACGGAAGAAAGCCTTCCGAGGACCTGGTTATTCTCATCAATTTTGACGTTGCAACCCATCAGAAATTCCGTTTAGGCATGCCTTCTGCAGGCGTGTGGAAAGAAGTATTCAATTCCGACGCAAAAGAGTTTGGCGGTTCGGGTATTGTGAATACTAAGAAACTTTCCACCAAGCCAGTGGCATGGAATGGAAGAGATTATTCGGTAGAACTGTCTGTTCCTCCGCTTGGTGGCATTGTTTTAGCGTTTGAGAAAGAACTTCCAAAGAGGGGGAAGCATGGCCGTAAATAACGGACAAAACATTTTTACCGATAAACAAGATTTTGAAGATCAGTATCGTGATAAGTTCATCAAGATTCTTGGCAAATACTATGGAGAGTGCACTGATCAGGAGCGCTATAACGTTCTTGCTCACCTCATTGCAGAAAAGGCGCGAGAAATTCAGTCAACCTCCTATATTCATGCAAACAAGCAGGTCTATTACTTCTCCCTTGAGTTCCTTCTAGGACCACTGCTTGAAAATTACCTGCTCAATCTTGGTATTACCGACGTTGTTGCAGAGGGCCTTAAAGAGATGGGCACCTCTCTTCATGAGCTTGCCGCTCAAGAGGTAGACCCTGGCCTTGGCAATGGTGGTCTGGGTAGACTCGCCGCGTGCTTCCTGGACTCCATGGCACACGAGGGAATGGCTGGCTTTGGTAATGGCATGAGATACCGCTACGGCCTCTTCCGCCAGGAGATTAAGGATGGACGCCAGGTAGAGCGTACCGATAACTGGCTGGCAAATGGATATCCATGGGAAGTCAGAAAAGACGATTCCAGCGTACTAGTGCGCTTTGGTGGCACCGTTGTAAGGCATGAAGACGAGAATGGCAACTTCTGGTTCTCGCAAGAGGGTGGCCAGGTAGTAAGGGCTGTTCCATACGATGTGCCTATTGTTGGTTATGGCGCAAAGACCGTAAATAAGCTGCGTCTTTGGTCTGCAGAACCAGCAGAGGAAGACTTTGATCTTGATGCTTTTAACGCCGGCGATTATGCACGTGCTAATAAGTTCCGCTCTGACGTTGAGGCAATTTCAACCATTCTGTATCCAAATGACTCTGGTGAGCACGGACGCATTCTTCGCTTAAAGCAGGAGTACCTGTTTGTCTCCGCTGGTCTTCAGACCATTCTTCGTGCTTACAAGGATAAGTACGGTGAGGATTGGGACCACTTTGCAGATCACGTCTGCATCCACACTAACGATACGCACCCAGCAATGTGCGGACCAGAGCTTATGCGTCTGCTTGTCGATGACCATGGCGTTGACTTTAACGAGGCATTTGATATCGCGAGAAACGCAATCTCTTATACCAACCACACCGTTATGCCTGAGGCTCTTGAGAAGTGGCCTATCAACACCTTCCGTGAGCTGCTTCCCCGCCTGTATATGTTTATTGATGAGGTTGATCGCCTCTATAAGGAGCAGCTGCTTGCTGACTCTAACGGCAACACCGATCTTCTCGCCTCAACAGCTGTGTTGTGGGATAACACCGTTCGTATGGCTAACCTCTCTATTCTGTTTAGCCACTCGGTTAATGGTGTCTCTGACCTGCACACAAACATTTTGAAGCAGAGTGTTTTGAAGGATTTCTACAAGCTTCGTCCAGAAATATTTAATAACAAGACTAACGGCATCTGCCACCGTCGCTTCTTGGCACAGGCTAATACCGCTTACGCAAAGCTTATTACTGAGGCTATCGGTACCGGCTGGCTTGATGATGCCAATGAACTTCAGAAGCTTTTTGCTTTTGAGAACAATGCTGAGTTCTTGGATAAGATGGACGCTGCAAAGAGAGAAGAAAAAGAGCGTCTTGCTGCATACGTCAAGAAGACAACTGGTGTTGAGATGGATACCAATACCATCTTTGATACGCAGGTAAAACGCTTCCATGCATATAAGCGTCAGCTGCTTAATGTCTTTAAGATTTTGTATCTCTACAACCGCATGCTTGATGACCCAAGCTATAAACCAGCTCCAACCACCTTTATTTTCTCGGGTAAGGCTGCTCAGAGCTATACCTTTGCAAAGGAAGTCATTCGACTGATTCACTCCGTTGCGGACGTAGTTAACAACGATGAGCGCATTGAGGGCCGCCTTAAGGTTGTCTTTATTCCAAACTTTGCTGTTTCAAATGCACAGCTTATCTATGCCGCATCTGATATTTCAGAGCAGATTTCTGTTGCTGGTGCAGAGGCTTCTGGTACCTCAAACATGAAGCTTATGATGAACGCAGCTCTAACACTTGGAACTTACGATGGCTCCAACATTGAGATTTCCGAGCTTGCGGGACCAGAGAACATCAAGATTTTTGGTCTTCGTGCAGACGAAGTTCAGCAGGTATATGCTTCCGGCACCTACTTTGCACAGAACCTACTTAACCAGAACCCAACGCTGGCTCGCATTGTAAATATGCTGACCGATGGTTCTTTGAGCCGACTCTCTGGCAACTTTGAGTCAATTCGCGATTACCTGCTGATCAACAACGATCCTGATCTGGTGCTTATTGACTTTGATGCCTATGTGAAGGCATGGGAAGAGCTTACTCAGTCCTATGCAGATCGTCGCAGCTGGAATGCTCGCGCACTTCACAATACGGCAAACTCTGGTTTCTTCTCCGCTGATAGAACTATCAGGGAATATATGGAAGATATTTGGCACGTGTAAGGATCTGCGTTTAGGTTCAATCGTCGTAGGGCGTTGAGAATATAGACCTCTGTTGGGGAGAGAGGAGATTTGGATATGGGCAAAAGGGAATGTCTTGCAATGCTACTTGCAGGAGGACAGGGAAGCCGCTTAGGTGCTCTGACCTCAAAAGTAGCTAAACCTGCTGTCTCGTTTGGTGGCAAGTTCCGCATTATTGACTTTGCATTATCCAACTGCGCAAATTCAGGAATTTCTACGGTAGGTGTTTTGACACAGTATCGTCCGTATTTGCTGCACTCTTACGTGGGATCAGGTAGTGCTTGGGACCTTGATGAGCGCGGTGGTGGAATTTCTATTCTTCCTCCCTTCGCAACACAGTCTGGTGGTGCGTGGTATGCGGGAACCGCAGATGCCGTCACCCAGAATATTGGTTACATTGAGCAGAATAACCCTGATTACGTACTAATTCTCTCTGGCGATCAGCTTTACCGTATGGACTACGGCGAGATGCTCGCCTGCCATAAGAAGAACAACGCAGACCTCACCATTGCTGTTATGCCTGTTCCTTGGGAAGAGACTTCTCGCTTCGGCATCATGTCCATTGATGATGAGGATAGAATCACCAAGTTTTCCGAGAAACCCAAAGAGCCAGAATCCAACCTGGCGTCCATGGGAATCTATATCTTTAGCACAGACCTGCTTCTTGAGACCTTGCGCGAGGACGCAAAGAACCCTGAATCTTCTCACGACTTTGGTGGCGATATCATTCCAACGTTGCTTGATGATGGCAAGCGACTGTTTGCTTATCGTTTTGAGGGCTTCTGGCGTGATGTAGGTACCGTTGCAAGTTATCACGAGACCAGCATGGATTTGCTGGGCTCTGAGCCTAAGTTTGACATCTTCTCGGACAAGTTTCCTATTATGTCCAATGCGTCTACCCGTCCACCAGCGTATATTGGCGCATTCGGTGAGGTAGATGATTGTCTGGTAAATAATGGCTGCCAAATCTTTGGTTATTCTCGCCATTCAATTTTGTCTACCGACGCCGTTATTGGCGAGGGAGCTCGTGTTATTGATTCCGTGCTTCTTCCTGGCGCAGAAGTTAAGCCTGGTGCGGTGGTAATTCGTGCAATTCTTGGCGAGAACGCTGTGGTTGAGAAAAACGTCCACGTCGGTAGTTCTGACCTTAATAAAGAGATAGCTGTTGTTGGAAATGATGTAGTGGTTGAAAGAGGTGAGCACTAATGAAAAGGGTAATTGGACTTATTACCTGCAATTATGCTTCTACTAGTATGGAAATCGCTAATGGTGTACGCCCAATCGCATCTATGCCTTTTTTGGGAAGATATCGCCTGGTAGACTTTTCTCTTTCAAACATGGTTAATTCTGGTATTAGCACCGTTGGTGTAATTATGCCCTTTAACTATCGCTCGCTCATTGATCACCTTGGCTCTGGTAAAGATTGGAACTTGGATCGCAAGAGCGGCGGCTTGTTCATTCTGCCTGGATCTGCTTTTGGCACTTCTCATACGGGAGCGCGCTTCCTGCTTAGAGATCTTATTTCAAATAGGCCTTATCTTGAGCGAACTGACGCGGAATATGTTCTTTTGTCCACTTCAAACTTTGTTTTTAACTCTGATCTTAATGAGCTGCTTGACCAGCATCTTGAGTCTGATGCAGACATCACTATGATGACCTATACCACTCGTTATAACGATAGAGACGTTGTTGGTGTTGAGCTTGACGGTGATCGTGTGGTTAAAACGCACAATGGTGTCCAGCGCGGAGACGAGGCTTCTCTTGACTGCTTTATTATCAAGCGCGACCTGCTTATTGACATGCTTGATTGGTATAGCGCTACTGATTATCTGGATCTCTTTGAGGCACTCCATGCTGATTATAACCGCGTCAAGGTTTGTACCTTCCACTTTGAGGGTCACGTAGCATCCATCTTCTCAAAGAATGCTTACTACCATGCAAACATGGAGCTTTTGAACCCTATGCCCGCAAATGAGCTCTTTACCCCAGAGCGCTCCATCAAGACAAAGGCTCACGATAACGCTCCTGCAAAGTTTGATATTGGCTCTAAGGTCAGCAACTCAACTATTTCTGCAGGTTGCCGTATCCGTGGTTCCGTCACTGGATCTATTCTTGGCCGAAATGTCATCATTGAGCGCGGTGCTATCGTTCGCGATTCCATTGTGATGGAGGGCTGCATTGTTAAGGAAGGCTCTGTAGTTGAGCACGCTATTGTAGACCGCTCTAACATCATTCCTGCAGGCACTGAGCTTCGTGGTACAAGCGAAGAAATTCTTATCCAGCGTAAAAACAATAAGAGGGTGGCGTAACAATGTCCCAAGTCTCCAAACGTCGCAAACTTCGTGTTGTCTATGCAACTTCAGAGGTAGCGCCTTTTTCCAAGACGGGTGGCCTTGGAGATGTTTCGGGCTCATTGCCACAAGCACTTAAAAAAGTAGGAGCTAGAGTGGCGGTTATTTCGCCACTCTACAGCTCTATTAAGCCCGAGTGGAAACAAAAGATGAAGAAGGTCTATGAACTTCAAGTGCCCCTTTCGTGGCGCTTTGAGTATTGTGGGCTTTGGCATCTGGTTCATGAAGGCGTTGATTTTTACTTTGTAGATAACGAGTCTTACTTTGCTCGTGATGGCCTCTATGGCTACTTTGATGATGGAGAGCGCTATGCGTTCTTCTCCAAGGCTCTGTGTGAACTGATTGCACACGTCCCAGAGCTCTCCTGCGACGTTCTGCACTGCAATGACTGGCAAACGGCACTGGCACCCGTATTTTTACGTGAGCACTATCAGGGTGTCCCTGAGGTTCAGAACGTTAAGACGGTTTTCTCCATTCACAACGTTAAGTTCCAAGGTCAGTTTACTGACAAGATGCTCAGCGACGTGCTGGGTCTTGCAGATATCCCAGCAGCAGTTGACCAGTTAAGGTGCGACGCAAGCTCTATCAACTTTATGAAGGGCGCACTTTGCTACTCCGATTATTTGCTCACTGTTAGCCCAACGTATGCCCGTGAGCTGCAGACAGAGCACTTTGGAGAGGGGATGGATGATATCTTCCGTCGTCGTCAAAGTGTTCTGCGTGGAATTTTGAACGGCATTGATATTGGTGCGTGGTCACCTGCAAGCGATCCTTATATTCCACAGAACTTCTCGGCACGTCATATGGAAGGTAAGGCTGAGTGTAAGCGTCAGCTGCAAGAAGAGCTGGGGCTTGAGGTAGATCCAGATGCGCCACTTGCGGTAATGGTTACTCGTTTGACTAACCAGAAGGGCTTAGGCCTGATTCGCTATGCGATGGACCGTCTCATTTGCGCAGGTATTGAAGTTGCTGTTCTAGGAACGGGCGATGCTGAGCAAGAAGACGCTATGCGTTATTTTGATGAGCATTACGGTAACCGTATGTCAGCACGTATTGAGTTTGATATTGCGCTTTCTCACCGCATGTATGCAGGTGCGGATATGTTCTTGATGCCATCAGAGTTTGAGCCTTGCGGTCTTTCTCAGATGATTTCTATGCGTTATGGCACGCTTCCTGTTGTTCGCGAGACGGGCGGTCTGGCAGATTCTGTCAAACCATACAACCAGTTTACGGGCGAGGGAACCGGTTTTAGTTTTGCTAATCAAAACGCAGATGAAATGGCAGATATTATTCTGTATGCTGCCGATGTTTACAGAAATGATAAGCAAGCGTGGACAAATCTTGTAAAACAGGCGATGGTAGAGGACTTTAGTTGGCATAACGCTGCAAATGAATATCTTGACGTGTATCATTTATTACACCCTGAGATTATCAGGTATGTTCGTCGTCGAGATTGGTAAGAATGCAGGCTTTTCACAACACCTCAAACATTGTTTGTAGAGATCCAAAAGGCGCGGTAGAACTAGGCACTTCAGCAACAATCAGAATATTTGCTTGGGATGATGACGTTCAGTCAGTAACGCTTCGTCTCTGGCAGGAGTATGGCCCTGAATCATCTTCAGAGGCCCAAACTCTGTCTGGCGAGAAACGCGTTGTGATGCAAAAGAGTGATTTTGCTGACGCGCGACCAGATGGTGTACCCGACTATGCGCAGTGTTTTGAGGTAATTGTTAAACCAGCTGCTACAGGACTTATTTGGTATCGCTTTGAGTTGCAGGCTTCTGACGGAGCAGTCTGGTCATATGGTGCTCAAGAAAATAGATGCACCGGTGTTGGCAGCTTTGCTTATGGCGAGCCATCATCATTTCAGATTACCTGCTATGAGCCTCGTGCAAGCTTCCCTGGTGTAGAAGATCCTAGCTGGTACAAGGGGGGAGTTGTCTATCAGATTTTCCCTGACAGGTTTGCACGAGATGCAAACTGGCACGAACGTACCAAGCAAGCGCTTGCCGTTCCAAGAAATGGGGTTTCTCGCCAGCTGGTTGAAGACTGGGAGAAGACTCCTGAGTATCAGCGCGACGCCAACGGCCGCGTGACTCAGTGGGATTTCTACGGCGGTTCCTTGGTTGGCATTGAAGAGAAGCTTCCTTATTTGGAAAACCTTGGAATAACTGTGCTTTATTTGAATCCCATCTATGCAGCTTCCAGTAATCATCGCTACGATATTGCGGATTATTTGGAAGTTGATCCCGTTTTGGGCACCGTGGAGGATTTTGAACGTCTCTGCGTTAAAGCAGCTGAGCATGGTATTTCCATTATTTTGGATGGCGTATTTAATCACTGTGGCGCTGATTCAAAATATTTTAATAAATTCTCTAACTACTCTGAACCAGGAGCAGTTCAGCAGGTTGGCTCTGCCTATGATAAGTGGTTTACGTTCCATGAAGATGGAACGTATGAAAGCTGGTGGGGTGTAGACGCGCTTCCAGCTATTGTCTCTGATAACCCCGATTATCAGGAGTTTATTTGTGGCGAGAATGGCGTTATTAGAACGTGGCTGCGTCGTGGAGCTCGTGGTTGGCGCTTAGACGTTGCAGATGAGATTTCTGATTCGTTTATACAGAAGATTCGTGCGGCTGCACTTGCAGAGCGTAGCGACGCAGTTATTATCGGAGAGGTCTGGGAGGACGCAAGCAATAAGCGTGCATACGGAAAACTCAGACAGTATCTGGAAGGTTCTGAGCTCGACGGACCTATGAATTATCCTCTGCGCAAGTCTATACTTTCATTTTTGATGAATGAGGCTGGTGCTGAGTCAACTGCTTTAGCTCTTGAGGAGCTGTGGGAAAACTATCCTCACGAGGCGTTTTATTCTTGTCTCAATGTGTTTGGAACACATGATAAAGAGCGCTTGATTAACGTGGTTGCAGGAGCTCCTACTCCTGATTCTCTTTCTGCTCATGAACAGGTAACGTACAGACTTTCTGCTGATCAGCGCGGTCTTTCTAAGGCTCGTATGTGGCAGACGGCTGTGCTGCAGATGACACTTCCTGGTGTTCCATCAATCTACTACGGCGATGAGATGGGCGTTGAGGGATTTGTTGACCCAACAAATCGCGCAACTATGCCATGGCCAGGAAGCAGCCCGCGAGCAGACTTGGATTACCTGCACATTTATCGCAATGCCATCGCGCTCAGAAAAACGCTTCCTCTGCTGGTAGACGGCTCGTTTGAACCGTTTGTTCCAGAGGGTGGTTCAGATGATGTTTTAGCTTTCTGGCGTAAGCCTGTTCAAAAAGATGACCAGCAAGAGGAGCAGAACAAAGCCGCCTCTGGCATTTGTGTTCTGGTGAATAAGAGCCGCTCAGATGCTAAGACCGTATATGTTTCTGTACCTCAAAACATGCAGGTTATTGATGTTATTAGTGGCCAAGCAGTCCCCGTTAAGGACGGCAAAGCAGAGGTATTTTTGTGGCAGCTTGGATGTACGGTCTTAAACGTGCAGCCAACTCACAGGCTACAAAAGCCTCTTGAGCCAGGTATGGGAGTGCTTGCTCACATTACCTCTCTGCCTTCCGATGAGGGCTCCGCAATTACGTCAGGTCAGAAGCTTGGTGTTATTGGTCGTGAGACTTCCGAGTTCATCGATTTTCTCGCCAAATCCGGTCAGAAGTATTGGCAGATTTTGCCTGTCAGTCCAACCGATGAATACGGCTCTCCTTACGCGGGAATTTCTGCTTTTGCAGGAAACATCAACTTACTTGACCAGGCCGCTATGGAGAAAGTCATTTCTGAATGCGATGGGCCTCAGAGTAAGCGGGCTGTTGAGTACCAGGCATTTCTGGCGAGAAACTCGTATTGGCTTGATTCGTATGCGGCGTTCCGTGCGATCAAAGACCTTCTTGGTGAGGGAGTGTGGCAGGAGTGGCCAAAGCAGTATCGCAGCTGGTCACCAGAGCTACTTGAGCTTCCTGAGCTTGCTCAGGTAATCGAACTTCATCAAAAGCGTCAATTTACTTTTGATGTTATTTGGAGTCAGACGTTAGCGGAGGCTCGCGCTCAAGGGATTCAGATTATTGGCGACATGCCCATGTTTGTTTCGGAAGATTCCGCTGATGTTTGGGCACATCCAGAGCTTTTTGCTCTAGATGATACGGGCCATACAGAGCTTCAAGCTGGCGCTCCTGCTGACGCGTTTTCACAAGATGGCCAGCTGTGGGGAAATCCAACGTACAACTGGCAAGCTCATAAAGATGAGGATTATCGTTGGTGGATTGAACGATTCCGCAGGTCTTTCTATCTGTACGACTACACCAGACTGGATCACTTTATTGGCTTCACGTCTTACTATGCCATTGAGCAGGGAAAGACCGCTGCCGAGGGTTCATTCAAGTTTGGTCCTGGCTATGAGCTGTTTGATGTTGCTTATAAGCAGCTTGGTCCACTGCCTTTTATTGCGGAGGATTTGGGAGCGGTTACCCCTGCGGTCCGTGCGCTGCTTTCTCAGACGGGATTTCCTGGTATGAGCGTCATTCAGTTTGCTGATGGAGACTGTAGATATTCCTTTGCCCCAGCTCAGGAGTCTATTGTGTACAGCGGCACGCATGATACGCAAACGCTCATGGGTTTTGTGGAAACTCGCTTTACAGGCGGTCAGGCAACTGATGAATCGCATCAGATTTTTAACCACCTTATGGAGCAGGTAGTCGGCTCATCCAATGCAGTAGTTATTCTGCCGCTTCAGGATATTCTGGGCCTTTCTGACGATGCTCGTATGAACATTCCAGGTAAGGCTGAAGGTAATTGGTCTTGGCAGGTCAAAAAGGACATGCTCACGCCAGAGGTTGTTCAAAAGCTGCAGAGGTTCGTTCAGCTGCACCAGAGCCGATACAATAATTAGTACATAGAGTTTTGCTACTATAACAAAAGGTCCTTCTCGACTGGCGAGAAGGACCTTTTACGTGTGGATGTGTATTTTTGCTAATCCATGCGCGGCAAGACGATGGTAAAGCGCGTGCCTACACCTTCGTGTGAGAGCACTTCAATAGAACCGTCATGGTTGTCAACAATCCATTTTGCAATAGATAGGCCAAGTCCGGAGCCTTCGTTACTTTCAATGCGAGCGTTGTCGGCTCTCCAGAATCTCTCAAAAATATGAGTAGCTGCTGCCTCAGACATGCCCATGCCTTCATCTTCAACTGATATCTGAACAGTATTCTCGTCGCACGAGACATTAAAAGAGATGGTAGTTTGAGCAGCCGAATATCGAGCAGCGTTTTGAACGATAATGCGTATGGACTGTTTAATCATGGCGGCATCGGCAAGTACCTGATAGCGATTGTCCGTCAGCGCGCTCTGATCAAACTTAAGGGTATAGCGATGGCTGGAATCAATCATCTCTGATTCTTCGCAGACCTCAGACGTAATTCGTGCAAGGTTAAACTGGGTCTTGGTGAGGGTGTTTCTTCCTGCATCACCGCGTGCTAAGAAGAGGAGCTGTTCAACTAAGTCATGCATGTGTTCGCTCTCGGATTTGAGTGCAGCAATGGACTCGTCAAGTACCGCTTCGTCCGTCTTACCCCAGCGATCCAGCATGTCAGTATAACCTCGGATAACCGCTATAGGCGTGCGAAGCTCGTGGCTGGCATCGTTGACAAAGCGCATCTGTTGCAATTTTGCTTCCTGCATACGACGGAGCAGTTTATTCAAAGCAATCTCGATGCTGGCAAGGTCTTGATCACCTGTTTGAATCTTTGGAGCATTAATATTAGCTTCTTCGATGGCCTGCTCAAGACTTCTTATTTTCTCGCTTTTAACCAGGATGTCACTTGTAGTTTTATCAGCAGAAAGTACATCTGCATTAACGAGTTGGTCAGCTTTAAGCGCAAGTGTATTAAGGGGCTGAAGAGCTCTTCTGACGCGACGCATATCACCGAAGAATGACAATAGATCAATGATTTCCCAGATAAGAATTGCAATATACATGGGCCAGAAGTGTGCTAAATCTACACCTAAATCAAATATTTTGGCACCAAAGGTGGGTCCATGAACAAGGTATTTAAGACTTGAGAACCCATGTAAAAAAGTAAAACCGATAAATGAAATGGAATGGGTCTCGGTAGGAAAAAATCCCAGGTAGAAAGTACCCTGTGGAACATGCTGGTTATACGTATAAATAAAGACCAGCGCAATAATCACCAGCAAAAAGAGATTAAAGCCAACGTAGTTCATCAGCTTACGCCACCAAAATCCCCAGGTAATAACTCCAGCGGTTGAGGAATCAGAGGGAGTAAAGAAAGGTTTTTTATGCTCTTGCGAGGTAGACTGACTATACTTCTCTGATGACATATCCGACTCCACGAACGGTAGTAATCAGCTTGATATTGTAACGATCGTCAATTTTTGCGCGTAGATGAGCTATATGGACATCAACATTGTTTGTTTCTCCAGCAAACTCATATCCTAGAGCCTCAGATGCAATACGCTCACGACTCATAACAACACCTGCGTGTTCCATGAGCATACGAAGCACCTCAAATTCTTTAGTTGTCAGTTCAATCGGATTGTTGTTAACGCAGACTTCTCTTCGGTCAACATCAAGCGAGACGCTCTTGATTGTAAAAGTGTTTGTGGCAGTTGTATGAGAAATTGCTGCAGAACTTGGACTGTCTGCCTCGTGATGCTTGAGGGCCACTCGAATGCGGGCGAGAAGCTCCTCTATTGCAAAAGGCTTGGTGAGGTAGTCATCTGCACCCGCATCAAGACCAGCAACTTTATCCATGACCGAATCGCGAGCAGTGAGCATGATAGTTGGTGTGTTTTTCTCGCGACGAATTCTCCTAAGAACTTCTAGGCCATTAAGCTGGGGGAGAAGTACATCAAGCAAGATAAGATCGTAGTTATTTGCCAGAGCTTTTTCAGCTCCGGTTCTTCCGTCAAGAGCTTTGTCTACCTCATAGCCCTCATGTTTAAGCTCGAGTTCTATAAAGCGCGCAATTTTTTCTTCGTCTTCAACGATAAGAACCTTAATCATTTTCTTGCCTAAATATCGAAGTCTTCTACTTTAGGTTTGGGATCAGTCGCAATTTACTTTTTGTCGATGACGTCTTTTTTGATGGAACCCGCTGCATCTGCAGCCTTATCCATAGCTTCGTTTACATCAACAACAATAGGATAAGCTCCCTGAATGTGATAGCGCATCTCAAAGAAGAGACCAATGATGAGCAGCCAGAATGTAGCACCCCAGAGGAATAGGCCGACAATTGGAATAATCACTGGCATGGCCATAAACTGTTCGCCGCGACGAGTAACAATAAATTTTGACTCAACGCTTTTACTAAACAACTCTTTGCACTTCTCCCAAAGAGAGGATATGTTCTCTGAGAAATCAGACTTCTTGCTTGATTCTTGGTAGGCAATTTGAGCAGCCTCCATCTCTGGAGAAACTTCTGATTGTGCAGCAGACTCAGTAGTATAGCTTGCTGACTGCTTAGTAGACTTACCCTGCTTCTCAAGCCAAATAATTGCATCAAGAACATTGTCATCACAAGCGTCAAGTGCTGCCTTTGCGTCCTCGTAGCTTACGCCGCACTTCTCGCGAATTACTTCAACCTTTTTGAGCTTTTCCATGATCAGCTTCCTTTCGGGATGTTAAAGACGCCTCTCGTCTTCGTGATACATGGTCTCTTATAAAGATTAACCAATTATTGAGGTTAGATTAAGCTTTCATAAGAATTTTAATGGGATTATTTACAAGCACTCACGCTCAGACAGTGCGTTTACCATTTACCGATTACTTATAAAACTAGCTTGTTTTAGCTATTCAGCAGTTTGAAACTAATAAATAGTTATATATAGCTAGCTTATGGCAGTTGAAGCTTTGCTTTCTCTGTCAAAGCCAGCCTGAATAACAGACAGTACATTGTGAGTTTGTGGCAGGAGGCGGTATGGGCATGACAAAGCGTCAAAACCAAAGTGTTCAAGCTACTGAGTCCAATCAAAATACAAAACAGGATTTACAGCAATCTGAAATAAATCCTGTTACCGTGCTGCTTGAGTGGTCAGATAGAAAAGGCATGTATGCACTTTCTGTCATTCTTGCAGTTATTGGTGTTTTTGGAGGCATAGTTCCCTATGTTGCCGCAGGTAACATGGTGGTTGGCATTTTTAATGGAATTAAAGAATGGCCGTTTTACCTTCAATGGGGGCTTATAGCGGGCCTCAGCTATTTAGTTAAAATAACTTTCCATCATCTTTCAACGGTCGTTTCTCATAAGGCAACATTTGCGACAATCGCAAACATGCGCACCCGAGTGGCAAAGAAGCTGACAACTATCCCCATGGGATATGTGCTTGATACTCCTTCGGGCTCCCTCAAACGTCTTCTTGTCGAGAAAATCGATAGCATTGAAACCACACTTGCTCATGCAGTTCCAGAGCTCACTTCAAACCTTACCGCTGCATTTGCAGTCTTTGTCTATCTGATTGTTTTGGATTGGCGTCTTGCTCTTGCTGCGCTGCTTACCATTGTTGTAGGACTAGCGTGTTTATCAGGCATGATGAAAGACTATGAGTATTGGTATCAGAATACTATCGTAACTGGTAAAGAGATGAATAATGCCTCAGTTGAGTACGTGTCTGGAATTGAGGTAATTAAGGCTTTTGGACAGTCTGCTAGCTCTTACGAGAAGTTCTCAAAGGCTGTTTACGCTTCTGCCCATGCTTTTATTGATTGGATGAGCCACTGCCAAATCTGGCAAGATGCCATGCTGTCAATTGCTCCAGCAACACTCGTAACCGTATTGCCTTTGGGATGTTTATTTGTGCTCCAGGGGAGTCTTTCTCCTTCTACGTTTGTCATGTGCGCAGTTCTTTCTCTAGGTATTTTTCAGCCGCTCTTTGAAGCAATGAGCTTTATGGATTCTCTTGCACAGGTCGGTTCTGTTGTTAAAGAAATTTCTGAGGTTTTAAATTACCCTGATCAGGTGAGAGCTGATGTTCCTTGCATGCTTGAGGGTACAGAAATTAAGCTGAGCGATGTCCGTTTCTCCTACGGAAGCAATGAAGTGATTCATGGGATTACTTTAGACATTGAGCCAGGACAAGTTACAGCACTTGTTGGCCCAAGTGGATCAGGTAAATCTACTGTTGCTCGGCTTATTGCAGGTTTTTGGGATCCAAATAAAGGATCTGTTTCTATTGGAGGACAAGATATTCGCTCCTGTACTCCATCTCAACTTGCAGACCTTGTAGCTTATGTTGATCAAGATAGTTACCTTTTTGATGAAACCATTATGGAAAATATCAGAATGGGTAAAAAAGATGCAACCGATGATGAGGTAATTGCTTGTGCAAAAGCTTCTGGATGCCACAACTTCATCCAATCACTTCCTCATGGCTATCAAACGGTTGTAGGAGGTTCAGGTGGGCATCTTTCTGGCGGAGAGCGCCAGCGTGTAGCAATTGCTCGAGCAATGCTCAAAAACGCTTCGATTATTATGTTGGATGAAGCAACAGCTTATGCGGATCCAGAGTCTGAAGCAGAGGTTGAATCTGCAGTTGCAAAGCTGGTAGCTGGTAAGACGCTGGTGGTTATCGCACATCGTCTTTCTACCGTACAAAATGCCGACAAAATTGTTGTTGTTAATGATGGCTCTATTGAAGCTGAGGGTACGCACCAGCAACTTATGGAGACATGCCCGCTCTATGCAACCATGTATCGCGCTCACATTGGCGCACTCGACGAGGCTTAAGGAGGGGAGTAAAAATGCTGTCTGTTCTAAAAATGTACTTTCAATTTGGAAGTTCTTATCGCCAGAAACTCCACAAGGGCCTTTTCTTTACCGTTCTTGGTTGTCTCTTTGAAGGAGTGCAAATAACAGCGCTTTGGATAGTTTTTACTGCTCTTACTACGGATACACTTTCAACTCAGACGATAGTTTCTGCACTGGGAGTTATGCTTCTGAGCATTATAGGAACGTTTGTCTGCGCTCATTTTAAGAGTGAGAATTTCTGTGACGCTAATTTCAGTATGGCTGGTACTAAGCGTGCGGAAATTGGAGATACACTGCGCCGCTTGCCCATGGGTTATTTTAACGAGAATAGCCTGGGTGAAGTAACAGCTGTTATGACCAATCAGCTAGATGTAATGCAAAGTCTGGGTGGCCTACTTTATATGATGGTTGTTGGAGGATTAGCTTTAACTGCAATTATTGTTGTGTTCTTGTTTGTGTTTTGTTGGCAACTAGGCCTTATAACTGCAGCTACGTTTGTTCTTTTCTGCATTACTATGGAGCTGCTCCAGGTCTACGTGCGCAATGTATCAGATAAGTATGTAGCCGCTAATACCACCTTAATCAGCTCTGTTCTTGAATATGTCCGCGGCATTAGTGTAGTAAGGGCGTTTTCTCTTATTGATGATGCTGAAGGAAAATATGCCAAGGCAGTTGACGATTGTCGCGTTCAAGCGCTTAACCTTGAGTTTAAGGCGCTTCGTTTCTCAGTTTTGCAAATGGTTATCTCCAAAGCCACCAGCATTATCATGTGCCTGGTATCAGTTGGTCTATGGCTATCTGGAACACTTGATACAGCTGCTTGTTTAACCGTAGTAGTGATGTCATTTATGTTGTTTAGTCGTCTAGAATCTGCTGGTCGTTTTTCAACTATTCTGCGCAATCTTGAAATTGCAATGGAGCAAGCAAACGCTATTCTCGCCACCCCCGCAATGGACGAGGGAGAAGGTTTGGAGAAAGCGGATTCTTACGACATTGAACTTTCTCATGTTTCCTTTGGCTACGATGACAGGCAAATTCTTGAAGATGTCAGCCTTTCCATTCCTGCAGGCACCTCTTGTGCCATCGTGGGGCCAAGTGGATCAGGTAAGACAACGCTTGTCCGTCTAATTGAGCGTTTTTGGGATGTAAATGCAGGTCAAGTGACCCTTGGTGGACGCGATGTGCGCGACTATAAAGTTGACGCCCTGCTCCAAAATTTCTCCACCGTATTTCAGGGAGTATTCCTTTTTGATGACACTATTGAGAACAACATCAAGTTTGGCAATCCAAGTGCAACTCATGAGCAAGTAGTTGACGCAGCTAAGCGTGCCTGCTGTGAAGAGTTTATCCAGGCGTTACCTGACGGATATGAAACACGCTTAGGAGAAGGCGGCTCAATGCTTTCTGGCGGCGAGCGCCAGCGTCTTTCTATTGCGCGCGCTATCTTAAAAGATGCGCCAATCGTAGTACTTGATGAGGCAACGGCTAATGTTGATCCAGAAAACGAGCTTGAACTTCAGCGTGCAATCGCAGAACTCACCAAGTCTAAGACCGTTATTATGATTGCCCATCGCCTAAAGACGGTGCGTAAAGCAAATCAGATACTTGTCCTGGATAAGGGCCGTATTGTTCAAAGAGGCACTCATGAATCTTTGATGGCAGAAGGCGGTATCTACGCTGATTTTGTTAACATGCGCGAGAAAACCGTCGGCTGGAAAATTGCCTAACTGCTGGTAAGACGCTAAAAATATCCCACGTAAAAAATATGCACCCAAGCTTGTGCTTGGGTGCATATAACGTTAAAGCTGAAATGCGGTTTACTGAACCTGGCAAATCATAGCAACATTAGTTGAAGTGGTGTAGTCACCAAGACGTGGGCTGGTATGAGGATCGCCAGCAGTCAGAACAACAATGTCGCCGGTCTCAACGACGCCAACTTCCTTAGCAACGTTCAGTGCGTTGTACATGGTGTTAGAAAGAGTGCCCTGCTCAGAGGTCTTGAATGCATAGACACCCCAATAGAAGCAGGTACGACGAACTGCCTCATCAGATGGAGACATTGCATACAGAGGACGCTTTGGACGGAAGTTAGAAACAAGGCGAGCAGTGCGGCCAGAGTGTGTTGGGCAGATGATGCACTTAGCGTCAACACGGATTGCCATATCAACTGCAGCAAAGCCTGTAGCGCCGTTGACGTTCTTAAGACCCTCACGCTGGTGATAGACATCCTTGACTGGCAGGTACTTCTCGGTTTCCTTGCAGATGGAAGCCATAGTCTTTACTGCCTCAACAGGGTACTTACCAGCTGCAGACTCACCAGAAAGCATGACGCAGTCAGTGCCGTCGTAGATTGCGTTAGCAACGTCCGTAACCTCTGCACGGGTTGGGCGAGGGTTGCGAATCATAGAGTCAAGCATCTGAGTTGCGGTGATGACAGGCTTGTAAGCATCGTTGCATTTCTTGATGATAGTCTTCTGGATGTGAGGAACCTCAGCTGCAGGAACCTCAACGCCAAGGTCACCACGGGCAACCATGATGCCGTTAGAAGCTGCAAGAATCTCGTCGAAGTTCTTTACGCCAAGAGCAGACTCAATCTTAGGGAAGATCTGTACGTTAGGAGTACCCATCTCACGGCAGATGTTACGAATCTCCTCAACAGCAGCGCCATCACGAATGAAGGAAGCAGCAATTGCGTCAATACCAAGCTCGCAACCAAACATGATGTCTGCGCGGTCCTGCTCAGTGACGGAAGGAAGGCCAATGTTGACGTTAGGAACGTTTACGCCCTTCTTCTCGCCAAGCTCACCACCGTTGATGATCTTGCAGTACATGTCAGTGCCCTCAACGTGATCAACCTCGAGGCCAATGAGACCGTCATCAATGAGGATGATGGAGCCCTTCTTGACCTCTTTTGGAAGGTTCTTGTAGTCAAGTGAGAAGCGCTGAGCGTTACCGATGACGTCATCATCAGTGGTGACAATAACGGAATCACCAGTAGTAAGGGTGACCTTCTTGCCATCCTCGAGAAGACCGGTGCGAACCTCAGGACCCTTTGTATCAAGCATGATAGCAATAGGAATACCAAGCTCATCAGAGATAGAACGAACGCGACCAATCATAGTGCGGTGATACTCATGGCTACCGTGCGAGAAGTTAAAACGTGCGACGTTCATACCAGCAAGAATGAGCTCACGAAGGACCTCATCACTTTCTGTAGCAGGACCCATAGTACAAACAATCTTGGTCTTTTTGCGAGCCATATCTCTCCTTTTCATAGGAATTAAAATCACATTCGGTTATCAATAGTAACCGTTTTCAGAGCGTTTGTTTCTCTGGTACTTAGCAAACCACACTTTTATCAACATAGTCAGTACCCTCAGAAAAAGCAGTTGCGTTATCTAGCGTAACCTGAGCAATCTGAGCAAGTGCCTCATGAGTAAAGAATGCCTGATGACTGGTCATAACTACGTTAGGGAAGGAGCAAAGTGTAGAGGTAATTGAATCAAAGACCTCAGCGCCGCGGTCCTTATAAACGTTTGGATTTTCCTCTTCATAAACGTCAAGTCCACAAGCACCAATTTTGCCAGAAAGAATGCCACGAATGAGGGCATTGGTATCGATAAGTCCACCACGACCAGTATTAACGAGGATGACGCCATCTTTCATCTTTCCGATGGTCTTATCGTTAATCATGTGGTAGCTCTCGTCATTCAAGAAAGCGTGAAGGGAAATAAAGTCCGAACGCTCCCAGAGTTCATCGTAGCTGACATACTCATCAACAACGTGCTCGTCATTGACAAGGCTCATGTTTGGATACAGGTCTGCACCAAGGACGTGCATACCAAAGCCCTTGCAAATACGGCAGAGCGCTGCGCCAATACGACCAGTTCCAACAATGCCGGCAGTTTTACCGTGAAGTGTATCGCCAACAAGGCCAACAAGCGAGAAGTTATTCTCGCGAATTCTGATGTAACCACGGTGAATACGACGGTTAGCGGCAAGCGCAAGACCCATTGCATGCTCTGCGATTGCCTCAGGGGAGTAAGCAGGTACGCGTGTAACGGTAATGCCAAGGTCTTTAGCTGCGTTAACGTCAACAGCATCAAAGCCAGCGCAGCGCATAAGCAGAAGCTTAACGTCAAAGCCTGCAAGAATCTCAAGGGTCAGAATTGAGGCGTCTGCGTTAACAAAAGCGCAGACAGCGTCATAACCCTTGGCAAAGCCCGCGGTCATAGGCGTAAGGTTTGACTCGATGTAGTCGATTGAAACGTCTGGATACTTTGGAAGCTCAAGGTTGAAAGAATCCTTGTCGTAACTTTGAGCACCATAAAACAGGATTTTCATAACTGCCTCCTTGCCAAAACTAACGTTTGGCTTATGTTGTTATGTTCTGCGCTTATTGTACCCCTTGGATAACAATTATTCGCCACATAACAGGAGTTTTAAGAAATATTTATGAGGTTTGAAAAAAAGAAGAATACGGTAAAATGATAGAGCATTGTAAGGTCCTATGATAGGACGTTGTAAGGTCCTGACACGGCAACCTTGGTGAGCCCTTGCCCCTCTCCTGGGGAATTATGATCGGGCATCAATCTGTCAGGTAGAAACCCAGGAGGAACTTTGAAAGAGTATCTTTCAAGTGCGGCTGATGTTATCAGTGCGCAAAAAACTGATGCTGAAGCTGGATTGTCTGATGTAGAAGCAGCTTCTCGTCTTGAGGCTCATGGCCTCAACAAGCTTAAAGAGGCTCCAAAAGAATCAATTATTAAAAGGTTCTTTGCACAGATGGCCGATCCTATGGTCATCATGCTTCTTGTTGCTGCTGCTATTTCCGCTGCTGAAGGAATTTATACCGGCGAAGGTGGAATTGCGGACGTTGTCATTATTCTGTTTGTTGTTGTTATCAATTCCGTTCTTGGTGTTGTCCAGGAGGGCAAAGCCGAGGAAGCACTTGCTGCTCTTCAAGAGATGAGCGCAGCTCAGAGCAAGGTTATCAGGGACGGCCGCCTTGAGACGGTTGCCTCAACCGAGCTTGTTGTGGGCGATATCATCCTGCTTGAGGCAGGTGACTCTGTCCCAGCTGACTGCCGCATTCTTGAAAGCGCTTCCATGAAGGTAGAGGAGTCTGCGCTCACGGGTGAATCAGTTCCTGTCGAGAAACACGCGGAGGCCCTCAGTCTTACTGAAGGCACAGATGATATTCCTTTGGGTGACCGAAAGAATATGTGCTACTCCGGATCTATTGTGGTCTATGGACGTGGTCGTGCAGTTGTTGTTGCAACAGGCATGGACACTGAGATGGGCAAGATTGCAGACGCAATCTCTCAGGCAGAAGAAGGACAGACTCCCCTTCAGATTGCCCTTGATAAGCTTTCACATACACTTACCATTCTTGTTGTTGTCATCTCACTGCTTGTCTTTGCAACAGGATTTATCAAGCACGGTGCCGAGATGTTTGGCAACTTTGACCTTATCCTCAGCACGTTTATGGTTGCAGTTTCTCTTGCAGTAGCTGCAATTCCAGAGGGTCTTGTTGCTGTTGTTACCATCGTTCTTTCTATGGGCGTTACCAGAATGAGCGAGCGTCACGCTATTGTTCGTCGACTTACCGCAGTTGAGACCCTTGGTTGTACTCAGGTAATTTGTTCCGATAAGACCGGTACTCTGACCCAAAACAAGATGACTGTTGTTCGTCATGAGACAGAAAATCTTGATGCACATGTACGTACTATGGCACTGTGTTCAGACGCCACCTGGGATGATGCGGAACAGGTGGCAAAGGGTGAGCCAACCGAGGCTGCTCTTGTTGCAGATGCTGCAAAACTTGGATACACCACAAGTGATTTAGCTTCTTCTCGCCCTCGTATTGGTGAGGCACCTTTTGATTCTTCTCGTAAGATGATGTCTGTTGTGGTGCGTACCCGCTCTGGCAAGGTTGTACAGCACACCAAGGGTGCGCCTGATGAGGTACTTGCTCGCTGCACCAAGATTATGACAAGCGATGGCATTATTGACCTCACAGATGAGGCTCGCTCTGAGATTTTGGCTCAGAACAAGTCCATGGCTGACCAGGCACTTCGCGTTATAGCATCTGCTCGTCGCGATTGGGGGACAGAAGCTCCTTTGAGCTATGACCCAGCTAACCTTGAGCACGACATGATCTTTGTTGGACTTTCCGGCATGATTGACCCAGTTCGTCCTGAGGTTAAGGGCGCTGTTGCAGAGGCGCATAGCGCTGGTATGCGTACCGTTATGATTACGGGCGACCATATTGATACAGCCGTTGCTATTGCAATTGAGCTGGGCATTATTACTGATCGCTCTCAGGCAATCACTGGCGCACAGCTTGATAAGATTTCTGACGAAGAGTTTGAGCAGCGCATTGAGACAATTGGCGTTTATGCACGCGTTCAGCCTGAGCACAAGGTTCGCATTGTTGATACCTGGCGCAAAAAGGGCATGGTTACAGCCATGACGGGCGACGGCGTTAACGATGCGCCTTCCATTAAGCGTGCTGATATTGGTATTGGTATGGGCATTACTGGTACCGATGTTACCAAGGGTGTTGCAGATATGGTTCTGGCAGACGATAACTTTGCCACCATTATTAGCGCTTGCGAAGAGGGAAGACGCATCTACGACAACATTCGTAAGTGCATCCAGTTCCTCTTAAGCTCCAACCTTGCTGAGGTTATTTCCGTCTTTATTGCGTCCCTGGTTGGCTTTACTATCCTTCAGCCTACCCATCTTCTGTGGATTAACCTAATCACCGACTCTCTGCCAGCTCTTGCTATGGCTACCGAGAAGGCTGAGCCAGGCATTATGAAGCGTAAGCCTCGTAACCCTAAGGACGGCATCTTTGCAGGTGGCGTTGGTTTTGACTGCCTTGTCCAGGGCTCTATCATTGCTCTTCTCACCCTTGCCAGCTATTTCATTGGCCATTACTTTGAGTATGGAACCTTTGATATCTCACAGGTTATTACTAACCCAGAGGCTGGCGTTGAGGGTATGACCATGGCATTCTTGACGCTTTCTATGGTTGAGATGTTCCACTCCTTTAACATGCGTTCTTTGCGCGGTTCCATCTTTAAGCTAACCAGCCAAAACATTTGGCTGTGGGGTTCTTTTGTCATGTCTTTGATTCTCACCTTTGTGGTAATTGAGACACCACTTTCTCAGGCATTCGGTTTTGTCGAGATTGGCTTTGAAGAGTACGCCATGGCAATGCTTTTAGCTGCATCGATTATTCCTCTGATGGAGCTCTATAAGGCTGTTATGCGTTCTGTGCAGAAGAACAAAGCATAAGGTAGGGAGCACTCTTGTCCGCTAAGCGTACAAAAAGTTCCAAGAAACTAGGAGCCGGCAGGACCCAAGGGTCTCTGCCGGCCCTTTCTTCATTACTGGATGTTCCAACGTTTGAACAGTTGACTCCATCGTCGGCCCAGACCCAGGCTTACGCAGACGTCGTATCTGGGCTTGAAGCTCAAGGGGTTTCTCGCCAGACGATGACTATGGCCTGTGTGGTCCGCTTGGATAGGGGATTTCCTGCGGTTGTTTCAGAGCAGGGAGTGTTTCGCGCCGAGTTTGCTGCGCGTGTGACCAAGGGCCAGAACTCCACGGTAGCCGTTGGTGACTGGGTATGTGCGCGCATTCCGGACTCGCACGATATGGGCATCATCGAGGCCATTCTGCCACGAGAGACCGATATTGCTCGCTGGAAGGGCGGCGCTCGCGGTCAAAAGCAGACCTTGGCCGCAAACGTTGA
>CAUUUQ010000005.1:0-66733 GCA_963548345.1 uncultured Atopobium sp. | reverse complement strand
AAAATACCGACCTCCTAATCGTTAGATTTTGGTCTAACTTTTGGGGGTCGGTACATTAGTGCAGACTCCTTTTTGCTGTAGATAAACCAGAGGTTTATGGAGTTCCTGTTCCGGTTCCTGTTCCTGTTCCTGTTCCAGTACCTGTTCCGGTACCCGTGCCAGTGCCCGTACCGGTACCTGGTGTGGCTGGAGTAGTAGGAGTGGTAGGAGTAGTGGTGGTATCGTCCTCTTCCTCCTCCTCGGTAGTCTCCTCCTCTTCCTCTTCGTCGTCATCTTTCTCATTTTGCTTAGCATTAGCGGAGCCACCAACAAATTTCCAGTAACTATTAGGCTTGTAAGCAATAGTTTCAGTGGTCTTTGGGAACTCAGCGCGAGCAACGCCAGAGAGAGCTGCGTTCATGTAGTACGCCCATACGTACTGTGCAGTAACAAAGGTAGAGGACTCTCCGCCGCCGATAATAACAGGGTCACGACTATCTGGATATCCACACCAAGCTACGGTTGCAAGCTGTGGGGTATAGGCGCAGAACCAAAGGTCCTCGGAGTTATCGGAAGTACCCGTCTTACCTGCAACTGGTTGGTTGAAGGTCTTCAGGTTGTAAGCATAGCGACCAGTACCAGAGGTAAGAACGCCGCTCAGAACATCGGTAGCAGCTGCAGCAACAGCTGGGCTAATTGCCTGAACTGGGTTGTCCTTGTGCTCGTAGATAACGTTGCCATTACGGTCTTCAATGCGCGTAATTGCAACAGCATCACGACGAACACCGCCTGCAGCAAGGGTTGCAAATGCGGTGCACTGCTCAATAGGGGTTACGCCCTGAGAACCAAGAGTGGTAGACAGGTATGGCTGTAGCTGAGTGCGAATACCCATGGCATAGCACGTCTGAAGGATCTTATCGATACCAATAGCTTCAGCAACCTGTGCGTAAACAGTGTTGGACGAGTAAACCGTACCTTGACGCAGGGTAATTGCACCGTAGCTGTAGTTGCCAGCGTTTTTAACCAACCAGGTTGGCGTAATTTGCATAGGGGAGTTGCCGTTAAGAACAATCTCTGGGTTCATACCCTCAGAAAGGGCTGCTACCAGCGTATACATCTTAAAACTGGAGCCCATCTGACGGTTACTACTGGTTGCAATGTTGTACTGACTCTTTGAGTAATCCTGTCCACCAACCATTGCTTTAATGTAGCCAGTTTGAGGATCAATGGAAACCAAAGCAGCGCCCAGGCGAGGGTTGCCAAGCTCAGCAATACGCCTTCTAGCAGCCTCATCAGCATCTTTCTGGAGGTCAGGATCAAGTGTAGTATAAACACGCAATCCACCCTGGAGAATAGTATCGCTATCAAAGTCTTCCTGAAGCAGGCTACGAATGTAGTCAGTCCAGTAAGGGAACTGGCCAATGTTGTCGGTCAAAGTACCAGGGTTAAGTACTAAGTCCTCAGCAACAGCTTCATCGTACTGCTCCTGTGTAATATCGCCCGCGCGAAGCATACGCTCAAGAACGGTATTACGCCTTTCTCTTGCTGCCTCTGGATTAACAGTTGGGTCATAGGCAGAAGGAGCATTTGGAAGGCCAGCAAGCGTTGCAGCCTCAGCAAGAGTCAAATCACTTGCATGCTTGTTAAAGTAGATAATACTTGCAGCCTCAATACCGTAGGCACCATTACCGTAGTAAATGGTGTTGAGGTACATATTAAGAATCTGGTCCTTAGTAAACTTCTTCTCCATCTGAATAGAGATGTAAGCCTCGCGGACCTTACGTTTCAAAGAGCGCTCAAACTGCTCGTTAGAAAGAACGGTATTACGAACAAGCTGCTGCGTAATAGTGGAAGCACCTTCGCCGCCACCAAACAGCGAGCCAACAGATGCACGAACAATACCCCAGGGGTCAATACCGCTGTGGGAATAGAAGCGCTTATCCTCAGTATCAATGGTGCCCTGAATAACATAAGGAGAAATCTGATCCAAGGTAACAGAGCGACGCTGCTGCAGATAGAAGTCTGCAATGTCGTTGCCCTTAGAGTCATAAACGCGAGTAGGCTCTGCTACCAGATAGGCATCAGCAGAGTTGTAATCTGGCAGATCCTCGAGCCATGAAGAAACAGCTGCACCCAAAGAAAGAGCAAGTGCAAGCGCGAGAAGAGCCATAAAGCCAAAGAATCCAGCAATGCCAAAACCTACGGCATGTGTGTTTGCGTGTTTACGTGCACGACGGGTTCTAATACCCATTGAGCCTCCTTGTCATAGCTCTCACTATTATAGTCTGATATTTATGTTTCAGTGAATAAAGAGTTACAACTCTGTTGTATTCTGATAGATAACATTTTGAATTGATACTATTTGTAGCAATAACTATATGGTTTAACAGGCTTGCGTTGAGAGGATACAGAGTGCTTTCAGTAGAAGAACAGCTCCGTGTTATTACTTCAGGAACTATGCAGATTGTTCCTTTGGATGGTCTAAAAGAAAAACTCAAGAAGGGCACTCCTCTTAATATTAAGCTTGGCGTTGATCCAACAAGTCCTGATTTGCATCTGGGACACGCAGTTCCTTTGCGTAAGATGCGCCAGTTCCAGGACCTTGGCCATAATGTCACCTTGATTATTGGTAGCGGCACTGCGCTGATCGGTGACCCTTCCGGACGCGATTCTACCCGTCCTCCTCTCACTGCAGAGCAGGTGGATGCAAATGCAGAAACCTATGTTAACCAGGCTATGAAGATTCTTGATCCAGAAAGAACTACCGTTGTTCATAACGGCGACTGGATTAAGCCTATGAATCTTGAGACCATGCTTGGCCTTATGAGCAAGTTCACCATTGCTCGTATTCTTGAGCGAGAAGACTTCTCTAATCGCTATCATAATCAGCAGCCAATTGCGCTTCACGAGTTCATTTATCCAGTCCTTCAGGCATACGATTCTGTTGTTATCAAGGCAGATGTAGAGATGGGCGGAAACGACCAGATCTTCAACCTGCTCGCCGGCCGCGATCTTATGCGTGATATGGACATGGAGCCTCAGATTGCGCTTACTATGCCTTTGCTTGTAGGTACTGACGGTACTAAGAAGATGAGTAAGTCTTACGGTAACTACATTGGACTGACTGATGAGCCAAACGATATGTTTGGTAAGGTCATGTCAATTACTGACGAGATTATTCCAATGTACTATCGTCTCTGCTCTACGCTCTCTATTGATGAGCTTGATGCAATCGATAAGAGCTTTGAGGATGGTACTGCTGATCCTTACCAGCTCAAACGTGCTCTTGGTAGAAATATCGTTGACCTTTATCACGGTGAGGGAGAAGGCTTTAAGGCTCAGGCTGCTTTTGATGCTCAGTTCAAGAACAATGAGGTTCCTGACGACGTCAAAGAATTTGCCATCTCCCTTGAAGCAGATGAAGATGGCCTCATCTACCTACCAAAGATTTTGGTGGAGGTAGAAATTGCTTCAAGTAACGGAGAGGCTCGCCGTCTCATTGATGGCGGTGGTATCAAGATTAACCAGCAGCCTCTTCCCGCAAAGACCTATAAGGTTGAGCCAGCAGTTCTTGAGAAAGCTCTTCTCCAGGCAGGCAAGAAGCGTTGGGCTCAGCTCATCTAGTCGGTAATGGCAACCAAATAAGGAAGCTTACACATGTGGAGACAGTTTGCTCTAGCCGTAGTAGTTGTACTGGTTCTTTGTTATGTACCGGGATATCTTTTTTCTCGCGCTATTGGCACTAAACGAATGACATTCCTTGTGGTAGCTCCACTTATCTCGGTCTGCCTCATTGGTTTTTCTGGAATTGCAATATATCCTTTGGGTCTAAGAGGTGTAACGCCGCTTTTGGGAGGCGTTGGTCTTTTTATCTTGATTGCTTCTGGGCTTGCGTATCTTATTCAGAAAATCAGACCCATCCAGGAAAATCAATCTCATGTAAACCTTGGCGAGAAGGACTCTCTAAACGGAGTCTTTCTCTTAGTGACTGCTGCTATCTCTACTGCAATATTCTTTGTTATTTTCCACAAAGCAATTAGAAACCCCTCGTGGTTCTTGCAGTCCGCTGATAACTACGCGCACCTTGCGTACATTACAAGAAGTGTTCAGTCGGGCATTTATTCTATGCTGCATGCTGCCTTTTATACAGGAGCAAGACCAGAGCTTCAGACCCCCTTCTTTGATGAGGGCTTTTATCCAACTTCATTTCATTCTTTAGCAGCTGTCACTGCAGCAATTACAGGCTTTAATGAGGTACTTACAGAAAATGTGGTTTGGTTTGTTTTTGTCGCGGTTATATATCCAGTGGGCGTCTGTGCTTTGCTTCAAGTAATAGGAAAGAAAAACTTAACTTTTAGTTTACTGACTGCATTTGCGGCATTTGCACAATTGGCTTTTCCTATTCGAATGGTTACGGTGCATGCAGTCTTTCCTAATGTAGCTGGCTTTTGTCTTGTCCCCACTGTTGCAGCAGTCTTTATATTGTCTTTTAACGAGAAGACATCCTGCAAAGAAGTATGCTCATCAACTCAGAGCGTTCAAAAATTTTCTGTAAATATTCATACACTTTGTTTATGTTTTATGGGGATCATTGCACTAGCATTGGTCCATCCTAGTGCAGATTTTTTGTGGGCTATTTTTGTTTTACCATTTGTTCTTTGTAACTTGCTTCCAAGTTTTGCTCAGTATTTGAGTAAGAAATTTGAATTAACAAAACCGAAGAAAATCATTCTATTGATTTGTTTAGAGTGCGTAATTCTTGGCTCCGCTATTGGTATGTGGAATATCGTGCTTAATTCAAGTTTTATGGCACCGACAGTCAATTTCCTCTGGGAAATTTATGTTGATCCAATTCAGTCAGTTCTTTCTGTATTGAATTTTGGCCTGCTTTTGAATTTGCCACAGATTCTCTTTGCGGTTGCGTTCTGGATTGGATTTGTCAGCTGTTGTATGAATAAAAATTGTCGCTGGCTCACTCTGGTATTTCTCATGACTGCCGTTATTTATGTGGCTAGTCTTTCTGATGTGATTCCTATTAAGAGGTTTTTCTCGGGATTTTGGTATACCGATCCAGAAAGAACCGCCGCGATGGTAGCAATAGCTGCAGTTCCTGTTGCAATTATTGGTATGGAAACATCTATCACGCTTGTATTTGACTTCATTAAATACGTTATTAAGACGGTCAAAGAAAAAGGAAACAAAGGCGAGAAAACAAGCTCAGAGAATTCTGCTTGTACCATTTCTGTAAATGGAGGTCAATCAACCTGTAAGCCCTGCATGTTTATTAAGAACTCTGGCGTTCTTATGGGCATCGTGGCGGTGTTATGGGGCTGTGTGCTTTTGAGTCCGTGGAACTTGGCAAGCTTACCTAAAAAAGAGCATAGCGAAATCCGTTATGGCATCATATGGCTCAATGAGGTCTTTGAGCCTCGTGAGCATACAACCTATAAGGCAAGTGAGGATGAGTTTGTAAGAAAGGCTCTCCAGATTGTTGGTAATGACCTGGTAGTTAATAATCCTTACGATGGCTCTCTTGTTCTAAACTCACTTTATGGCATGAACATTTTCTACCGAGCGAAGGTAGAAGTGGAAGAATTGCCACAAAGTGAAATTATTCGTACAAGGCTTAATGAGGTAGCTAGTAATCCAGAGGTTCAGCAGGCAGTGCGAGAAACTGGTGCAAGATATGTCCTGTTGCTAGACTTAGAAAATCCAGCTTTATTAGGAGACCAAAGCTATTACTTCTCAGGCTTACAGATTACTGATGAAATTCCTGGATTTGAGATTGTTCTTCAAGAAGGACCTTATAGACTGTATAGAATTACCGCTATTGAGTAAGACTTTGGTAAGATTACATATCAATATCGTCCTAAACGGTGTTTAGCGGGAAGCCCGATTGATGGGGAGTAATTTTGAAAGGCATTATTCTTGCAGGAGGTAGCGGTACCAGGCTTTATCCGCTGACAACCGTTACATCTAAACAGCTTTTACCTGTTTATGACAAGCCAATGATTTACTATCCGCTGTCAACGCTTATGCTTGCAGGTATTAGAGATATTTTGGTTATCTCCACGCCACGCGATCTGCCAAATTTTAAGAAACTCTTGGGTGACGGCTCTGACTTCGGTATCACCATCAGTTATGCCGAGCAGCCTTCTCCCGATGGACTTGCTCAGGCATTTGTTATTGGTAAAGAGTTTATTGGTGATGACGCTGCTGCTCTGATTCTTGGAGATAATATCTTCTATGGAAACGGTCTTTCAGGACTTGTGAGAAAAGCTGCTCAGCAGGCACAAACTGCTGGTCGTGCCACAGTTTTTGGCTATCACGTTGATGATCCAGAGCGTTTTGGCGTTGTTGAGTTTGATAAGAACTACAACGCTATTTCAATTGAGGAGAAGCCAGCTCATCCAAAATCTAACTACGCAGTAACCGGACTTTATTTCTACGATCAACGTGTTACTGAGCTGGTAAAGCAGGTTCAGCCAAGCGCTCGTGGTGAGTACGAGATTACTGACCTTAATCGACTCTATCTTGACGATGGCACGCTTGATGTTGTTACTCTTGGTTGTGGCTTTGCGTGGCTGGATACAGGAACTATGGAGTCTCTTTTTGAGGCATCTACCTTTGTTCGTACTGTTGAGACTGCGCAAGGTCTGCCTGTAAGTGTTCCAGAAGAAATTGCTTTTGAGAACGGTTGGATTGACAGCTCTAAACTCATCGAGTGTGCAGAACGCTACGGTAAATCAACGTATGGTGAGCACCTCAAGAGCGTTGCAGAGGGACGTATTCTTCCTTCTGAAAAAGGGGAATAACATGCGTATTCTTATTACTGGCTCTCATGGTCAGTTGGGCAATGAACTCAAGCGTCTTTTTGAGACTGGTATCTCTGAAATTGGTCCTATTCCAAAGTTGTTTGTTGATCCAGATGTTGACTATACCGATGCAGACGAGCTTGATATTACTAGTTCAGAAGCGGTAAATACATGGTTTGACCAGCATGATCGTTATGACCTTGTTATTAACTGTGCGGCCGCAACAAATGTAGACGGCTGCGAAAGCAATTTTGAGATGGCCTTTGCGGTAAATGCCCTTGGTCCTATGAATCTTGCACGAGCTTGCAGTGCTACGCAGACAAAGCTTGTTCAAGTATCTACCGATTATGTCTTTAGTGGAAAAGAAAGCTCGCCTCGTACAGAACAAGATGCTCCTTATCCTGTTTCTGCGTATGGGCGCTCCAAATTGGCGGGAGAGGGACTTGCGCTTGCGGCAAATCCTCAAACGTTTGTAGTGAGAACGGCATGGCTTTACGGCTATGTTGGCAAGAACTTTGTGGCAACTATGCGCGCTCTTGGCGCAAAGTATCCAGAAATTAGTGTTGTTGATGATCAAGTAGGTAATCCTACCAGCGCAAATGACCTAGCTCACACAATCTTGTGCATTGCAGCCACTGAGAACTATGGCATCTACCACGCAACCAATGAAGGAACATGTTCATGGGCTGATTTTGCTGAAGCTATTATGGCTGGCAGCAATCTTGACTGTAAGGTTTCCAGAGTAACTTCTGCTCAGTGGAAAGAGATGCACCCAGAAAGCGCTTCTCGCCCTGCGTATTCATCTTTAGTAAACGGTCATCTTGAGAGTACCATTGGAAATTGTATGAGGCCTTGGCAGGAGGCTCTTGCGACATATCTTTCGAAGGTAGAAAGAGGTTAGTGTGAAGACCTATTTGGTAACTGGTGGAGCTGGATTTATTGGATCTAACTTTATCCACTATATGCTTAGAAGAAATCAGGACATTCATATTTTGAACGTGGATGCTCTGACGTATGCAGGCAACCTTGAGAACCTCTCGGAATATGATCAAGATCCTCGCTATACCTTTGCTCATGTAGATATTAGGGATAAAGAGGCTCTGACACAGCTGTTTGAGACCTATCATCCTGATTACGTTGTTAACTTCGCAGCAGAGAGTCACGTAGACCGTTCTATTGAGGATCCAGGTGCCTTTGCTGACACTAACGTTATGGGTACTGTCGCCCTTCTGAGTGTTGCAGAGTCTTTCTGGAATGATGGCCAGGGCTCCTACGGAGACCACAGATACCTGCAGGTTTCTACTGATGAAGTCTACGGTTCACTTCCGCTTGATGATCCAGAGGCATTCTTCCGTGAGACTACACCATTGAGCCCTCATAGCCCTTACTCTGCATCTAAGGCTTCTGCAGATATGTTTGTAAAGGCCTGGCATGATACATACGGATTCCCAGCAGTAATTACTCGTTGCTCTAACAATTACGGCCCCTATCAGTTCCCTGAGAAGCTCATTCCTCTGATGATTGAGAATTGCTTGGAACACAAGGCTCTTCCTGTCTATGGCGATGGACTTAATGTTCGCGATTGGCTGTACGTTGATGATCACTGTAAGGCAATTGCTATGGTTCTTGAAGGTGGACGCCTTGGTGAGGTCTATAACGTTGGCGGTCATAACGAGCGCAACAACCTCTACATTGTTAAGCGCATTATCAGTGAAGTTGCAAGAATCACTGGTGACACTCAGATTACTGAGGATCTAATCTCTTACGTTACTGACCGCAAGGGTCACGATCGTCGCTATGGTATTGCACCCGATAAGATTAAAGAAGAGCTTGGTTGGTATCCAGAAACTCCATTTGAAGAGGGCATTGTTACCACTATCAACTGGTATTTAGAGAACCGCGAGTGGGTTAAGAATGTAGTTTCCGGTGATTATCAGGATTACTACAAGAAGATGTATGAAGGTCGATAATGCGCACATACGATACAGAAACGCTTAAGCATCTCCAGCAAGTTGAGCTGATGATTTTAAAGGACTTCGTAGACACGTGTGAAGCCAACAACATCCGCTATTTTGGTTTTGGCGGCACCGCGATTGGCGCCCTTCGTCATAAGGGATTTATTCCTTGGGATGATGATATTGATGTTTGTCTTCCTGCAGAAGATTTCAACAAACTCTTAGATATCTATGATAAAGAGTGGTCAGAAAAGTATTCAATCATGAATACTGAGAGGGACATCAACTATCCATTCCCAACCACGCGCATTATGCTCAAAGGAACACAGTTCTGCGAAGAAGCACTTGCGCCACTTCCTCTTGACCTTGGTATTTTCCTAGATGTCTACTGCTTTGATAATGTTTCGGATGACGAGAAGGAATATCAGAAGCAGGCATTTGATGCGTGGTTCTGGTCACATATGCGCATCCTCGTTGACGTTCCTCGCCCTGTTATTTTGGCCGACGGCATCAAAGGAAAGCTCTTAAAGGCAGCAGTTACTATGGGTAGGGGAGTTTGCAAACTGCTGCATCTCTCTACTCAGAAAATGTATGAGCGTGAGCAGGAAGCCCGCAACCGCTTTGCTCACGTTAAGACAAAAAGAATTGCCTACCTGCACGATACGGATAGGTTTGTAAATACCTATCCAGTTGATGAGGTTTTTCCTGTCGATAAGCTTGATTTTGATGGAATTCAAGTAGCGTTCCCTAATCAAAATGATAAATTCCTTAGGATGCTTTACGGCGATTACATGCAAATGCCACCAGTTGAGAAGCGTAAAAACCACTATCCAGCGCGTTTGGATTTTGGTCCTTACTAGGGTCTTCTCGCCTGTAAAGCAATACATAAAAGGTAAAACGGCATCTCAGGTGCCGTTTTTTGTTAGATTGGCAGTCTTTGACAATCCTCTGAAGGTAATATGTTCAAAATATGTTCATACTTGTATAAATTTGAACATAGGAGTATTATGACTGAAGTTAATTGGTATGGAAGTTTATTTCGCAGTTAATTGGTCTTCATTTGGAGGAACCGTGGCACTAACAAATAACGTGTTTTCTGTATTAAAAACTATTGCTCTTTCTGACGAGAGGCTCAATCAGAGACAGCTTGCAGAAGAAACTGAGCTTTCTTTGGGATCAGTTAATTCAGCAGTAAAAACGCTTGAGGACCAGGGTCTTATTGAAGAGGGACTCATCACACCAAAGGGTCTTGAAGCTCTAAAACCTTATGAGGTTAAGAATGCCATTATTATGGCAGCTGGTCTGTCTTCTCGCTTTGCACCTATTTCATATGAGAAGCCAAAGGGTGTCCTGAAGGTTCGTGGAGAAGTTCTGATCGAGCGCCAGATTCATCAGTTGCTTGAAGCTGGTATTACTGACATCACCGTTGTTGTGGGTTATAAGAAGGAGTACTTCTTTTATCTGGAGGAGAAGTATGGCGTCAAGATTGTTGTTAACCCAGATTATGCAACAAGAAATAACAACTCTACGCTTTGGTATGTGAAAGATCAGCTTGATAATACGTATATCTGCTCGTCAGATGACTACTTTACTCAGAATCCATTTGAACACTATGTCTATGAGGCTTATTACTCAGCAACGTATGTTGCAGGAGAAACTGATGAGTGGTGCCTTAAAGAGGGACGTGGTGGACGTATTACTGGCGTAGAAATTGGCGGTTCAAATTCTTGGATTATGCTTGGTCACGTCTATTTTGACAGGCAATTCTCAAAGAAGTTTGTAGATATTCTTGAGGCTGTCTACGACAAGCCAGAAACCGTTGATATGCTCTGGGAAGAGATTTACGTCCGTCATATCAAAGAGCTTTCCATGACCATTAGAAAGTATCCTGACGGTGTTATTTACGAGTTTGATTCCCTTGATGAGCTTCGTCAGTTTGACCCAGCATTTATTGAGAACATCGACTCAGAGATTTTTGACAACATTGTCTCGGTGCTTCATTGCCAGAAGAAGGATATCCACGGTTTCTATCCTCTAAAACAGGGACTTACCAATTTATCTGCTCACTTTATTGTGGGATATGGTGATGATGCTCAGGAGTATGTCTACAGGCATCCAGGTGTTGGTACCGAGAAACTCGTTGATCGTGCAGCTGAAGAAGCTGGTCTTCGACTTGCTCGTGAGCTTGGCCTAGACAACACCTTTATTTACGAGGACCAAAAAGAAGGTTGGAAGATTTCCAAGTTTGTGAAAAACGCTCAGAATCTTGATCCTCATAATCCTGAGCAGCTCAAGCGCGCAATGGAAATGGGTTATAAATTGCATCATAGCGGCGCGTCACTTGATCGTTCTTTTGACTTTGTCAACGAGGGTCTTAATTACGAGAAACTCCTGCTTGAAGAGGGTCCTATTGAGATTCCTGGCTACTATGAGCTTCGCGAGAAGGTCCTGCGCTTGAAGAAGTTTGCAGACGCAGATCAGTATCCAATTGTTATTTCACACAATGATTTCTTCTATCTGAATTTCTTGATTGATGAGGCTGGTACCTACAGCCTTATTGACTGGGAATATGCAGGTATGTCAGATGAGGCAAATGACTTTGGTACTTTTACGGTTTGCTGCGAGCTTACTGATGATGAGGCAAATGCTGCTATTGATTATTACTTTGGACAAGAGGCAACGTTTGAGCAGCGCAGACACTTCTGGAGCTATGTAGTCTTTGCTGGTTGGTGCTGGTATCTCTGGTCTCTGGTTAAGGAAGCAGAGGGCGAGAACGTAGGCGAGTGGTTCTTCATTTACTATCGCTACGCTGCAAACAATATTGATCGTGTTCTTTCTTGGTACGAAGACGCTCAGAACTAAGAGCAAAAGGGGAAAACTATGTATTATGGTCTTTTAAGCGGTATTCTTTGGGCGGTTGATACCGTTATTCTTGGTGTTGCTCTTGGTATGAGTCCTTATGTTGATTCAGCTCAAGCGTCATTTGCCAGCGCATTCATGCACGATTTCTTTGCCGCTGCAGTTCTTTTAGTCATGATGGCTCAGAAAGGCAGACTTAAAGATACCCTTGAGGCAGCAAAAACAAAGAGTGGCCGTGTAGTTATGCTTGGTGCACTCCTGGGTGGACCAATTGGTATGAGTGGTTACTTAGCTGCTATTAATACCATTGGACCTGGTTACACCGCTGCTATTTCAGCTTTCTATCCTGCAGTTGGTTCACTTTTGGCATGGCTTTTGCTCAAAGAAAAGATGAACTTAAAGCAGGTCATTGCCCTTATTGTGGCTCTTGTCGGCGTCATGGTTATTGGTCTCTCAACAGCAGCAGGCGAGGGTAATGGAAACGTTCTTGTGGGCATCTTGGGTGTTGCTGCATGTGTCTTTGGCTGGGGCTCTGAGGCGGTTATTTTGGCTTGGGGCATGCAAGACGATGCTGTTGATAACGAGACTGCACTCCAGATTAGGGAAACTACCTCTGCGTTTGCATACGGTCTTCTCATCTTGCCATTGGCTGGCTCCGTTGATTTTGCTGCACAGGTTGCACTAACTCCTGCTAATGGCGTTGTCTTTATTGCTGCTCTTGCAGGTACTGCCTCATATCTCTTCTACTACAAGGCAATTGACGCTATTGGTGCTTCTCGTGGTATGGCACTGAACATTTCTTACTCTGCGTGGTCGGTAATTTTTGCAGCTCTTGCAGGTATTATCCTGCCAGCAATTATGCCTGAAGCAATTCCATCTCCACTGGTTGTAATTTGCTGCATTGTCATTATTGTAGGAACGGTTCTTTCTGCAACTCCAGACTGGAGTGAGCTCTTTAGTAAAGAGTAGGTTAGCTTTAATCAAACACACTAAAAATGACCCGTAGCTGTTGAGCTGCGGGTCATTTTGTGTAGAGAACAGATGGAGTTAGCCGTTACTTTTTTGTCCGCTCTTATAAGCCATGTTGATGAGCCTGGCCACAGGAGTTGGCCAGAACTTCTTAAGCATCTCCAGATCTTCCTGTTCACGACGGTTATCGTGAATAAGATGGCTGGTTTCAGAATCTTCGTGGATGCGGTGAAGCATCAGCACACGGGTGTCGTATAAGAAATCACCCTCACGTTTGCTGATTGCCTCCCATGCTTCCCAATCCAGGTTAGAGCCAAATCCAGCCTTGAAAACAGGAGTCTCAAGATTGGGGAGGACTAGCGTGGTGCTTGGACAGCAAATGGCACAGCCCAGCTCAAGCGCACGACGTTTAGCCCATGCTTTACCTGCATTTTCTGGCTTTGAGAGCGAGTACAAGAGACGACGCTTAACCTTAAGCAGACGATTTTCAAGAACTTCTTCGCCGTCGCGCAGCTCTCCGTAATTGGTGAAGTAAATCAGTGGGCGAGAAGAACTATTTACACGTTCAAGCATGTTCTCTGCATAAGAAGGCTTATACAAGTCATCTTGGTGCGCGATGGTTACCAGAGGAGTTGTGCAAACGCTCACGGCAAAGTTCCAGTCGCCAGCAATGCCTCCGGGACCAGGATTAATGTGCATGGGAATGTTGTACTTCTCGCAAAGAGACTGAATCAGTTCATTTGGTGTTGAAGTAGCCAAAAGAATATTCGTAGAAAGAGTCTGCTCTTTGAGCGAGAGAATGCACTCTTCTAGATAGGGGCTCTCGCCATAAGCGCAGACAGCAAACGTGTGATCCTGAGGTGTATACATTGCTACATCCAATCGATTAGCTCCGATGTCTAGTATTATAAGAATGTTATCGGACGATGGCGAATGGGAGCCTTTGTGGAGTCAGACGGATATAAGACATACGAGAACCCCGATGAGCTGAGAAGAATTCAGATTCTTTCTACGCTTTTGATGGATGAGCTTGATCGCGTCTGTACAGAGCTTGGTATTTCGTATCAGGCGTACGGCGGAACTGCTATTGGAGCTGTGAGACATAAGGGCTTTATTCCTTGGGATGATGATGTAGATATCTCGATGTTCCGTGAGGACTATGAGATTTTTTTGGAGAAGGCACCAGCGCTTCTTCGTCCGGATTTTTGCATCCAAAACGGAAGAAAAGACAATTTCTTCCCAGCGGTTAATACAAACCTCTCTTTAAAGGGAACAGTTTGCGTCCCTGACGAGTTTATGACCTGCCCTTTTACTTACGCTATCTCAATTGGAATTTTCCCCTTTGATAAAATTCCAGCGGATCCAAAGAAGCTGGCTAAGATTAAGCGCCAAACATGGTTCTGGGGACGCTTGAACTTCCTGCTGGTTACTCCAACACCTCGCGTACCGCTGACTGGCTGGAAGAAGAAAGTGGCTCTTGCGGGATGCTTTGTCATTCACCACGCCTTGAAGCTTTTTAGGATTTCATCTGCGTATATTCAACGTAAGTGGGACCAGGCAGCACGTGCTGCAGAGGGCGAGAATACCACTCATTACGCAAGTTTTGTCGAACCTGATCCAGAGAACTGGTCAATGGACAAAGAGGATGTATTTCCAATGGTTCGCGTTCCTTTTGAAGACATCACTACTACGCTTCCAAAGGAATATGACAAGCTTTTAACCAGGGGATATGGGGATTATATGCAGCTTCCTCCAGAGAATGATCGTAAAAACCATCATCCCGGTGCGCTTGATTTTGGTAAGTGGAAAGATGTAGACGTTACCAAAGGAAGTCGCCAGGCATTTGAAGACTTTGGTCAGAAAAGCTAACTATGACTATTGATACTTCTGCGGAACAGCTTAAGAAAAACTACTTCTGGAATACGCTTGGCTCCTTGATGAACGCCGCCTCAACAGTGCTTATGTTGATGGTGGTCACACGTACCATGGGAGCTGCTGCCGGTGGTGTTTTCTCGCTTGCGTATGCTGTGGCTCAGCAGCTTATGGTTATTGGTCACTTTGAGATTAGAACGTATCAGGTTACCGATACAGAAGAAGTATTCTCGTTTGGCGTGTATCTTGCGGCACGAATCATCACAACTGGTTTGATGGTTGCGGGAATCATTATCTTTACCCTGCAGTCCCAGGGATTGAGCTACGAGGGAGTGCTGTATGCCCTTATTGCATCACTTCGTTTATTTGACGTTGTAGAAGATGTTTTCCATGGCATGTTCCAACAACATGGTCGCTTAGATATTGCTGGTAGATCATTCTTTTATCGTGTTCTTGCAACCGTTGTTGGCTTTGCAGTAGGCGTGCTTTTTACAAAGAACTTGCTTGTTGGCGCAGCTCTTTCTTTTGTTGCATCACTGGTAGTTATGGTTGCGCTTGTCATTCCTCCTACTAAGAAGATGGAAACGCTTAAGCCTACCTTTGACTTTAAGCAAATTACAGAGCTGTTGGTTACCACTGCACCATTGTTTGCTGGTTCATTCTTGCTAACGTACGTTGTTGGTGCACCTCGTTATGCGTTGGGAGGTCTGAGTGATCAAGCACTTCTTACCTTCTTTACCGCTCTTGCTATGCCCGCTATGGTTATCAACCTTTTAAGCAACTTTGTCTTTAAGCCGCTACTAACGCAGATGGCTGAGTATTGGAATAACCAGCAAGATAAGCAGTTTGTTGGATTGATTCTTAAAGGCTTTGCGGTAGTTGCCTTGGCAACAGCACTTTCTATGGCGCTGGCTTGGCCGCTAGGAGCTCCTGTGCTTGGCCTTCTCTACGGCCTTGATTTTGAGCCGTATAAACTAGAGTTGCTTATACTGCTTTTTGGCGGTTTGCTTAATGCGCTCACAGTTATTTTGTACTATGCCGTAGTAACCATGCGTAAGCAGGTTGCCGTCTTTGTAAGCTACGCTGCAGGTGCAGGCTTTGCTGCACTTACCGGGGGATGGTTTGTGGGCAACTTTGGCATTATGGGAGCGTGCATGCTCTATGATGCCTCGCTTGCAATTCTCGCTCTGGTATTTGGTATCTTCTGCTTCTTGGGATTTAAAGATCAAAAGAAAAAGTCCGCTGCGTAAGCGGACTTTTTAAGTATTGCCTGTGTGAGCGTGCCGTCAGAGAGCTAACGTGTCTTTTACACGCGGGTTCGCTGGTTTAGATCAGTTACAAAATCAAGGTTTTTCTCGTCACGTGCATCTTTGTCGCGTAGGGCAAGCTCACTAGAAAGCTGCTCAACCTTATAGGTGAGCTTAGAGATTGCGCAAGACTGATGGAAAATCCTGATAAGCATCATCACAATAACCAGCAGCAAGACAAAGTTTGCAGGGCTCATAAAGCCAAAAAGCCCAGCAAAGAAATATGCAAGCTGGGGGATAAGCGCAAACAAAACAAGGATTCCTGCGGAAACAACCCAATATACAGAGTCGGAGATGCGAATCTTTGATTTACGAACGCTATTGATGACAATGCCCATGGCAAAAAGAGCACCAATAAGCAGCAGAATTCTGAGAACTAAAGTCATGGTGCCACCTTATCTAAACCACTGGAAGAGCAAAAGCGAGAGGCACGTGCGAGCCATATACATAATTGAGTTATAGAAGCTCAGATAGGACTCGCCACCTTGACGCTCACGCATCTCAGTTTCAATCTCGACAACCTTAGCTCCTCGACGCATCAGTAGCGAGATAGTGTCTGGCTCGGGGGAGAAGTCAAACGAGCGCGCATACGTTTCAATAAGACCACGATCGTACATACGCATGCCTGAGGTAGGGTCAGTAATGGTTTGACCAGTGCTTGTCTTGATAAGCCAAGAAATCAGCTTGGAGCCAATCTCTCGAGGAGAGTTTCCGCGAGCCTTGGTAACAAAACGAGAAGCAATAACAATGTTTGCTCCCTCGTTTACCATTGCCTGGGCCATAGGAGCGATGTACTCAGGTCTATGCTGACCATCGGAGTCAAACTGCACCACAGCGTCATAACCATGTTCTTTGGCGTAGCGCATACCAGCCCTAAAGCCTGCAGAAAGGCCTCCGTTAACAGGTAAATTGAGGTAGTTAAATCCACGCTCTTTACAGATATCCAGTGTGCGGTCAGCGGAGCCGTCGTTGATTACGATGTAATCAACTTGAGGAGCTGCCTGACACAACTCTGTAATAGTTGAAGCAATGCAGGCTTCTTCGTTGTAAGCGGGAACGACTGCAAGAATTCTCACAAGCATCCTTTGAATTGCAAATTACACGTTAACTGCATGAATATCATAGCTCAAAAGATGTATTAATCTTGACTCGTATATAGTAGATTACCTAAAGAAATTGAAAGGTGAACGCTATGGAGTTTCCAAAAGAGCTTAAAAACCCTACTCAATCGGGCAATTTTACGTTTTATGACACCTCGATTGAAGGTGTAAAGGTTGTGGACGTAAAGCTGTACGGTGATGCTCGTGGTGGCTTTATGGAGACCTACCGTGAAGAAAACTTTGTTGCCGGCGGCATTGAGGCTTCATTTGTGCAGGACAATCAGTCTTATTCCGTTCAGGGCGTACTTCGCGGCCTTCACTTCCAGATTGAGCATCCGCAGGCAAAGCTTGTGCGCGTAATCTCCGGCACTGTTTTTGACGTTGCGGTTGACCTGCGAGAGGGAAGTCCAACCTGGGGTCAGTGGGAAGGCGTTGTTTTGTCCGCGGAGAATCGCAGACAGTTCTTTGTTCCTCGCGGCTTTGCCCACGGTTTCTTGGTACTCTCCGAGACTGCAGAGTTCTGCTACAAGTGTGACGACATCTATCACCCAGGTGATGAGGGCGGCATTATGTGGAACGATCCAGAGCTTGGCGTTGAGTGGCCAGCGTTTCTTGGCGAGAAAACCTTAGATCCTGCAAAAGTTATTCTTTCCGACAAAGATAAGATTCATCCAGCACTTTCTTCACTTAAGAAGTAGTAAGCGACGCGGCAAGTTAGGTAGTATGAACGAACGTAATCGTCGTGAGCGAGAATCTACAGCTCACGAGTTTAATCGCATGAACGAGCCAGAGTGGACAGAGGAAGCTTCTGATAAAGAACTTTCGTCTTCGCCGCTCCCTCGTGCAACCCAGATGGAACTTCTCGCCCCAGCGGGAGGTCCTGCTCCATTTACCGCAGCTCTTGCTGGTGGTGCAGATGCTATTTACTGCGGCTTGGGCAACAACTTCAACGCCCGCCGCGGTGCGGACAACTTTGACGACGAGTCGTTTGCGCGTGCGTGCAGACAGGCTCATCTAGCTGGCGCTCGCGTATACGTCACCGTGAACGTTGTTGTTAAGTGGGACGAAATGCAGCGTGTTTTGCGCTTGATTCGTCGCGCGTGGATTCTTGGTGCAGATGCTTTTATCATCCAGGACTGGGGCCTTATGGCTCAGGTAAGAAAGACCTGGCCAGAGATTGAATGCCACGTATCAACGCAGGCAAACATCCACGATACGCGCGGTGTTGCTGCTTGTAAAAAGCTTGGCGTGGGCCGCGTTACCTTGTCCAGAGAGCTTACGAAAGAAGAAATTTCTACCATTTCTAAGCTTGGTGTTGAGCTGGAATGTTTTGGTCACGGTGCCCTGTGCTTTTGCTATTCGGGCATCTGCCACATGTCATCTATGCGTGGAGACCGTTCTGCTAACCGCGGAGCTTGCGCGCAGCCGTGCCGTCTGCCCTATGAGCTGCTCAACTCTAAGCATGAAGTTGTCTCGATGGGTGGCATTGATAGACTGCTCTGCCCTAAGGATTACTGCACTATTGATGACGTGCCCGATATGATTGAGGCGGGTGTAGGCTCGCTTAAGATTGAAGGCCGCATGAAGGCGCCTGAGTACGTGTACTCGGTGGTGTCTTCGTATCGTCAGGCAATTGATGCTGCCGAGAAGGGCGTGGACAACCAAGCCGATGTGGCGCGCCGCCACCGCTTGCTCAAGCGCTCATTTAACCGCGGCCTGACCAACGCGTACCTGCATGGCACCGCTGGCAATGAGATGATGAGCTATGAGCGCTCCAACAACCGCGGCGAGATTGTTGGTGAGGTTACCGGAGGGCGTCCACTTGAGGATGCTCTTGAGCGCAAGAGTGGCCTCAATGGCGGCCGTGTTAAGCTGCGCCGCTACAAGCAGGCGGATGTTGACCTTATTGCTCACGCTCCCATTGGCAAGAACGACTTGCTTGAAATTAGGCCGCTCGATGAGCCTGACAAGTTCCTGACCGCTCTTTGTCCTATTGATGTTGAGCCTGGTCAGACAGTTACCGTTCGCACTTCTCGCGTTATGCAGACCGGATCTACGGTACGTATTATTCGCTCTGAAGCGGCGCGCGTAGCTGCTGAGCAGATCTCTTCACTGGAATATCCTCGTAAACGAGCTGTTGACGTGGCTATTATTGCCCGTATTGGCCAGCCCTTTACTGTGGTCCTTACTACCGCAGACGGTGTGGCAAGCGCGTCTGCCGAGGGCTTTGTGGTTGAGGAGGCTCGCACTAAGGCAGTAACCTCTGACGAGCTTATTGAGCACGTTGGTCGCATGGGAACCTCGCCGTTTGAGGCCGTAAGCTTTGATGTCCAGATGGACGATACGTGCGGCATGAGCTTTAGTGCTGTCCACAAGGTCCGCGCTGCGGCATGTGAGCAACTCGAGGCCGCACTTCTTGAGGAGTACCAGAACCGCGAGCAGAAGATTGCTCCGCTTTCCCGTCTTGCCTATCAAAAGGAGCGAGAAGCCCAGGACAAAGAGAAGCTTTTTGCCTTTGATGAGGCGGCTGCAAAAACAAATGCATCGCAGGCAGAGGTCTGTGTTCTAGTTGAGACTCCAGAGCAGGCACGTGTTGCGCTCAAGGCGGGAGCAAATCGTCTGAATGCAACTACCGATGCGCTCGCAGAGACTTCATGGCCAGAGGATCTTCTCGCCAAGGTGACCCCATGGCTTGATGAGGTATGTCGCGAGATTGACCATAAGCGCCTGGACCCCTACGTTGCTGCAGGTAAGCCGGTTGCTGTGGGTAATATCTCCGAGCTGGCGCTGGCCGTTGAGCGCGGAGCCATCCCTGAGGTGCGCGAGTGCATTCCAGTCCACAACGATTACGCCTTACAGGCACTTGCCGACATGGGCGCAGAAGGCGTTTGGCTTAACTCTGAGCTGACTCTCCAAGAGATTTGTCACCTGGCGAGAAACGCCTCGATCCCCGTGGGTTATATGGTTAGCGGTCGTATTCGCACCATGACCACTGAGCACTGTATTTTGATGTCTACGGGCAAGTGCATCCACGATTGTGATGCCTGCAAGCTTCGCCTTGAGGAGCACACGCTCAAAGGCATTGACAACGATTACATGCCGGTCAGGACCGATAGGTACGGTCGCTCAAAGATTTGGAGTCCTAAGCTCTTTGACGGCGTGCCAGAGATTGCCGAGATGCTTTCTGCCGGTGTGAAGCGTTTTATGGTAGATGCAACGCTTCTGAGTACGGAGCAGACACAGGAGGCTACCTCTCGCGTAGCTGCTGCGATTGCGGCAACAGCGTCGGGTGCATCATTGCCTGCACGTCTGAAAGATGCGTCAGTTGGACATCTTTTCTCGCCAATTGGATAGGAAAGAAATAAGTTTGAAATTTTGGGTAGGATACCCTTGTTGTAAGTTATGAGCGCGGATGCGCTTTAAGTAGATTTGAGTAGGAGCAAACATGGCCATTAATCGTGACCTTTTGAATGCAACCCTTGATGTTATTCGCCAGAGCCTTCAGACCGACGGCGGCGACGTTGAGCTTATCGATGTAAGTGATGACGGCACCGTTACGCTTGAGATGACTGGCTCTTGCGCTGGATGCCCTATGTCTGCATACGACATGTCTGAGGGTATTGAGCGCATCCTGATTGAGCATGTTCCTGGCGTTAAGCGCGTTCAGCCTGCAATGCTGTAAATTGCCACTCAGCGCCAAAAAGTGAACGTTTGGTGCGTTTCGGTACGTAGTTTTATATTCATAAACATGTTTTTTATGCAGAGAAGTTATGAAGAACCATAACTGACCTGCGTATTTACAAATTTTATATATCACGCCCCGCACATTATTGTGTAGGGCGTGATATTTTATATAAACGGATAACTAGGTTTTCTGACCATTCATTTGTATGACGTAAGAAAGGTGGACGTTGTGGTTCTTTCTGATCGCGACATTAAAGCAGAGATTGCAGCTGGTCGTATCGTTATTGAGCCTTTATGCGAGAAAAACGTGCAGCCTGCATCGGTTGACGTATGTCTTGGCTCAAATTTTAGAATCTTCCGCAATTCTACGCATACCTCAATTGATCCACTTGTAGCTCAAGAGGGTCTTACTGAGTCAATTGATGTTCCTGAGGGAGAGGTTTTTGTCCTTCATCCTGGTCAGTTTGCGCTTGGCACTACGCTTGAGCGCATTGCTATTCCTGACGATATCCTCGGCAAGCTTGAGGGAAAGTCCACCCTGGGACGCCTGGGCCTTATGATTCACTCAACTGCAGGCTATGTTGATCCAGGCTGGGACGGAGAACTCACACTGGAGCTTTCTAACGTAGCTAACCTTCCAATCATTTTGCACCCTGGCATGAGGATTGGTCAGCTTTCCTTTGAGCGCATGAGTTCTCCTGTTGAGCGTCCTTATGGCTGCGAAGATCTTGGTAGCCATTATCAGGGCCAGCGTGGTGCAACTCCTTCGCATGTTCTTTCAAAGTAGTTTTAGTAAGTAGGACGTATTGTGTGGCTTGATGCTTTTTATCATTCATTAAACCCAGTAGCGCTTTCACTGGGTCCGCTATCTATCAGGTGGTATGGTCTGGCATATCTCGTGGGCTTTGTGCTTGCTGGCGTAGTTATGTACAGAACTGCTCAGCGCTGGAAGCTTAACGTTACCCTTGATGACGTGCTTAATTTGATGGTAGGCATCTCGTTTGGCGTTATTGTTGGTGCCCGTCTGTTCTACGTTATTTTCTACGGCGCTGGTTATTACGTGGCTCATCCACTTGATGCATTTGCCTTAAGTCAAGGTGGCATGAGCTTCCACGGTGGCCTTGTAGGCGCTGTTGTTGGAGGCTCTATTGTCTGTAAGGCATCGGACCTCTCTATCCCTACTATCTGTGACCTGGGAGTTATTGGTGCGCCGCTTGGTCTTTTCTTTGGACGCTGCGCAAACTTTATCAACGGTGAGCTTTGGGGAAAGCCCACAGATCTGCCTTGGGGAGTTATGTTTGAGACGGGAGGAGCGGTTTATCGTCACCCTTCTCAGCTCTACGAAGCACTTCTCGAGGGTCTTGTGATGTTTGCTATTTTGTACGTCCTTTCTAGGAAGTACCCTCCTCGTCCACAAGGAACGTTCATTGGAACGTTTTTGATGCTCTATGGCATTTTTAGGTTTGTCGTGGAATTTGTTCGTGTTCCTGACGAGCAGCTTGGCTATCTCTTTGGCAGCTTTATTACCATGGGACAGCTACTCAGTCTGCCTTTAGTTGTACTTGGAATTGTGGTGCTTGTTTTGGCAAGAAGGCTAAATTCACCACAAGTTGGAAGGAATTAGAAGCATGTTTAAAAAGGCGCTCAATAGCCTTTTCTCCATACTTTTAGTGTTTGCGCTCTTACCAGCTCCTGCATTCGCAGAAGCAGCGGGGGAGCTGACCACTACTGTTACTGCAACCTCCTCAGCAGAGAATGCCCTTACTGCTCAGGACAACGCTTCTGGTACGGAAGCTGCTTCTGGTACGGTAGAAGCTACAAGTGGTGCAACCACAACCTCTGAAGAGACAGGCCCTGGTGTTGCAGCAACCACAAATGAGACTGACTATCCACACAAAACGCTGGATCAGGCAGTAGAAACTCTGACTAATTCCTTCTATAAGCCAAAACCTCGCTATGGGGTAGATACTAACCTCAACACCATGGTTGCAGAAGAGCTGCGTCGTATTGGTGCTGGAGAGGTTAACGTTAGAGTGGCATCTGTTCAGATGTCTTCGACAGCCTCATATGCTCACGCAGGCATTTCTACTGATTTTGCGACTAATGGTTCTATTGAGTACTTCTGGATGGATGCGGCCGGTTTTACTAACCAGAGAAGCACTCTTATCCTCCGTCAGGCAAAAGTTACCTTTGAACTTTCTAAAGACGGAAAGACCGTCCAATATACCTGCAATGTTTTAATTCCTTGGGATGAGGCAAAATCTCAGGCGCAACTTGCTGACGTATCTCAAAACCTTGCGCCATCATACGCGGCAGGACAGAATGAATCTTCTGTAACTTCAGACTTTACTCTTCCACATAAGCTTGTTTCCGCAGATGGAAACCAACTTTCATGGTCTAAGGTCACTTGGACTAGCTCAGATACCTCTGTCGTTCGCATTGATGGATATGGCACTGAGCCCTATAAGGCAACAGTTACCCGCGGCATTCGTGACAAGCAGGTCACGCTGACTGCAAATGTCTCTTTGAGCAGCTCCGACGCTCCTCAGACAAGTTATCAGAAAACCTTTACCATAACGGTTCCCGGGGACCCTTCGGCTATTACCGATGCACAGAATAATCTGTTGAGACGCATTAACAGGCGTTTCTCGGCATCAAGCATTAAAGATGTGTATACCAATCACTCCATTAATGCTCAGGCGGTTACAGACGACCTGCAGATGCCTACGCCAAAGAACTTTGGCTTAGACGGAAAGCGCTATCAGTTTACGTACACTTCCTCCAATGCTGCTATTACGTTCAATGGCTATAGAGGAACGGTGTACCAGCCTCTGCCTTCTGCTTCCGCGCAGCAGGTAGACATCACTCTGACCGTTACCGATAAAGAAAATCCTGAGGTATCAGTCTCTAAGACTCTTACGGTTACGGTAAGCCCGCTTAATCAGGCTGATATTGATGCAGAGCTTGCTTTGATGAATGAGTCTAAGGCTCATTTCTGGGATGCACTTGCTACTCCTTCTGGTCAGCAGAATAAACAAGACAGCGTTTCTGAGTCTCTGGCCACGCCAAATAAGTTTTATCGTGCTGCTGACGGCTCTTTGACCTGGTCTTATGATGTTAACAATACCGATAAGACCGCAAGTGGTATTGTGCCTTCAGAGTTCCCAACATACGACCCCATGGGCCCTGCTGATCAGGCGCGCACGTACAGCTCTTCTCAGCCAACAATTATTCAGAACGAGAATCTTGTTCTCGCACAGACTCCTGAGTACAACACATCTGTTACGGTTTCGGCACTTCTTTCAAGTGCACGCTATTCTCGCTATGCAAGTTTGTATCCAGATAATGAGCAGTTCCAGGCCCTTACTAATCAGAAGGTCTCTGCCACCTTTACCGTGGCAGGCGAGAAGGGCGCTCGACCTGTAGAGGAAGACCCAGATCCAAGTCAGCTTGTTTCCGTCACTCTTTCTGTAGTAGGTCTTGATAAAGACGGTAAGCCTCAGCACTGGGCTCCTACGCAGACTATTGAAGTTCGTAAGGGTACCACTGCTGACAAGGTAACGTATGACTACCTGAAGAATAACGGCCTTACCTACGATGCAGCGGGCGGTTATTTGTCTTCTATTACGTCGCCTTCACAGGGACTTACGCTTGCAACAGCGCAGGTAGATGGCGCCTATAAATGGTGGCAGTTCTTTGTAAACGGTCAGCTTTCGGACAAGATGGCAAACAATGTTACCTTGGACGAAAACACTACCATTACCTGGACATATGGTGGTCAGGATAGCTCCATTCCAACTCCTCAAAATGAGTTGGTCATCAATCCATTTGCTGAGCACCCTAACTACGAGGCATCTTGGAGCGGTTTTGGTAGCGGAAACGGTTCCACTACTACGCAGAGTACCCCCATTAATTCTGCAGCTCTTCGTTGGAGTGTCACTGAAGGAACTCAGAATACACCTGGATTTATTTCTGATCAGGTCATTGTTCATGATACGGTCTATTACGTAAGCGGTTCTACTCTCAAAGCAGTTGACGCTGCAACAGGTAACCTTATTGCCGAGGCACAGATTGGCTCCAAGGTCTCGTACTTTGCACGTCCTCTGTACGTTAATGGCATGATTGTTGTTGCTACCGATGATGGATGTCTTACCGCATTCTCGGCAACAACTATGGAGTGTATCTGGAAGACAGAGCCGCTGGATACCACCAATGCGCTGCAGTCTGTTTCTAGCCTGACGGTTAATAACGGCACCATTTTGGCTGAGTTTACTAAGATGAGTGGATTTGACGCAGCTGGTGGCTACATGATTGCTGTTGACGCTGCTACTGGTGCGCTTCGCTGGAAGCAGAATGCACAGCCTGCAAATATTCCTGGAGCAACCTCTGGTCAGCCTTCAGGTTATTACTGGTCTGGCGCAGCGGCTTCTGGCTCGGACTTTATGATTGGCGACGAGTCGTCCTCTGTCAGGCTTATCAACGGTACAACCGGCGCCATTGAGGCCGAGCTTAACCTTGGTTCACCAATTCGTGCAGGTATTGTTCCTGTTTCCGTTGATCAAAACGGTAATGGAACCTATCTTGCCGTAACCAGAAATGACGGTACGCTACACCTGATTAGAAGAAACGGTTCTTCTCTTGTTGAGGAGAAGCAAGTCAAATTTGCAGCAGAGTCTACCTCTACACCAACTATCAGCGGTTCTAACGTCTTTGTTAACGGCGTCGATGCTGAGGGTTACGGAACTATCTCTGTGATTTCTCTTGACACCTTTACGGTGACTGACCAGGCTCGTGCTGGCAAGGGTAAGTCTCAGAGCACCCCTCTTGTTTCTGTTCAGCAAAACGGTACCTACGCCTACTTCACGGTAAACGGTCTACCTGGTGGCGTATGGGTATACAAGTTGGGCACCAGCCGAGCAGCTCAGATTTACACTCCAGATAAGAATCATCAGAACTACACCACGTCGTCGGTCATTGCAGATTTTGAGGGCAATCTTTACTACACCAACGACTCCGGCACGCTTTTCTCGCTTATTAATCAGAAACCTTCTGGCGAGAATACCCAGCCATCTGGAGACATTTTTAGCAGGACAGATTCCACAGCTACAAACGTGCCAGCTCAAGATCCTTCATCTCCAGCTGCGCATGAAACTTCCTCGACCACCGCTGCGAGTGCTGGTGAGGAGGTTACAAAGGCTCCATCTGAGAACAAGACTGCAGATAACAACTCTGACGAGAAGCAGCTTCCACCTACTGAATACTCAAATAAGCAGGCTGCTGCCCCACAGCAGGTGTCCTCTGCACCTACCATTCCACTTCTGAGTGTCTTTGGTTTCTTTGCTTCTGGTGCAGTTCTTGCAGTGTTTGTAGTGTTGCTTAAGAAAGAAACTGCTGCAATTCACCATGTTCCCAATGGCCGAGGCCAGGTGAGATAGTGGTTAAGCTCACAAGAGAATCCAAACGGATTCTCTATTTGGCAGCATCAATAGTATCTTTTTTGTTCATGCTTTTCTTTGCATGGACATTGATTCAGTATTTCTTTGTGCCCGCTTCAAGCACTTCTGCTCAAGAAGCTCCTACCGCACAAGGTCAGACGGCAGCAGGTGCTTCTGGCACGCAAACAAACTCTCAGACGTCACAGTCGCAAGGGAGCTCTAGTTCAGACACTCAATCAAATGCTGATGCGTCTAAAACGCAGGATTCTTCTAATCAGAAAACGTCGGAGCCTTCTAACTCTGGTAACTCAACAAACGCTGTAGCTGCTCCCCGTAAAGAGAATAGTGCGCTTTCTGTAAGTGTTACGGTTGACGGCTCTGCAGCCAAAGGGTCTTCATTTACCGTCAACCTCCAGGTGCAAGAGGGTACGTCAGTCTATGACGCGTTGCTTGCAAGTGGAGCCGGGGTAAATGCACGTAGCACGTCGTTTGGTATGTACGTTGCGGCTATTAATGGGCTTGCAGAGCGTGACCATGGTCCACAAAGCGGCTGGGTATACTCAGTTAACGGTGTTCAGCCTAACTACACGTCAGACGCATATGTTCTGCACGACGGCGATTCGGTTGTTTGGACATACGTTAACGCGGTGAACTAATGAATCCGGCACGCACAAGTTTTTCTCGCCTGCATCCACTTGCCGCGATTGTGCTGTTTGGATGCGAGGTTGTGCTTGCTGCTTTTTCTTTTCAGCCGCTTTGCGCGCTGATTGCTTTTGTAGGCGCTGAGCTGTGCACAATCCAGTTGTTTGACGCCAAACATGCTGCTAAGCAGCTTGTTTGGTATGTCCCCATTATTGTATTGATGACAGTTATCAACCCGTTTTTCTCGGCATCTGGGTCTACTGTTTTGTATTCTATTGGGCACACGCAACTGTATGCAGAAAGTTTTGTGTATGGAGCTACCTCAGGTTTGGTGCTCGTAAGTACGTTGAGCTGGCTTGAGTGCCTGTTTGTGGTGGTGTCTCCGCTCGAGTTGTTACAGCGCTCAAGCGTGCGTTTTCCAGGACTGCAACTTGTCTTGAGCCTTTCAGTGCAGCTTATGCCGCAGCTGCTTTCTGACCTTACCGTGGCACAACAAATTCAGTCAGCAAACACCGCAGCTAGGACGTGTGATTCTGCGACGCAGTTACCTCGGCAAAGCCGCTTTCTAGGTCAACGCCATTTTTTGGGCGCGAGAAAAGCTATTGTGCAGACAGCCACCACAATCAACGCAGTGTGTATGAGTGCGCTAGAGAAGTCGATAAGTACGTTTCAGTCCATTGTGTCTCGAGGTTGGGGAATGGCTGGACGCAGAAGCAGGTGGAATACCCAGGTGCTTGACGCCTACGATACTGTGGCGTTGCTGGTATTTGCTTTCTTAGGTGTTGTAGCGGCAACTTCTTTGTATATGCTGGTACAAGCTTGGCAGTTTTACCCCACCATGCCAAAGTCTCAGTTGAGCTTTTGGTATCTGGGAGTAGCTCTATTTGCCGTTTTACCAGTAGTTTTTGTGCGCCTTGATAACGTCTTATGGGAGCAGTCTGTATGAGTGAGTACCCTTCCTACCAGCAGAATTTATCTACGTCTTCAACTAGGGAAGAAGTAATCCTTGCTATTCAGAATCTCTCGTTTGCCTACGCTCTAGCTCCAAACAGCAAGGTCATAGAGGATATTTCCTGCAAAGTTTATGCAGGTCAGATTAGCCTTTTGCTTGGACCAACTGGTTCAGGCAAGTCAACTATCTTGAGCCTCATTAAGCCCGAGATTGCGCCTCAAGGTAGGCGAGACGGTTCCATTATTGTTTGTGGTCAGGAAGTTTCTACAATGACGCAGGCACAGTCTGTGGATATCATTGCTTTTGTGCCACAAGCTGCCTCGCGTGCACTGGTGTGCGAGACGCCTTTGAAAGAGCTGGCTTTTTGCCTGGAAAATCGAGGTGTTTCTGAGAAAGAGATGCGCCGCCGTATTTTTGAGACGGTCAGCTTTTTTGGTATGGAATCGCTCTTGCACAAACGCTGCAACGAGCTTTCCGGAGGAGAACAGCAGCTAGTAGCCCTTGCTGCAGCGCTTGTCATGCGTCCAAAGCTGCTTCTGCTGGACGAGCCAACCTCGCAGCTAGATCCGTTTGCGCAGAAGAACTTCACCGCGCTCCTGGAGCGCGTTGCGCGTGAGCTCAACGTTGCCGTGCTTGTTGCCACCCACGACGTCACCGCGTTTGAGCACCTCGCAGATACCCGCATCTGCCTCGACGGCGAGAAACCCAATGCACTCCAAGCAGACAGCTCTTCTCGCCAGGCGTTCTGTCCTCGCAGCCCCGCGCCCAACCAAGCATCCACCGTGGCCGACAACTCGCCCGTGCTCGAGTTCAGCGCCGTGACGTTTGCATATCCTCAGAGAGAGCAGTTGGTACTCAACAAGTGCTCACTTGAGGTCACGGGGCGAGAAATTCGTGCGCTCGTAGGCGGCAACGGTTCTGGTAAGTCAACGCTGTTAAAGCTTGCAGCAGGTATTCTTCGTCCAAGGAGAGGCCGCGTCTACAACCAGCTCCAGCAATCCCAGGGATACATCCCGCAAGATCCCGAGCTGCTCTTTACCTGCCAAAGTGTGGGCGAGGAGCTTACCCAGTGGCAGCAGAGCGGTGCCTATTCTGACCAGGATGTTCAAGAGCTTCTGGAAGCTTCGGGACTTCTTGCTCGCACAACATATCAGAAGCTAATGTCTTCTCATCCATACGACTTGTCTGGGGGGCAGCAGCAACTATTGGCGCTGGTAAAAGTGATGCTCACAAAGGCGCGCCTGCTCATTCTTGACGAGCCTACAAAGGGTCTGGATGCTCCGACTAAAGAGGCCGTTATCAACCTGCTTTCCTACGCACAGGCAGAAGGTGCGACCATACTAGTAGCAACGCACGACATGCAGTTGATATCGCGCGTTGCTGATAACGTTTCTCTAGTTTTTGATGGCCAGATTTCTCTAACAGAGCCAACTTCAGAGTTCTTTGCAAACTCGTGGGTGTGGTCGGCGAAATAGGCATCTAGAACCTTAAGAAAGGCTCCTCATCCTGGCCAAGCTCCTCAAGAAGCTCATCGTCAAGATCATTGATGTCGCCAAACTCCTCGTGCTCATGCTCCTCTTCATCTTCCTCATGATCGTGAACATGCTCATTGAAGCCGTACGCATTTGCCGTCTCATCATCAAGATCAAGTGTTGGAAGGGCGCTAGTAATGCTGCACAGGCCAACCCCTGCAGGCATAATCTTTTGCCACTGAGCAATCAGAGGAGTGGTTGGAACTTCTCCCAACTCAACAATGGAATCCAAGAAAATCTCTTTTGCGCCATCAAGCAGGTCAGATGTCTTTGCAACCTCAATAAGGTGCTCCGAGAAAAGCTCAAGCGCATGATCTGTGGAGTCTGCCTCAACAATGCAAGGCATAAGGCAGTAGTTGTCAGTAGCATCAAGCTCGTCGTTATAACTAAAGTTTCCCAGATAGATCATGAGACCTCCTTGTTGTAGTTTCAAATCATCTTATGCCAAAATAAGACAGACCTTCTCGATATTTTTATTTTGACGGTAAGCGTGAGGTTCTCGTGGGTAATCGGCACACGTTATCAATTCTTCTAGAGGTTGTAGCGCTCTTTGCTACTCCTATTATCCTTGCTGTTGAAATGATATATTTTCCCGATTTTACTGCGGTATCTTCAATTATTTTAGCAATCATTTCAGTTGCATTATTTATATTAAGTTTTGAGACCCAAAAGCCTTCAGTTGCCAAATTGGTACCCACGGCCGTCTTTAGCGCCTTGGGAGCCGCTGGAAGAATTGCCTTTGCGCCACTTGCATACGTAAAGCCAGTCTCAGCAGTTGCTATCTTTGCTGGAGCGTTTCTCGGAAGACACGCGGGCTTTCTGGTAGGTGCGCTATCTGCGCTTCTTTCAAACGTTTTCTTCGGCCAGGGCTCGTGGACGCCATGGCAGATGTATGCGTGGGGACTTGTTGGCTATCTGGGCGGTCTTCTTGCAACTTTCACCTCGGCTCAATCTCCAGCCGCTGGTCAGCAAGGATCCTCACAAGGCGAGAAACCACACAAACTTCCACCTTTCCTTCTTATGGCCTGGGCGTTTATCTCCGGACCATTCTTTGGCCTGGTAATGAATGTGTACTTTGTTATTGGATTTGTCCATCCTTTAACCCTCGAATCCGCTCTTCTCGCATTCGCAGCTTCTGTTCCGCTTGATCTAACGCATGGTGTGGCAACGCTCATTTTCTTGATTTTGTTATGGCTTCCATGGCAAACATCCGTTAGCCGAATCCTTACAAAATACAATCTCACTGGTAGAAGCTTTAGATAAACCAACTTTTGCCGTCTGCCTAAAATATCTTTTATTTTGCAACCATTGATCTAGACTTAATCCACTGTCAGCCCCCAGACTCTGGGGGTAAAAATGCCACCTACATCTATCTTTGCTGCAACAGCAAACTCAACACTTGAGCTGCTTGCTCCTACGCGCTGTGTCGTGTGCGAGAAACCCGGTCAGCTCCTCTGTGATGAGTGTCGGGAAAAGCTGCCGTGGATCTCTCAGCAATGGGCGTGTCCTAATTGCGGCGCTCCGTATGGAAAACTTGTCTGTTCAGAGTGCGCCGATAAAAAGAAACGTCCCGTGCAGTGGGAGAGTAGGGCAGTTATCTGTGCCATGGGATTTAAAGGCCCTCCTGCACGGTTGATTTTGACGCTCAAAGACGGCCATGAGCTTCGTCTGGCGCCGGTAATTGCCGCGGCTATTTTGTGTGCGCTTGAAGAGGCTTCAGCATGGAGTGCTCGTGATGGCACTTCTCGCTTTGATAGTTCAAAAATTGATGGCGTTTGCTTTATTCCAGCAACTGCAGAAGCATACGCGCGCAGAGGCTTTGATCATATGGAGCTGGTAGCTCAATCGTTTTGTCAGCTTACAGGTCTGCCTTTGTACGACGTGCTTATACGTCCACATGCAAAGGATCAAAGAACGCTCTCATCCGCTCAAAGGCAAATTAACTTGAAAGGAAGTATTGCTTGTACCGTACCAGTTAACCAATCAAATATTTTACTTTTAGATGATGTAGTAACTACTGGAGCCTCAATTAGAGAAGCCACAAGAGTACTTTGTGCCGCAGGCGTGCAATCTGTAACCGTAGGCGCATTAGCTCGCGTATGGTGAGTTACCTATGGTTGCAAACGGCTATACTTGATAAGTCTTTTCAGGTCTGTGGTTGCGAAGTTCTCTGTGAGCTTTTAGTCCATGACAGACGAGGTCAAAGGGATCCACGTAAGTTTGCGTGTGCGCACGTAAACGATCATGGCTCGTCCTAGAAGTAAGCCATACCGCCTGTTATATCAATGAGACAAAGGGTCTCGCAGGCGAGAGAACTAGTAGTGGAGCTATTGCGGTAGCAAAGCAAACGTTCCAGTATGCGAGTGTGGGGTCAAATACCAGGTCAGCTGAAAAGACACCTGTTTAGAAGAAGGAGTTCTGATGACGCGCGTTAAAAGCTCTCTTAAGGTGTTACTTCTTATAGCACTAGCTGTTGTTTTAACAGGATGCTCCATTGGTCCTATCAACATTGATTTGGACAAATGGTTCCATGTCAAGTCGGTGCAAGAGGCAATTCAAGAGAAGCGAGAAGCCCGTCAGCAGAAGATTCCTGATTCTGCATTGCATACGGCTGGAACTCTTACGGTTGGTTTGCGCACACAGTCAGTGACCGCTCCTATGATTGTGGCCTCGGAAGGCGGAACGCTGCAAGGAATTGACGTTGAAGTGGCTTCTGCGATTGCAGATCAGTTGGGCGTAGACGTTAAGTTTGTGTCAGTCAATGGTCCAGTAGATGGTCTGCAAGCAGGCTGCGATATTGTCATGGATGTTAGAAGCGGTGAGGATTCAACAAGTACGTTGATTTCTGGTTATGCAGAGTCCACAACAGCGCTTTTCCATAAGGGTTCAGAAACAGACATTACTGCTGATAGTTTGAGTGGAAAGTCCGTTGGCGTTCAAACGGGCTCTTTGTCCGAGAGAGCAATGGGTCAGGTGCTCACCGGTATGTCTGTACAGGGCTTTTCTAACTTAAATGATGCTTTTGAAGCACTTGAAAATGGTTCCATTGATTATGTGGCCTGTGATGCATATGCTGGTGCTTATTTAGCAGCAAACAAAGATATTTCTATGGTTGGTGTCGTTGACGTTCCATCCACGATTGGTATTTCTGTTGCAACTAGTAACAAAGCTCTCGCTACACAAATTCAGCAAGCTCTTTCAGCTATTCAATCTAACGGTGTCGAGGGAGTTATTAGAAACAAATGGATTGGCACCTTGCCACACCTCTCAACTACCAATAAGATTTCCGGTCTTGTGGAAGTTTCTACGCAATCTACCAGCGCTGATTCTGCCACATCTTCCTCTGAGCAAAATTAATCGCACATAAAGAGAAATAGTCTCTAACCGTTTACCGCTCAATTCAACTTTTTATGGAATGATTGGTCGACAAATGGGTATTGTTGTTATACAGACATCAGATAGAAGATGTCTCGTGTATCCGATAGGAGGCTCCCATGGTGGACATCAAGATTTCGGGACGCAAGGTAAGCATTTCTGAGGCTTTGCGCGCACACGTAGACCAGAAAATCGGTGATGCTCTTAAGGTGTTTGACATCACTCCTATGTCTTGCGATGTTGTTCTCAGAGTGGACAAAAACCCTTCAAATCCAGATAGAAAGACAGCTGAGGTTACAGTATTTGTTCGTAACAATGTTGTTCGTGTCACCGCTAGCTCTGACGATATGTATGTGGCTATTGATGAAGCAGCAGAAAAAGTTTCCAGACAGCTGCGTAAGTACAAGACAAAAGTTGTTGAGCGCCGTCATCATGTAAAGTCTGAGCGCGGAGTTGCTCTTACACAAGAAGATCTTGCCAATCTCATTGAGATTCCAGCTGAAGACCTTGATGACCAGCTTGTTCGCGAGAAATACATTGATCTTGAGCCAATGACGGAAGAGGAGGCGCTTGTCCAAACTGACCTTCTCGGCCATGATTTTTATGTCTTTGTTAATTCTTCTACTGGTTTGACTAATGTCATCTACCATCGTAAAAATGGTGGTTATGGAATTATCAAACCTAAGATTGAGGAACAGGATGTTCAATAAAAAAGATAAAGCCGAAGAAGAAATCAGCGAGGTTGCCTTTGAAGATCTTGAGCCTACTGAGCTTTCAGCTGCATATCATAAGCCCAGTAACGTTCGAATCATCATGGACTCCTGCGCAGACTTTGCTCCAGGAATTGCTGAACAGCTAGGTGTTGATATCATCCAGTTCCCTTATGTGGGACCAGATGGAGAGCACTATGATGACGGCTGGAAGAGCATTAGTGCACATGAGTTCTTTGAGGGCATGCGCAAAGATAAAAAGCTGCGCTACACCACCTCTGCAATTACTCCTGGTCATTACCTCGAGGTCTTTGAGCGTGCTGCAAAGCAGGGCACTCCAACGGTATATCTTTGCTTTACCTCTGCGCTTTCTTCATCCTACTATGCGGCTGAGCAAGCAGCAGATATGGTAAGAGAGAAATACCCAGACTTTGAGATTTACGTAGTCGACAATGGTGCACCTTCGTCCGCAGCTCAGCTTTTGGGTCTTGAAGCAGTACATCAGGCTAATAAGGGTCTCTCGGCAAAAGAGATTGCCGAGTGGGCAGCAGATGCGCGTAACTATATACATGGCTACTTAACACTTGAGACCTTGGATGCTCTTGCTGCGGGCGGTCGTATTCCTGCTGCTGCAGCAAATATTGGCGGCAAACTTGATGTAAAGCCAGAACTTACCTATGACTCAACAGGAGCCCTTACCGTCAAGACAGTGTGCAGAGGTCGCAAGAAGGCGCTCAAGTCTCTTATCCAGGACTTTAGAGATAGCTATTCTCATGACACCTCGCTTCCTGTTGGCATTATTTCTGCAGACGCACAGAAGGACGCTAATTGGCTAGAGGCTCAGATTCGTAAAGAGAAGGGCTGCGAGGGACTTACCATTATTCATAGCCAGGTAGGACCAGTCATTGGTGCTCACGTTGGACCAGGCATGGTGGCTATTGTCTTCTGGGGAACTGACCGCCGCGAGAAGCTTTCGCTTTCTGACCGAATTGCTAACAGGGTTCGTAAATCTAATTAACGGGTACAAGGTATGGGGTCGCTCTTTGGAGCGGCCCCAGTTTGTATATTTATTTCAGTCTGAAAGGACTCATACATGGCACTGAGCAAGAATGCAAAGGTTGCTTTTATTGGAACAGGCATTATGGGCGCTCCTATTGCGGAGCACCTTATTTCTGCTGGCTATGATGTTACTGTTTACAACAGAACATCAGAGAAAGCGCATAAGCTTGTCTCGTTGGGCGCTCACGCTGCAGAGAGTGTGAAAGATGCTGCAAAAGACGCTGACGTTGTCTTTACCATGGTTGGTTATCCAACTGACGTTGAAGATGTTTACTTGGCAACAGATGGTCTTATCCGTGTTGCTAAGAAGGGTGCGTACCTTATTGATCTGACCACTTCTTCATCTCAGCTTGCTCGTGATATTCACGATGCTGCTGAAATTGAGGGAAAACATGCCTTTGACTGTCCAGTTACGGGCGGCCAGAAGGGTGCTCAGGACGGTACTCTTACGCTGATTGTCGGCGCAACTGAGCACGATGTTGAGCCAGTACGCGCTCTTCTCGAGACCTTCTCTGCAAAGATTTTCTGCATGGGCGGAGCTGGTAAGGGTCAGACCGCAAAGCTTTGTAACCAGGTATCCCTTGCTTCCTGCATGATTGGCTATGCAGACGCAATGGCCTTGGCAGAGCAGGGTGGACTTGACGTTGAGCAGATGCTTGAGGTTGTTGCAAGCGGCATGGGTTCTTCTCGCGCACTTAAAGAGCTTGCTCCTAAGTCGCTTGAGGGAGACTTCCAACCAGGATTTTTGGCTGAGCACTTCCGCAAGGATATTGCGCTTGCTCTTGCTCAGTCTGAGGATCTTGAAATCACCCTCCCTGGTGCAGAGACCGCCTTTACCTTGTATGACATGCTCTGCCAGATTGGTGGCGCTCGCAAGGGCACCCAGGCAATCTCACTGCTTTATGCTGATGAGGCTACGAGCACTGCAGCTGGTCTTGACTGGTCGCTTCTTGAGAGCCAGGAAGATGAGGGTGAGCACGAGTGCTGTTGTGGCCACAACCACGAAGATGGTGATCACGAGTGCGAGTGCCATGGTCACGGACATCATCATGAGCATGAAGGTCACGAGCACGGTCATGACGGCCACTGCTGCCACTAAGTGCTAGCCGCAAAGGAACCCCGATTATGAGTGATATTTCTACTCCTCAGAGCTCTATTGCGGTTTTCATCGATTATGAAAATTTGGCACTAGGAACAGGTAAAAGAAAGAGAAACGGCCACCAAGAGCCAGGTCATCTTCCAGAGATGAAGCTCATTATGGAGAGGCTGGTTGATAAGGGCCGTATTACTGCTAAGCGCGCATATTGCGATTGGCAGCGCTTTCCAAATGCTATTACACCCCTGCATGAGCTTGGTATTGAGCTCATTGAGATTCCCGATAGGGCTTATACCGGCAAGAACTCTGCCGATATTAGACTTGCGGTGGACGCTGTTGAGATGTGTCTTACTAAAGACCACATTGACACATTCGCTGTGCTTTCTGGTGACTCGGACTTCTCGCCACTTGTGGCAAAGCTTAAAGAGGCTGGTAAAACGGTCATTGGCGTTGGTATGAAGGAGTCTACCAGCTCGCTTCTTGCTGAAGTTTGTGACGAGTTTATCTTCTACGAGGATATTTTGAGTTCTGGCAGAATTCCAGACTTTAAAGAGAAGGTACCTGTCGAGAAACACGACTGCTATCAGCTTTTATTTGAGACCATTGAGTCTTTGGAACGCGAAAGCGAAACATTTATTTATGCGTCTCGTTTAAAGGAGACTATGCGAAGGAAGCGTCCACAGTTTGCTGAGGCAACTTATGGATATCGTTCGTTTACTTCTCTTTTACGTGAAGCATCGAGCCTTGGATTTATTAAAATTCATGAGGATCAAAAAAGCGGCACCGTTGTCGTAGACGGATTTAGAGAATAAAGGGTGTTTTAGAGAGGATTTAGGTTTCATGGCAGAAAAGAAAGAAACTGCTCAGAAGCCAAAAAAGGCTTCAACTAAGGCAACCGCAAAAGCGGGCTCTACAAAGGCGCCAAAAGAAGAAAAGCAACCTGCTAAGAAGGCTACTAAAAAGCCAACTATGGCACAGATGAAAAAAGTGAATGCACTGGTCATTGCTTTGTCTGATGCTAGTAGGCGCGCTCGTCAAGACGCATCTCATGAGCTTGCGGAGCTGGCCCATATTGCTCCTCTTGCCTTTGAAGAGCACATTGATTCTCTTATTGATGCACTGTATAGGCCAGAAGCACAGACTCGTTGGGAAGTGCTTGATGCGCTTGCCAATCTGAGCGCTCACTTTGGTGACCAGGTCTTTAAGGCATTTGATGCTGCTGAGGCTTCTCTGTTTGACGATGACTCAGCAACGGTGCGCCTGGCAGCATTTTTGTTCCTCTGTCAGTACGGAGCAACTTCTGCAAAGCATTCTGATGAAGCATGGCCACTTCTGGATGAGGCGGTCCAGTGCTATCACGGAGATGCTGAGTACCATGACATGCTCCAGGGTCTTCTCGCCTTAGCACACGGAACTATTTCTAAGGACGTGAAGAAAGCACTGTCTCAGCGCATGAAGTTTGATGCAGAAAATGCCACTGGATACATCAAACAGTATTCGGAAGAGATTGTTGCAGCTACCACTTAGTTTGTTTTGTATGTACACGACTGTGTACAAATGGGGGAGTTTACTGGTTGTATGTTTTATGCATGCTAATAAGAGTAAACTACAGGTTTGTATTAGTGTACGCATAGTTGCATTGAGCGATGAAAGGCAAGGGTATGCCATCTATTGATGTAAGAAAGAACTCAAAGATCTTTATCGGAGTAGGCGCAGTTGTACTGTTTGTTCTTGGTATTGTCATCGGTCGCTTCCTTTTGGGCGGTGGCGGAGCTACTGGTTCTTTGAACGGTCGCACCACACTTTCTGAGGGTGAGCTCAACACTCCTATTGCTTCTTATACCTACAACGGTCAGACCAAAGAAGTAACTGCTCGTGAGGTTATTGAGAACACTTCCGGTCTTGACGCAGCAAAGCAGTCTGACGGCACCTATGCTGTTCCAGCAGCCGATAAGATCATTGGCTATGTTCGCAATGCTCTTGTTGTTGCTGAGGCTCAGAGCAAGGGTATTACCGTCACTGATGACGAGGTCAACAATTACATGCAGACCAACTTCAAGACTACTGATGTTAGCCAGGTTGCTTCTGCATACAAGCTCTCTGAAGATGTTGCAAAGAAGCTCATCCATGATGCTGTCATTATGAAGAAGTATCGTGATAGCGTTCTGACTACAACCCTTCCAGATGCTCCACAGGCACCAACTGCACCTGAGGACGGCAACTCTGAGACTACAAGCCAGGAGTACGCTCAGTACATCATTGGTCTTGCTGGTGATGAGTGGGATGCTAAGAACAACACTTGGGCTTCCCAGGATGGCGATTACTACAAGCAGCTCTCTGCTTACTCAATCTCCAACGATTCTGCTTCTTATGCAGCTGCTCAGACCGCTTATCAGGTTGCAATGAGCAAGTACTCTGCTGTTGCAAGCAAGGCATCTCAGGAGTGGTCGCAGAAGATTAACGAGATTCTTGGTAAAGCATCTATTGCTGTTTACTCTCTTGCTCTCTAGGATCTGAAAAGCAATGAAAGTTGCTATTAGTGCTTGTTTACTTGGCCTCCCCGTCAGATATGACGGAGGGGCCAAGCCTGTTTCTGCAGTACAAAAGCTGGCAGAAAAAGTAAACGTCACAAAGATCTGCCCCGAGACTTCCTCAGGTCTTCCTGTGCCTCGTCCGCCCGCGGAACAGCGAGAAGGACGTGTTTGGCTCAAGGATGGCTCAGATGTAACAGATGATTTTGAACGAGGATCTAAGATTGCTCTTAGTGCTGTTACGTCTTCTGACATAACGCTCGCCGTTTTGAAGGCAAAAAGCCCGTCTTGTGGCGTGCATGAGATTTATGATGGTACGTACTCAGGAAAGCTTGTTTCTGGCGAGGGAACACTTACTCGTCACCTCTTAGAGGAGGGGATTTGCGTGGTTACCGAGAAAACCATTGAGAATGTAAGCCCATCTGTTGAGCATCCTGTTGCTCTTATTTTGGGAACCGGACTTGGTCATCTTGCTGATTTGGTAAAGCCAGTCCGTCGTATTGATTATCGTGACATTCCAGGTTTCCCTGTTGACGCTTCTCCTATGGCTGGTCACAGCTTTGAGGCAACTATTGGTACTATCGACGGCGTGCCTGTAGTTGTTTATCCTGGTCGTGTGCACCTCTATCAGGGTTATTCTGCAGCTGAGGTAACCTCTCTTGTTCAACATGCTCATCACCTGGGCTGCAAAGATATTATTTTTGCAGGTGCAACAGGTGCTGTTTCTGGAAACGCAAAGACTGGTCTTGGCGTTATTACTGATCAGATTAACCTCACGGGAACCAATCCGCTTGCAGAGTGGGCAGGCCTTCGCGATGTCGAGACCCCATTTGTAGATATGAATGATGCCTTCTCGCCTTATCTAAGAACGCTTGCACGTGGCGTAGCGGATGACCTTAAAATTGAGCTCAATGAGGGTGTTTTTGCTGGTCTTTTGGGACCAAACTTTGAGACTCCTGCAGAGGTTGCTATGCTTCGCAGCTTTGGCGTCTCATACGTTGGCGTTTCCACAGCTCTTGAAGTCATTATGGCTCGCGCTCTTGAAATGAATGTGTTGGCTCTGACGCTTGCAGCAAACCCAGCTGGAGCTCACGGAACTACGCATAAGAGCGTTCAAGAGGCATCTGAGAAGTATGCAAATGATCTTGAGCGCCTTGTTCGTGGTGTTCTCGGGCTTCTTTAGTATTTCTGCTTGAATAATACAGGGCTTCCCCGTATAGTTGTTAGCGCGCTTTTGCACGCCAGCATAGCTCAGTTGGTAGAGCACCGCTCTCGTAAAGCGGGGGTCATCAGTTCAAACCTGGTTGCTGGCACCATGATTTCCCACGTAGCCGCCTTGTGCGGCTATTTTTCTTTTGAAAATTCCAAAAATATTCCAAAAATATTCCAAAAAGTGTAAAACTCGTGCAAACCTCGTGCGGCGAGTCGGCGTGTACGCTTTGCACGTTAAGCGTTTTCGCGCTTTGCGATTTCGAGCAAGTCGGCAACAAACCATAGCAAGATTGCACATAAGCAAGCCGCGCCGCATACGCCCGCCGCAATCATTGCAATTTGCGCGCTCGTGGTGTATCCAGTCATCACGGAATACGGCACTGTGTGTGTAGGTATTCTTTGAGCTAGTGACACTTCCTCGGCAATACGCGCTGAAAACGCAGCACTCACCGCGTACGCGATTACTCCAAGCACAAACGTTGCGATTGATGTGTTCTTGAATTGCTGCTTTCTTGTTTGCAGCGTCTTTTGTGTTGCTTCTTGAACTTCTGTCATAACAGCACCCCTCGTTCATTATTTACTTACAAATCAACAGGCAAAACAAAGTCAACGAAAATTAACGCCACCCCCCCGCGAAAACTAGTAAAACTATTTATGCGCTCGTTGACATTTGCATACCGTTTTACGCTTGGTATTCGTCTAAGATTTCCTTGATTTTCCTGCACGCTTCACTTGAACGTTTTTCTTTTTGCTCGATAACCGTTCCCGAATTCCAGCCCGCCAAATCATCAATACTGCACTCTAGGACTTTGCATACTTTGAGAGCATCGGCGAGGTTGATTTCAGTTGTCCCGCGTTCCCAGTTTCCGACAATTTGGGGCGAAACGTCTATCTTTTCTGCGAGTTCCGCAATAGTAAGATATCTATTTTTACGTAACGTACGCAGTTGTAGGTTGTATCGACTCACGTTAACACCTCCTCATAGCTGCAATAATACCGCTTCTTCACAACATATTCAAATATTAAAAATTGATACTTGAATATCAAAATTTTTTACTCTAATATGTGATTGTGCAGAAATTGCACATCGTACTTTGAAAATTGTATCTATACAACTAATAGTAGTTGGACGCTCGCAGATGAGCACATGTTGTATGTGGCAACTAACCACAATAAAAAAGTTAAATAAATTGTTCGTTGCAAAAAGTAAGGAGAAATTAACGTGTGGGAAGGAGAAACCCTATCGCAGAACTTGCGAGCTGAACGTGCAAGGCACAATTTAAGCCGCGCCGAGCTATCGAATAGAAGCGGCGTTAATGCTTCAACAATCGAGAAGCTAGAGAACAGAAGGCAGAATGAATGCGCAACGTCGTTGAGAACGATTATTGACCTTGCACAAGCCTTAAACGTTAAGCCCCAAGAATTGATTGGTTGGGAGTAAACATGGCAGTACCACAGAACGCAGGTGCGCCCTGGCAGTATGTATGGCAACCTCGCAACCGCTATGCGGCAGACGCAGGAAACGCACAACCAGCGTACAAAACGGTAATGCGCCACGGCAACGCACGGCTAACTAAGAGCCGTTTCAATGACAACTATTACGTGAGAGAGGACAGCGGCAACACGTGGCTGCTAGGCAGCTTCGAGAACGCAAACGCAGCGGCAAAGGCGTTCGGAAAATGGCACAAATGCCACAATAAACAGTAAAAGCCCCATTTAAGCGGTAACTTAAACAGGGCGTGCCCGAGAAAGTAGGAAAAACATGGGCAATTCAAGTATACAAGTTTTTAATTCTGAATTATGCGGAAGTCTGCGAGCGGTACGCGATAATCGCGGCGAACCATGGTTTGTCGCTCAAGACGTATGCCGCGTTCTTGGGACTAACGTTAAAGATGTACGAGTGGTTTTAGATGTCGATGAAGTTTCAAACCTCGATAGTATCGAGGTTCAAAAGCGCGCGGGACGTTCGCCCCTTATCGTTTCCGAGTCTGGACTGTATAGTCTGGTATTACGCAGCCGAAAGCCTTCCGCGCGTATGTTCAAACGCTGGGTAACTCATGACGTTCTTCCCGCTATTCGCAAAAGCGGCGGTTACATCGCGACAGACGGCACAGAAAGCAACGATGAGCTACTCGCGAGAGCCGTTTTAGTCGCAAACGACGCTATCAAGCGCAAAGACGAGCAAATAGCACAGCTCGCGCCAAAAGCACGCTTCGCCGACGCGGTATCCGCCGCAGATGGCACATGCTTAGTCGGTGAGCTGGCTAAAATGCTGCGTCAAAACGGCGTTGAGGTCGGACAAAATCGACTGTTCGAGTGGTTGCGCTCCGACGGCTACTTGGGACGTTTTGGCAGTAATTGGAACGTGCCTACACAGCGAGCAATGGAACTCGGACTATTCCGCATCAAAGAGACAACCGTTCACAAAGCCGACGGAAGCGTGACAATCAGCCGCACGCCAAAAGTGACTGGCAAGGGTCAAACGTACTTCTTCACACGCTATGCGTACGGAAACGAAGAACTTACCGACTAAACAGCTTCTTAGCGCGCTAGAAGCCGCGGAACTCATGGGAATGAACAAACGCACCGTTGAACGCATGTGCGCAACAGGCGAGCTTCCAGCGGTGAAGCTGCGGAAAAAATGGCTGATTAACAAAAATCTACTTTATGCCCGATTGGGGTTAGAAAATGAAACATCTACTTAAAGGCACGTTCGGCGTGCTTGCTGCGGCTTGTGTTGCCGTAATTGCGACAGGCGGAGACGCGACGGTGTCTATTATCGCATACGACCTTCTCGTATTCGCGGCTCTCGTGCTTATCGGCTACCTGCTATTTACCGACGACGCGCCGTTTCTAATCGAAAAGGAACAACAATGCTAACTAAAGAAGAGCGTGCAGCAATCGCTAAAAGAGCGGCGTCTTTTAATGAAGATTATCTTTGCTATGCGGATATCTATGAATGCTTATTTGGTGAACGCCCGCGAGATAGTGCACTATCGGAAGAATTCGATAAGGCCATCACAAGCCGTCTAATCGACCTTTGCGACACGTCAAACATGATTGGGCTGCCACGTGATAAAGACGGGAAGGTTATCTGCCCAGGAGACACGGTATACGTCGATGATGATATGAAGTATAAAGTCGCTGGGTACATGATGCGCGGTAATAGCATAGAGGTTATTTTGACTACTGGTACAGAATCCGTGTATACAAAAGAATCTGCGGATGACATCACACACAAGAAGCCAGGAACAACCGCGGCACTTAGTGAGCAGATTAGAAACGTTATCGATAAAGGTCAGATGACGGCTTGGGCAATGACTGAACTTTTTAACATTGTTGACCAGCTAGAGAGCCTAAGTGATAAAGATGAGTAGCGTTACACCTAGAGAACGCCACGCGGTGACAAAGAGTCTTCGGTACCTCGCTGATTTACCTGGTGAACCATTGGAGAACGATGGGCAATTCATAGAAGTATTGAAGTATTGGATTTTCGCAGACTTTAAGCGTTACAGTTACGATGAAACACTCACTCGTCTAGCCGACTTAATCGACCCTACATGCGAATTAAAAATTCAAGACGGTCACGCCTGCTGTGGCAACTGCGGCCATATACTCGCAGGTGAGTACGAGTCGGAAGAAGATTATTGGTGTTTCCGCCCGTACTGTCCCGACTGTGGTGCAAGGGTGGTGCGTGATGAAGCTTAACACTTGGAGCTTCCTCATTCCCATTGTGACTGAACGCAAGCCAACAGCTTATGAATTGTACCTGCAAGCCTTAGAAGCCAAGTACAAATATGCTGATTATGGTGAGTATCTTAAAAATCTTGACGAAGCAATCGAACATTACAAGAAGTCGGCATGGAAGGAGGAGCAATGACAATCGAATTTACCCTTCCGTTTGTCCACGGCTTGCAGCGTCCGCGAACGGGTAACGGCTTTGTCTACGACACAGCACGCAACAGAGCCGACAAAAAGGCAGTAGCCGACGCATACCGTGAAGCGTGCTATCACAAGCCATTCAAGGCAGAACGCAACCAGCCCGTACGCATTTACATCAAGGCAGCACGTTCATTGCCAAAGACCACGCCAAAGTGCGTACTGTTCGAGCATGACACACACAAGCCAGACATTGACAACATCGAGAAGCTCGTATTGGACGGGCTGAACGGCGTAGCGTACGAGGACGATGCGCAAGTAATCGAGTTGAAGGCAACCAAACTACCACGTTCACGCTGCAAGGATACGACATACGTTACCGTCGATTTTGGCGCGGCAAACTTGAAGGAGAGCACATGGCAGAACTAAACGGCACGGCAGAGTCTGAAGTAGAGTTTTTGCAGGCAGTTAGAGAGGATGCCTACGACCGAGGATACGTTATGGGTGTTTACAGTTTATTGCTCGCCATTGCTAATGAAGGCACGGAAGCAGCGTTGAAAAGCGCGGAAGAGTTCGTGTTCAAACTTATGATTAGGGACAAAGAATTGGCTGACAAGCTAGAAAAGGAATTAGCAGCGGCGAGGGTGAGAAAAAATGACAATTAACGTTGGTTGCGCATTCGCGCTTTGCTTAGCAGATTTAGTTAACGATTTATTTTAATTCCTCATTTTCAAAACCGAATAGAAAGGTATCTTATGGATACAGAGACAGTTAACCGTGCTATCACGGAAATAACTAACCGTTTAGGCGTCGGATATTCCACATTTTCTGACGCAGTAGCACAGTATGCGCAGGCGAGGGCGACAGAAAGTCTTATATATTCAGTCGCGCTTTTTGGTGCAGTCATCTTAGTCGTCGCTGTCTTTTTCTTTGCAGTGGTTTGGAACAGTTCCATAGATTCAGATGAAAAAGTTGTTATTAGTTTTTTTGTCGCAGGTGTTCTGGGTTTCATTATTTTCTATGGCATTTGCAACCTTACTGACTTTATCAACTGGTCAAACGCACCGCAAGGCATGTTCTTGCGAGAAATTATGTCGGCGGTGAGGTGATGATTGGTCAGTCAATAGCAAGTAACTGGATATACAGCAAGGAAGAAGCACTCACTTACACCATATGCATTTCTTCTTATCTTTTTCTAGCTTGTTATTTAGGTGAACTTTATAAATGGGGGGGGAACTAATGATATGTCCTCATTGCATGAATAACGGCGGCATGTTCTACGGCATCGGCGTTCGCGAGACGGCGCACGGTTACTTCTTGCACTGCGACTATTGCGGGTGTGAGAGCGCAACAAAAGCAACCAAAGAAGAAGCCCGCGAAGAGTGGGCAAATTCCAAATTCTACGAGAGGTTAAAACAAAATGGCAACAAAAAATAACGAGGTTATCCAGGTTGAAGCGGAAGTTATCGAGCCACCAGCGGTGCTCACAGACGGCGACAAATGGCTTGCAGAAGCACGCGGCAAGGCTGCAACAATCGCAGCGCAGTACCAGCCGCACGACATCACCAACGAAGCCGATTACAAGGCCGCTAAATCGGCTCGCGCAATGCTCCGCAAGGAAATTGCGGCAATCGACAGCGACCGAAAGTCAATGACTTCAACGCTAGAGAACGCAATCAATCGTTTCAAAGCTCACGCAGCCGAAGCAATCGGCGAGTTAACCGCGCTCGAAAGTGCTTACAAATCGAACATCACCGATTACGAGGACAGATGGGAAAGCACACGCCGCGCCACGTTGCAGGAGGAATACGAGACGTACGCGCCCGATATCGCGTTACCGCTTGACGGCCAGCAAACCGCGCTCGTTCCCTTTGAGCTTCTATTAAAGCGTTTCGGTACAGAGGGTAAGTGGCTCAACCGCTCGACAAACGAGCGTGCAGCTGTCGAGCATTTGCGCAAGTGCATTGACCGCGTTGCAAACGATATCAAGAACATCAACGCAGCGGAAATGGACGACCGCGAGCGCATCGAGGTCAAAGGTGATTACTTCTCAACGCTTGAGTTCGAGAACACGATGTCAGCGATGATACAGCGACGTATTCAACGCGACAAAACCAAGCAGCTCGAACGTGAGCAGCGCGAGCGCGAGAGACAGTGGCAGGAGCAACAGGAACGCATAGCCGCAGAAGCAGCCGCACGCCAACAGGAGCAACCACAGAGCGCGCCACAGCCCACACAGGCGGCCACAGAGCCACAGGCAGCACCACAGGCAACCGAGCCAGTGATGAAGTTGATTATCGAGGTTGAAGTAACACCTACACAGCGCGGCAATCTTCTTTCCTGGCTTAAAGCAAACAATATCCACGGCGTACTAAAGAGGAGCTAAACATGGCAAACGCACTTGTACAGTCAAGCAACAAAACAGGAGCGGAGATTGTCCGTTCACAAGTAAATCAAATTCAATACCTTATGCAGGACGTGTTACAGAAAGGCACGCACTACGACACTATCAAAGGTTGCGGCGATAAGCCCGTGCTGCTCCAGCCGGGCGCGGAGAAAATCGCGCTTATGTTCCGCTTCATTCCCAAGTACGAGATTACTAAAGAGGACTTAGGCAACAATCATCGCGAGTATGACGTTACTTGTAATCTTCTCAACGAGGAGGGCTCAATCGTTGGCGTTGGTATGGGCTTGTGCTCGACCATGGAAAAGAAATACCGCTATCGCAAAGACTGGCAAACGAAAATGACCGTTGAAAACGAGGACATCGCGGACTTGTGGAATACCGTTTTGAAGATGGCCAAAAAGCGTGCTTTTGTCGACGCGGTGCGCTCCACAACCGCAGCAAGTGACATCTTCGTACAAGACATCGAAGAAACATCTATGCAGCCACAGCCAACGCACGAGCAAACCGATTTGAGCGAGATTAGAGCACTCTATAAAGAGTGGTGCAAGGCGGCAGGAGTAAGCCCGCAGGACGGCACACAGCTTCTTTTAGACACCGTCAAAGCGTCAAGCATGGAGACGATGACTAACGACCAAGTAGCCGCAGCGGTAGCAGCTATGAAACAGGATATCGAGGACGCGGCCGCAGGAGTTGAGACAGTCGAACCCGAGCCAAAGAAAGAGCCTACACAGAGCGCGGCAGACTTTGAGGAAGTGACCTTTTAATGAGCATTAACCGAGTAAACATCACAGGTAATCTAACACGTGACCCGGAGCTTAGAGCCACCGCAGGCGGTACGCAAATACTCGCATTCGGTGTCGCGGTGAATGACCGTCGCAGGGACCAGCAGACGGGCGAGTGGGAAGATGTACCAAACTTCGTAGACTGTATCGTCTTTGGTTCACGCGCAGAAGCCGTTTCACGCTTTATCACAAAGGGCTCAAAGGTTGCCATTGAAGGCAAACTGCGTTATAGCTCGTGGGAAACGAAAGAGGGACAGCGTCGCAGCAAGCTAGAAGTCATCGTCGATGAAATCGAGTTTATGAGCCGTTCAAACGGCCAGCAAGTGACATCACCAGCCGCAGAAGCCGCGAAGGTGGCAGACACGCCCGCATACGGCATGCCGCAAGCACCCGAACCCGAGTTTTACGACGCAGATATCCCGTTCTAAGACAGCATAAACAACGCCTGGCGGTCGTTATGGCCGCTGGGCTATCCGTAGGAGGTTGCAGCATGAAGAAGGACAGAAAGAAACGCAAAGAAGCCGTTAAAAGACTTGAAAAGCTAGAGGACATGAACAGGGAGGGTAAAAATATAACCGAGTCAGACTTTATCGACACGCTTTACCCAAAGTATGTATTTAACAGGCGGTACGGAGAGATTAACAAACAGACATGTGCCGAAATGATTGAAGAGGTTAAATCTCTCGTTGACATTACGGACTACATCACATGTCCACGCACAATGGAAAAGAAAGCAATTCACATCGGCGATAGAGTTTATGAAGTCGGCGGAGACGGTGAGCCGCTAGTCGTTGAGGAAATCAATATCAGTCATTACGGCACTGTGGTTGAATGTAAGAGCCTAAGCGGTAAATGGTTATCGTATCGCCCGCAAAGACTAACGTTTGATGACCCACGCGTAACAATCATACGTCTGAAAGAAATCAAAGAAAACTTTTCATTCACCGTTACCAAAGACGGTATAGAGTGGCATAACAACTAATCAACAGGCCAGTAGCCATTTCGGTTGCTGGCCTTTTTTTCGTTTCTATGCCTAATCACATACCAGTTATTACAAAACCGCATGCCGTGCAATGCAATATTGGAATAGCTCACACAGTAACTTCACATTACGTTTCTAAAGTGTTACATAATTGTTTCCAAATTGTTAACTTTGGCGACATACGCGACATTGGGGTACTTTGGCGACATTCGCGTTTTTTAATCTGCTATACTAAGGAAAACAAGTTTCCCAAAAGACCGCAGCAGCGAGAGAAACGAACCAGCAAAGGGAAACAATCACGCAAGGCAACGTTTCAAGTACGACATTTCACACCTCAAAGCAAAAGCGGGCAGACGCTTCAGCGGGTATCTGACCGCCTTTTGCGCTCCTTGCTTTCCAGTTTTACATTCAAAAGGGAATAGTACTATCGATTTGCGCGATATGCGCATTTTTTATAACTCAATAATGTTGAAAACTTGTATAAAACGTGTTGAAAATATGTTGATAACTAGCGCGAGCCGTTGACATTTGAGCAGTTAGACGCTATCATTTAGCTACCGAGAGAGAAAAGGGGAAGCAATGGTATCAGCGGCAAATGGTATCAAGGGAACAAGCGATAATTACGATTTAGCTTATTCATCATCCAAAGAATTATTTACGGCATGTTTAGAAGCTCGTGAGCGTTGGTTTCAGACGCGGGAGCGAGTAAACGCGTACAAGCTCACCGAAGGCGCAAAAACGCAGAAGTTCAACGAGAGCGTATCAAGTACCAAAGACCCGGACACAATGCGAAACGTCGATATCCGTTTAATGCTGGAAGAAGATGAAAAGCGAGCAGCGAACGCATACGACAAGCTAAAGGAAACATGCGAGTATGTCCTCTATGGTAAAAACGGCGATAGCGGTTTATCGTCACTCGTTGGCGAAGATGCAGCAAATATTATCAAGTTTCATTACATTCACGGTATGACCTACGAACAAGTGTCATCTATTCTCTGCATGAGTATTACGTCCGTTTTCAAGTACGCCAGGATAGCAAACGAAACATGCGACGCATACGGGCTTCAACGCGTAGCAGAGGGCAAGGGAATTGCAAACGCATAGACGAGCGTATAAACAAACATAATCGCGGAGGTTACAGTCTAAAGTAACCTTTCTCGGGCAGCGGTCGTGTTCCTCTCCACGGCCGCGTTTTTTTTGTCGATACACCCACCCTATACCCTAGGGGGTAGGGGGTAGCACGGGGAGCATATGGGCGCAAACGTAAGACGAGCGAACAGCACGCGAAGAAACGCGGTACGCGCAAGGGTACGCGCTCAATGCGCGCCCTGCTGGATATGCGGCCTAGATATCGATTACAACCGACCAGCACGCGACCCGTTAGCCTATGAAGCCGACGAGCTGGTACCCGTAAGCCAGGGCGGCTCACCCTATGACGTGGCTAACATACGCGCGGCTCATAGGTGTTGCAATGCGTGGAGGTCGGCGAAGAGCGTGGCGAAGGTCGAGAAGCTCAAAGCCGCCGCAATCGCGCGCGGGGCAGCATGGCAAACGCCTATAGACTTCGTGAACATCATGAGAGCAACGCAGAGCCACGCTATAGACTCAGAAACGCTATTGCCGTACCAGCACACCACAGCGTGGTAAATGGGGACTTAGAACGGCTCACAGTGCCTAGTATAGGGGGGTCTTTTGTTCAAACAGGGTTCGCCATACCTTGCACCCAGGGCTAATATCCCCCCGATGTGTTTTTTATCACAACAAGCCGCCTAGCTGCGGCGATGTATATTCACCCTTAAAATATGCAGGTGGTCAATGGATATCAACGAAATTATCCCGTACGCACGAAATGCACGCCATAACAAGAAAGCAATTCCCGCCGTTGCGGACAGTATCCGACAGTTCGGACTTCGTGGCCAAATCGTGTTAGAGAGCCGCGAGAACCCCGTAATTGTCACAGGCCACACACGCGTTGAAGCGTGTAAATCTCTCGGTTGGACGGAGATACCCGACGAGAACATCGCCTATTGCGACGGCTTAACCGAGGACGAAATCAAGGCATACCGTATCGCAGATAACAAAACGGGTGAGATTTCAACGTGGAATATTTCCATGCTTAAAAGCGAAGTCAAAAGCATTGGCAAGCTGGATATGTCAAAGTTCGGTTGCGACTTCAAAAGTAAAAACCTCGCGTATGGAGCAGAACGATTAAAGACGGACAAAGGCTATAACCTCGACATCATCAATCGCTACGATTGCGGCGCGTCTGGTATGCCAGAGCTTCCCGCGATTGATTGCAAACCTGGCGACTTCATGGGATTTAACTATGCTAAATCAACGTCAAGCGAGGACAAGAAAGACAAAGCTTGTCATTTCTTCCTTGACGATTACCAATTCGAGCGGCTGTGGAATAGTCCCCGTGAGTATGTTGACCTTTTAAGGCAGTTTGCTTATGTCGTTGCTCCTGATTTTTCACTGTATATGGATATGCCGTATCCCATGCAGGTGTGGAACCGTTACCGCTCACAGGCTCTAGCGTACTTCTGGCTCACGCAAGGCATAACAGTAATTCCGCTACTCACGTGGTCGGACAAGGAGAGTTACAAATTCACTTTCAACGGAGTTCCTAAAGGCTCGACAGTCGCAACCTCAACGGTAGGCATACAGCGCGATAAAAACGCGCTCAAGGCATTTAAGAGCGGTCTTAAAGCAGCAATTAAAGCAGTGCAACCAACAAGATTATTGCTGTATGGCGGCACGGTTGATTTTGATTTTGGCGATATTGAAGTCTTGGAATACAAAAATCATGTAACAGATAGGATGGCAAATGGGCGGCAGAGGTAGCTCTAGTTCTAGCGCGAGGAACAACACACTTAAGGACGCTGGTATCTCTCTTCTTGGAGGAAATCCAGCTGTTATGATCACAAGTATTTTAGACGGTCAAGACAAGAGAAAAGACGTTAATGACATTAGCTCGTTAGCTGGATTTGTAGGCGGTTCCTATGGCACGGATGCAATCGATACACAATCAATGAGTACGTATATGCTGCACCTGCATAGACTAGAAAAAGAGTATGGCGCGCTTGGGGCAGTGCCAACGAGCATACATGGAGCAACAGGAAGAGGATTTTTAGCCGCTGTTAGTGAAGATGGCAAAGGTAATGCAACACTGTTATTGCATGTTGGGCATATGAAAAATGCAGCGAAACGCGCAAAAGGTGAGATTACGGCACAACAGACTCATCATCATATGCCAATAGATGGGAGATTAACAAGTAGAGCTGGGTACACCATAACGCACGAATATGGACATCTTGTGCAACATGCCTTGTATCAACGAGCTCTAAAAAATGGGTATAATGGTACTGAGGAAGCTTTTAGACAGCGAGCATTCGTAAGCATCGCGTCTAGCGCTGTTAGAAAGTATGGCGCGACAGGCAAGGATTTATCAAATTACGGAAGGAATAACGCAGCGGAGTTTTTTGCTGAGTCATTTGCCAATGCTAATCTTGGCGCACCAAACGCATTTGGTAGAGCTATGCAGGATTATCTCAAGAGTAACCCGTTAAGGTAGTTTTGGAGGTAAACAATGGATGTTAGCGTAGAAGACCTTTATTTTATGAAGGACAGAAGCTGGTATACCACGCCAGAAGATGAAGGCATTGATGATTTCTTTTTCCCAGATGGTCGCGGCTATCATATTAAAGACGATGCTCCAGAAGAAGCAAAGAAAAACTATGAAGAGTTTTACGCTTTCCAGGAAAGTGGGTTTTTGATTTAGCCTAAGTTTCGTTTTGTATCTTTAGCCGTCCTTTGGGCGGCTTTTTTATTAGAAAAGGAATAATGACATATGGGTGGTAGAGGTAGTAATAGCAGCAGCGCAAAAGGCGTAATATGGGGGGGTACACGGTAGCGCGAAATTGAAGCTTTCGCAAGCCATGACACCTGAAATGGAGCTTGCAGCGATTGACGCGCGTTTGAAAGAGCTGAAAGAGCAAGAAAAAGAGTATTCCGAAGCTGGAGCATGGTTTATTACTAACGGCTTCGAGTATAAACGCAGCTTGTACAAAGTTAACCCTACAGAAGCAGAGAAGGAAGAAATCAAGCGGCGCGAGCACGCGGGCGAGAGTCTCATGCAAAGAGGTTATAAATACAACTATAAAGCGCAGGATACGCGCGATGAAATCATAAAGCTAGAGGACAGGCGCAGAGAAGTTTACGCAAATACTGCCGCAGGTATCCGCGCGCAAGCAGCCGCAACGCAAGCAAGAAGGCAGACCGCATTTGAGGGACTTGTCAAAGAGCGAACAAGATTGCAAACAGAAGCTTTGCAATGGCAAAACTCGAGAGCGTTTAACAGAGAGCAAAGAGAACGTAGAAGAAAAGCTGATATTGAGCTCGGCGGTAGCGACACTAAGAGGGGACAGGAAGCAAGAAGAGTTGCTGATAAGTTGGACGCTAGCTATCGAGATATGGTTGATAACCATATTAAAGAACTCACAAAGGTTATTAACGCTGGCGTAAATAGTCCGCTACTCGATGAATATTTACCAGGACATTAAGCAGTCGCTTTCCGTGGCTGCTTTTTTATTTTGCGAGGTGATACATGCCACGGAAGAAAGCAAGCGGACTGACAAAGCCAGCAAACGTGGCAAATGACCCGTTCAAGTCCGCTAAATGGGACGAAATTACAAGCGCGAGGACGTTTAGCACATCAGACGTTCCCGCGCTTCTTTTATTAGTGCAGTGGCACGCAGTTGCGCAACAGTGCATTGACGATATCGACGACGTAGGGCAAGTCGCATACCAAAATAAGCTCGGCGACTTAAAGGCATTGCCGCAGATATCGACGCTCAAACAGGCGAGCGCGGAAATTAGACAACTCAATAAACAACTCGGTATCAATGACGCGGCCGAACCCGAGAAGAAAAAGACCAAACAAGCGTCGATGTTGCAGTTTGTGATGAATGACCGCGCGAAGAAAGCAAAGCGGGTGAACGGTGGCTAAACGTTACGGCAGACAGACACCGACATACGAGATAGTCGGCAAGTACGCATACACCGACGGCGAGCAAGCAACCGCCCTTGCTTCCGAGTTTTGGGACGCGCCTTTGGAGTGGCAGCAACACTTCTTGGACGTGATGCTCGCGCGTGATAAGCGAGATAAATACGCGTTCAAAACCGTTGGACTTTCACTTGCAAGACAGAACGGTAAATCGTGGAGTGTTCGCGCTCGGTGCTTCTATGGCCTAATTGCGGACGGCGAAAAAATCTTATATACATGCCAGCACGGAGACACCGCCGACGGCATGTTCAAAGAGCTTTCCGCACCGTTCGAGGACGAGGAAAACGAGGACTTAAACGACCTCTTAGACACGGTACGCAAAACTAACGGTCAGCAAGCAATTTACTTGAAAAACGGCGGCTATATCCGCTTCACGACCCGTACAAACAACCTTGCGCGTGGTAAGAGTTACGACGTTGTTATCTACGACGAAGCGCAGGAGTTGACGCGTGAGCAACAGGACGCGTCACGCTTTGTTACGTCGGCAAGCAAGAAGCACAACGCACAAGTTATTTACTTAGGAACGCCGCCAAACGAGAAAGCACCCGCGGAGGTGTTCAAGCCCCTACATGATAGGGTGCACGACGGCGACACTAAGGGCACGGCGTGGCTTGAATGGGCGGTCGAGGAAGTCGGAGACACGCACGATGTCGACCGCTGGTATGAGACGAACCCGTCACTTGGTTATCTCATTGATGAAGAGACAATCGCCGCCGAAGCGGACGACGTAGCACCCGACAGCTTCGCCCGTGAACGTTTAGGTTGGTGGGCGAAAGCCGGTGTAATCAAGACGGCTATTGACCCCGACATTTGGCGTGCCGCTCGTATTAAGTCTATCGGCGACAAATACAAGAAGAAAACGACGTTTGGCGTTCGTTTCTCAAATGACGGCTCTATTTACGCGCTTGTTGGCTGTAAGCAAAACAAAGCTGGCGAGTTTGCCGTGGAGCTGGTCGAGGTCGGTACAACGGAACGCGGCACGCGTTCATTAGCCGAAGAAATCGTGAACCGAAAACAGACGGTCAACGCGTGCATGATTGACGGCTTAAACGGTGCAGAAGCCTTGTGTACAAACCTAGCGGAATTAAAAGCCCCGCGAGGGTATATTACGCGTCCAAACACCGCCGATGTTATCGCAGCGTCGCAATCGTTTTTAGATGGACTCACAGACGGCACGATTAAACATACATACGCCCGAGCGTTCGAGAACTCAGCACTTGGGTGCGTTCGTCGTTCAATCGGCAGCCGTGGTGGTTGGGGCTTTGGCTCAACAGACGCAGCCGACAGCACGATTACAGAAGCGGCGGCACTCGCCGTTTGGTGCTGCAAGAACACCCGAAGAAACCCTAGAAGAAAGCAGCGAATATTATGATTTATCAAGATAAATTCTTGTACGGCGGAATGGCTACGCCAAACCTCGATAATGTCCCCGACGCTTACCGTGACACGGTAAAGCGTCTTTTTTTGCGCTGGTCAAGCGTGTACGCTCGAAATTACGAGCTCTATCAGTATTACACGATGAAGTCACAGCTAAAGAGTATCGGACTTGACATTACGCCAGCTATGCCGAATTTGAACACCGTTGTTGGCTGGTGCTCGAAGGCTGTTCGTGCTCACTCCATGCGTTCCGTGTTTGACGGCTTTGTCTTTGGTGGCCAGCAAAACGCGACACTCGACGAGGTTGTACGCACTAATCGCATGCGTTCTATTTATCAGCAGGCGTGGAGCTCTGCTCTCGTGTACGGCATTTCAGCCGTTACCGTCATGCGCTCCGTGGACGCAAACAACCCCGTTAAAGTACGCGTGTTCAGCGCAAATCAGTTCTGCACTGAATGGGACACGGCCGCCGATGGCGTTGCAAACGGCGTATTTCTAACTAGCGTTGACGACAAGGGAGCACCCAACCAGTACACGGTTCATATGCCCTACACCGTTCTTACGCTCGACCGCGTAGACGCTAATACTTGGAATTGTACCGAAGAGCACCACCCGATGAACCGCCCACTCTTTGACGTGTTCGTGAATGACCCCGACCCCGACCGTCCGCTCGGACATTCTCTCATTACGCCAGAGCTAATGGGCATCGTCGACAAAGCAATGCGCGACGTTGCAAACATGGAAATCGGCGCGGCTTTGTTCACATATCCGCAGCGTTACATTCTCGGAGCGGCAGAAGGACTTTTCGACGACAGCGTAAGCGGTGATGACGATGAAGAGGGCGAGGACGACGAGGAAGAAAAGAAACACGAGCCAAGCACTCCAGCTTCACGTTTCAAGCTATACACCGGCGCAATTATGGCTATCTCGCGCGACGAAAACGGCGAAATTCCACAGGTCGGGCAATTTGCGGCAGGTAACGCAGAGAATTTTACCCGTGTTTTTGAAAACGACGCTCAACGTTTCAGCGGCGCAACAAATGTGCCACTTGCACAGTTAGGCGTTCTATCGAACACGTACACATCTTCCGACGCTCTCGGTGCGGCTAATGACCCGCTTATTCTTGAAGTTGAGACAGCTAACAGGCGCAACGCCGAAGTGCTCGAAAACATCGCTCGCATGATTATGGCCGTCGCAAATAACAAGGCACTAGACGAACTCACCGACGAGCAGAACAGCGTTCAAGCATACATGCAAGACCCGAGCATGCCTACAATCGCGGCACGCGCCGACGCATGGACTAAGATGTCCGCTTCTGATAAGTCAATCGTTGGAACGCGTGTTTACTATGAGGGTATCGGACTCTCGCAGCCTACAATTGACCGCTTACGCGCCGAACAAAGGCAGGCGGGCGCGCTTGATATGCTCTCCGCCATTGCCGCGAAAATGGAGGGGTAATGATACCTCGCGAAACATTCGACAGGTTCGATACGTCATTACAGACCGCGGCAGCTCTCGCGGAAAACGCCGTCGTTGAGCTTATGGGCGATACTGTCGGTATGACCGACGCACAAACGCAGGCGTATCTCTTGCAGCAATATCCTGCACTTGTGAAAGCGTACGGCAATCTTGCAGCGTCCGCCGCCGTCGAGTATTACAACGACTTACGCGCCACGTATGACCTCGACAGCGACTTTACGGCGACCATTCCCGAGATAAACAAACACTATCAAGCAATCGGAGACGTTAACCGCACGCTAGAGGAAGCCGACGACATAACGCAGGTACAAAGCAGTCTTTCAGCGTTGAGCGGCCGCCGCGTCATGGAATACGCCGACGACACATTCACCGATAACGCATTACGTGACCCCGCGCACCCTCGTTGGGCGTTGATACCACACGCGGGAGCGTGTGTGTGGTGCTTGCTAATCGGTTCAAACGGTTTTGTGTACTCCGAGGACGGCGTATTCGCTTCAAGGCATACGCACTGCAAGTGCACACCTACAGTTGACTTTGGCAACAGTCCAGGCGTGCAAGGCTTCAATCAAAAGAAGCTGCAACGCTATTACAGCACGGCGCGCGCGTCTGTCGAAGATGAAGCGCGTACGCAGTGGGCGGCGATGTCACCCGAGGAGCGCAAGAAGTACACGCGAACGCGAACAACGCGAGACGGTAGAAAAGTTGGCGGAAACACGCCGTCATACGACGCTTACCTGCGAAATAAGATAGTGTCGCGTATGGCGAAACAGTTACACATAGAACAACATAAACACTAGGAGAAGCGGCGAAAGCCGCTTTTTTCATGTCAAAAAGCCGCACGGCTTGCAACGGGCGCAAAGCCTAGAAAGAGGAACACATGAGCCAGGAAGAGACACAGGCAACCGAGGGCGCAAAGCTCGAGGAGTCCGCAGCCACAGCCGAAGTTGAGCAGCCACAGGCAGAAGAGCCAAAAGAACAGGCAGAGCCAACAGAGCCAACTACCGACTGGAAGGCAAACTCGCGCAAGTGGGAAGACCGCGCAAAGTCCAACAAAGAGCAACTGGACGCAGCACTAAAGGAAATCGAAGAGTTAAAGGCTTCACAGGCTACCAACACAACCGAGCAGCTAGAGCAGGCCAACGCAAAAATCGCGGAACTCAAACTCAAAATCAAGGTTTCCACAGAGACGGGCGTTCCCGTGGAGCTGTTACAGGGTTCAGACGAGGAAGCAATCACCGCAAGCGCAGACGCGCTCACTTCTTACGCTCAATCGTTCGCCAAATCAAACGCCGCATATCCGCTTGACAAGGGCGGCGCGGCACATTCAACCGCAGGCAATGTCGAGGACATCGCCGACCCCGTGGCACGCGTACAGGCGCGCGCCCGAACTTTACTTTAAGGAGCAAAAATTATGGCAGCACCAGCAAACATCGTTAACGCCGCAGCGGTAAACGCTTCACTTGACGTTGAGGTTCTAAAGAACTTCCGCGGCCAGTATGACCGACTCGCAGAAATTCTCGGCATCTTCTCTCCAGAGGTTGTCGCAGCAGGTACAGCAATCTACCAGACCAAATATAACGGCACTCTCAACAACACCGCTTCCGGCACTGGTTACGTTGAGGGCGACGAGGTAGCACTCTCTAAGTTTGGCGTTGATAAGGTCGCAATCGACCCAATCCAGCTCGTCCCATACCGCAAGATGACCACTGCACAGGCAATTCTCAAGTCTGGACACGTTCGCGCCGTTATGGGCACCGACGCCAAGATGATTTCCACCGTCCGCGCCGGCGTCGTTTCCGACTTCTTCGGCCTTCTTGCTAACGGTACTACCACCACTAAGGGCAAGGGACTACAGGCAGCGCTCGCAAATGGCGTTGCTAAGCTCGGCGACGTTCTCGAGAACGCTAACGACGCAGCCGGTCGAGTTGTTACCTTCATGAACCGCCAGGACGCAGCTGATTACCTCGGAACTGCAACCATTACCAACCAGGACGTTTTCGGTATGACCTACCTTGAGAACTTCTTGGGCGCAACTAACGTGTTCCTTACCTCCAAAGTACCAGCTGGCACTATTTACACCACCGCAGCCGAGAATATCCACGCTTACGCAATCGATTTCGGCGGCCTTGGTGAAGCTGGCATGCCTTACGCAGTCGACGAGAGCGGCATTATCGGCGTTTCCCACCGTCCAGCATATGACCACGTTTCCGTCGAGACAAACATTATTCGCGGCGTTCGCTTTGTCCCAGAGATGAAGGACTACATCGTAAAGACCACCATTGAGAAGGCAACAGTAGCCGCTTAGTTAGGACGATGAACCATGCCCACAACATACGCAACAGTTGAAGAGTACCGACTAGACACAGGCGACCACGAGAGCGCGGCCGACCGTGTTTCCGCCGTACTTATGCAGCAGTCCGCAAAGTTGAGGGCGCGTCTGCAAATCTCGGAAAAGAAAAGACTAACCACAGACCAACAGGCGTTAGCGCGTCTGTTGGTCACAGACGCAGCGCGTAAAACGCTCGTTCCACCAACGCTGGACGGTTTCGGCGACATCACAGGTGCAAAGGCCGCGAGCTTTTCGGCTAACGGCTTTCAAGGCTCTGTGACAATCGCCAACCAGAGCGGCAGCGCATACTTTGACCGCGACACGCTAAACGTTCTCAAACGCTCTCTCGGGCGTTCGGCACGCATTAGCGTTATTTGTCCGTGGTAGGTGATGCCACATGCTAGGCGAGACAGTAGACGTTTTAACGCGTACTGAAACAGGCCGCGACGGCATGGGCGAACCAGTCTATGAAATGGCGCAAAACACTGTTGATGGTGTTTTGGTTCGCCCATTATCAACTCTTGATATAGAAGCGCGTATCCGCGACACAGGCAGCGCAGATGTGCGCCCCGATGGCGTAGAACTTAAATACTCGCTTGCTTTCCCTAAGACGTACACAGGCGATTTAACGCACGCAAAAGTCGTGCTAGTTGACCGCGTACGCAATGGTGACCGCGACGCAATGACGTTCGATGTCGTCGGCTCACCCGATAGAACACGCCCATGTCCTACACCGTGGAACATGATTGCAGAAGTCGGGGTGCAGCATGGGTGACGTTAGTTTCGAGCCGGTACATATCAACAAAGCAGCCGTGCAGGAAATCTTCAAAAGTCCCGCAATGCAAAGCCTTGTTAAAGAACGCGCTGAACAAATCAGCGCAACAGCAAACGGAAAAGTTGAGAGCAACCGTTCACCAAAGAGCCGAAATAGCGGAAACGCATTTACGGCAACGGTGAAGGTTGGACGCGGCACGGCGTTTGGCGTTGTTAAGCCTGTTTCTTTTGAAGGTAGACACGCCGCGTCAAACGGCGCACTCGATGAATTTTTGGACTGATAACAATGCCACGACTCAATATTCAAGGCGACGTTAGACGGCGATTGCAGGAGCACTTCAAAGGCTTCGCGGTCGCCGTTTCTGTTCCCGAAAAGCGAAAGTTTCCGCTTGTGGTTGTACGTCGTACAGGCGGCGCGCAAGAAGAGGGACTAGACCGCGCAACGCTAACCGTTCTTGTTTGGGATACCACCGAGCAAAAGGCATACGACGCAGCCGCGGCAGTTTCAGACGCAATCGCGCTTCTTCCATTCTATGCAGGCTACGCAAAAGTCAAAGAAACGTCTTTTTATTCCGACTTCGACACTTCAACTAAAAGCCCACGTTATCACATCAGTTTTAACGTTTGGACTTACTTACCAAAGGAGAATTAACACATGGCAGCAGAACTTAACGCAAAGCTGGCGACTTCTTCCAACCCAGTTGCAGGGCGCGGCATTTGCTATGTATCTTTTAAGGCAAACCCTACATTGCCAACCAACGCAACCGCCGATATGTCCACCCTTACAGACTTCGAGTCCTTGGGTGAGCTTTCCGACGGTGGTTTCTCTGAGAGCCGCTCTATCAGCTCAACAGACCACAAGGGCGCACACGGCACTATCATCATGACCACCATTGATAGTGATACCACCAAATACAAGGCTTCTTTCCTCGAGGTTTCCCGCGCCGCTGTTGCTAAGCTACGTTTTGGTGATACTTCCGTTACCGAGACCACAGGCGACGTAACCAAGATTGATTTGCAGCCTTACAAGGGAACACCTCATGCATTCATTTTTGAGGAGGAGGAGTCAAACGGTTATAAGCGTCGCACCGTTATTAAACGCGGCGTTATTTCCGCTTTTGACGAGGTATCCCACAAGAAGGGCGACCTTATGGCTTACGGTATGGACATCACCGTAAACGACACAGACGACGGCTCGCCAGCCGTTGTTATCTACCGCGCAAAGATTAGCGCATAGCAACTATCGGACGCACCCCCTCCACGCGAGGGGGTGTTTTTTATTTATTTCGACTCGTAGAAAGTGAAACTCAATGAACGCTAAATACCTAGACATGATGAACGCGGAAGAGCTAGAAGATTACGCGCAAATTCTCGGCTTTACCACTAAGGCAGCAAAGACCAAAGCCGCAAAAGTGCAGCTAATCGAGACAAAGCGTTCAGAGAGTGCAGAAGTTGAGATTTTCGGCACTAAGTTTGTTATCCCTAAGAAGCGTTTTCACGATAAGACAATCAGCGATTTACTCGCTAAGCCTACACGAACAGACGACGACATTGTGGAAGCTATCCGCATGCTTCTAGGTGACGAGCAATACGAACTTATCTACGAAGCAGTACGCGATGAGGACGGCACCGTCGATATTGACGCTCTTATCTTTGTCTACTTGCGACTGTTCAGCAATGAAGCACTAAAAAACTTCTAGAGCTTGCGCAACTCGAAGAAGGCCATATCCGCGAGCTGCGACATGACTTCCGTGCATATTACCACGTTGCCTATGACGAGGTAGAGCCAGCCGAAGCAATCGACCTAATAAGGACGCTTCCAGCTGGTTCTCTTTACGTTGCCGAGGTACGTCCCGAGTATGCGTGGTCGAATGAACGCGAAGCCCTGGCAGATATCCAAGACGCCGTGAGTTTGTACGGCTGGTTATTCCTTGGCAAGCCAACAGACGAGCCGCCGTCGGTGGTACGTCCTCGCGACATTGAGCGCACAAAACGAGAGCGCGAGCGAACTAAACAAGCAATTAAACGACTCCAAGACCCAAACGTTAAATGGGAGGAGGTAACGGAATAATGGCAGGAGAAATCGGACGTTCCGACCTTCTGATTGTCCCTAAGTTTGAAAGCAAACTTTCTGACACGATTAATAAAGAACTAGGCGTTGCGTCAAAGACAGCAAGCAATACAGGCCGCACAATCGGCACGCAAACCGCGCAAGGCTTTAACGGCGGTTTTGCCCAAGCTGGCGTTGTTGCGGGTGCTGTTAGTAGCATTGTCAACCGCGCTATGGCTTCTATTCAAGACCACGTCGGTGCGGCTGTTTCGCGTTTCGACACGTTGACGCTTTACCCTCGCACAATGCAATCGCTAGGCTTTGCCGCTAAAGAGTCAACGGCAAGCATCAACTATATGTCTGACAGGCTCCAGTCATTGCCTACACAGCTAGATACCATGGTTCAGACGGTCAAGGGACTAGCAGTCATCACGAACGACTTAGACCGTGCTACTAAAGTTGGCCTTGGTTTGAACGATATGCTCATCGCTTCGGGCGCAAATCAACAACTCGCTAGTGCTGCAATGGAACAGTTTAGACAGATTTTGTCTAAAGGCAGACCAGATATGCAGGACTGGAAATCGCTTATGCAGGCTATGCCTGGACAGCTTACCCAGCTTGCACACGCTCTTCTCGGCCCGACATACAACGCCCGTGATTTGTACGCAGCTCTAGGCGGCGGAAAGCAAAAAGAAGGCGGCGCGATTTGGGGTACTGTTTCTATTGACCAGCTAATCGACGCAATTATCCGCTTAGACCTTGAAGGCGGAGCGGGTATTACCAGCTTCAAAGACCAGGCACAAACAGCCGCTGGCGGCATTGAAACGCAAATGGCGAACATGAACAATGCCATTACGCGCGGCCTTGCCGGAACACTTGAAGCAATCGGCAGTGTAAATATCGCGTCATTCTTTGGCGACGTTCGCGGCAGTATCCTTGCTGGCTTTAAGACATTCAACGGCTTCATTAAAGACGCAGTGCCTACAGTTAAAGCGGCTATTCCAGTGTTCCAAGCACTCGCGCCAGCCGTTGCTGGTGGTGTTGCAGCCTTTGCACTTTTCGGCAAGGTTGAGCCAGTCTTAACCTCGGCAAAAGCGTTTGATATGCTCGGTAAGGTTGTTTCACAGTTTGCGGCTGGTGGCGTGTTAGGTGTTGCAAAAGGCGGCTTCTCGGCGCTTCTAGGCTCGATTAACCCAGTTACCGCTGGCGTTGTTGCTCTCGGCGCGGTTGTTGGTATTGCCGCTTCTCAATTCTTGAAGATGAAAGAGCATAATGACGGCGTAGCTAAAGCCTTGAAATCGATTGATGATGTTGCTAGCCAGGCGCACGGCTTAAGCGCGTATTCCTCGATGTTTGGCAAAATCACCGATACCGCGGGTGGTGCGGCTATGTCCGTTGACGCGCTCATGAAATCAATTAGCGACAGCAATTCAAAGATTGCAAACACACTTTCAGAAGCAACAACAAACGTTGGAACGCTTGAACGCGCTAGAACAATCATCAGCAATTATGCGGGCGCGACAGACCTATCTACACAGGCACAAGGGCAGTTGTCCTGGGCATTGTCTACGCTTAACGAGCAGCTAGGCTTGAACATTTCCGCAACTGATGTCATGAACAACTCTTACACAGACGCAAGCGGAAACGTTCAGCAGCTTACAAGCTCAATTAACGAGCTGGTAGCAGCCAAAGAGAAGGAAATCAAGACCGCAGCACTAACTGAAACGTTAACAGAGCAGTATAAAAAGCGTGCAGAAGCAGCGCAAACACTCGTTGACGCAGAAAACAAGCTGAACGAAAAGCGCAACAACGAGAAAAACGATTACGTACAAGGTGCTTTGCGCAGTGGTGTTTCAAGCGGAGAAGCAGCGCAGATGTACGAGAGCCAGCTCAAAGACTCAGATGAAGGTCAAGCAGTAGAGAAGGCACGCAAAGCTTATGCGGAACTAGACGCAGCCGTTAGACAGACGGAAGGCGATTTGGAGGTTAACAGCAAGGCTGTTGACGCTAATTCAGACGCTTACAACGGACTAGTTAGCCGACTTTCTGACCTCACGCAAGCGTATGTCAAACAGCACGGCTCACTTGCTGATTTCTCCAGTGACCTACAGTCACTCGGGGCAGATACGACGCAGCTTGGCGACCTTACAGACGAGCAGTGGCAGCGTATCGCGCAAGCATACGACGGCACGGCCGCTTCATTAGTGCAGCCTTTGCGCGACTTGGGCGTGACGTTAGACGATACGGCCATTAAGGCGCAAGAAGCCACAAAGCAGATTAACGACGCTCTCAATAGCTTCGGCGCAAATGACGCTATCGAGAGTGTAGGTATCAACGTCAATGACCTTTCCGCAGCAATGGCAAACGCTGGTATTACCGTGCAGGACTTGCAGGCAATCGGCAGTGAGAACTTCAAAGCCTTAGCTATCAACTCGAACGGTAATATCCAGTCGATTATTGCTACGGTTCAATCGCTTAATATGCAGGGTGTCAACGATAAGTCGTTCACGATTACGGCACACGATAACGCGTCGAGTGTTTTACGCAGCGTTAAAGCAGAGCTGAACAGCCTTCACGACAAGAACATTCTTGTAAACCTCATGAAGCAGAATGCGGCAGGCGGTATCCGTGCTAATGCAGCGGGCGGCCTTCGCATGCACGCCGACGGCGCAATCGTTAACCGCGCAACACCGCTTGATATTGTCGGCGAGGACGGCGCGGAAGCAATTATCCCGCTCACAAACAAGCGTTACGTGAAGCCATTTGCCGACGCAGTAGCGGAAGGCATACTCGGACAGTCAACAAACGACGCGCTTATCCGTTGGTTGGCGCAAAACCTCGGCGCAATTATTGCAACAAGCGCGCCAGTCGTAACCGTATCAGAGCGCGAGCAACGCCGCCAAATTAGGGAGATGATGGCGTAATGTCACAAGCACAATTCATTACCGCCGACGGCACAACGTTTGATATCTCCGGCAGCTTCGGCACGCTTATGTTCGGCGACGATTTGGCGGGCTGGGAATGGCGAAGCAGCGCAACGCGTTTTAGCCGTGAAGCTAGGACGTACAGCGTTGAACTGGTAGCGCAAACTACCACGCAGCGCGAAGAAGTCGAGCGATTGTTAACGCTTGCAGATTACGACACTGAACGCGGCTTGCCGGACAAGCTCGTAATCGACGGCTGGTATATCAACTGCAACATCGTAGAGGGCGGCGTATCGAACTGGTACGCCGCTTCTCGCACATGGCAGCTCAAATTACAGGCTAAAAACCCTATTTGGTATCGCGAGCGTACTATCTCGTTCATGCCGCAAAGTGCAAGCAATGAACAGCTTACAGGACACGACTACCCGCACGACTACCCGCACGATTACGGCACATCTGCGCGAGGTTCACAGTTTGAGAATACGAGCCAAATGCCGTGCGACTTCCGCATGACTATCTACGGTTACGCGGTCAACCCGTCCGTTTACATCGCGGGTAACACCTACGGCGTAGACGTGACCGTCCCGGACGGCGGTTTGCTGGTCATCGACAGCACGAAGAAACGCAGCATGAACCGCGACAGCGTCGTTATCAAGGATAAATACGGCAACGCAACCGACGCGTTCAAGTATCGCGTTCGCGGTATTGAAGGTTCGGGGTCGTATATCTTCCAGCGTATCCCGCAGGGGCTTCACAATGTCACTTGGGAGCAGTCCTGGGGCTTTGACCTAACGCTAATCGAGCGAAGGGCGGCTCTACCGTGGATATAATCTTACGAAACAAGGACGGGGAAGATGAATTTATCATTGACCCCGTTTCTCTTGATATCGCTGTAGGCATTGGTACTAACGCAGAAAACGAATTTGAGTTGACCGTTCCAACTCACGCACCACGGGTAGAGCTTGGACAATTCGTGTACATCGAAGGCACGTCATACGGCGGCATGATTACCCGCATTAAAAGTGACGGCGCGTATAAGTGGTGCGGCCAAACGTGGCATGGGCTACTCAACAACCGCGTTATTCTCGCACCCTCCGACGGCGACAACGTCTATTTTAACGGCGACATGCACCAAGTATTGAAATATTGGATATCGTCGCTTTCTTTAACGCCCGTCTTTGAGGTATCAGACGAAACATGTGCAATCGTTGCAAACAATTACCAAGTGCCGCTCTATTCGACGCTCTATGAAGCCCTAACGGGCGCATTAGACGCGCTAGGCGGTAAGTTGCGTATTCAGTGCAACGACCGCCGCGCCGTGCTTTCTATCATTCCGCGCAAAGACTGGACGGAAGACGAAGAATTCGACACGGCTTTGACTAACGTTAAAGCGGATATCGATTTTTTGCCGTTTAACCACCTTGTATGTCGCGGCAAAGGCCAAAAGGGCGAACGATTAGCCGTTGACCTTTACGCAGATGAACACGGCAATATCTCACGTATGAAGTCGCAAAGCGGCGTTTATGAGCGTTCCTTGTATTACAACTATTCGGCAGCCGACCAAGCAACGCTTGAAGCCGACGGCAAAAAAAGACTCCAACAGTACATCGATGAAGCAAAGAAGCTAACCGTTGTTTTGACTGATACGTCCGATAGATATGACATCGGCGACATTGTCGGCGGCTTTGACGACAAAACAGGCTGGAGTGCAAAAGCACAAGTAACAAAAAAGGTTGTGACGCTCGACAGCGCGGGCGTTGTCAAAGTCACGTATACCACGGGAGACGCGAAATGAGAAAAAACAACTATGTGCACCTAGAGTGTGACGTTAAGGGGTGTGAGCACAAGCTCGACGTTCCCGAGAAAGATGTTAATACCTACGGCTGGGTTGTAGGTGCTGAACGTATCGACGCACAAGGGCGCACGAAGAAATACGACCTCTGTTTTGACCATGCCATGCGTTGGCGATATCTAATGCAACAGCACGACGCAGAGGTCGACCTTTTGATTTCAAAAGGCATCGTCAAAGACCACGCATTTTAGGAGGTAGCACATGGCATTTGATTTTGTAACGTCGCGCCAAAATAAAGCTCATGTAACCGCGGAGCAGGCAGGCGCGTTGAACATTTCCATCTTTGGTAACGGTAGATACATTACCAAGTACGCGCAGGGCTTAGCCGTTTCCGTGGCATCGAGCAACAAGATTAACATTGCTCCGGGCGCGCTAATCGTTGATGGTCGCTTTGTCGTCAATGAGCGAGCCGAGCAAGTAAGCATTGCTAACGGTACGCAGGGCAAATGGCGCAAAGACCTTGTTATTCTTACGCTCAAAGTTGACGCATCAACTGGTATCGGAACTACCGCACTATCAACCATTCAAGGCACGCCAGCCGTAACGCAGGACGCGGCAAAAGACCCCGCATATACGCCAGGCGACCTCTCAAAGGGTCAATATCAAGCGCAAGTGCCTATTGCTCGTGTCATGCTGAACGGCCTAACGCCAACAGTAGAGCACGCATTGCCTACCGTTTCCGCGCTCACTAGCGAGAACTTCGAGATTACATCGTGCGAACCGCCTAGCGGGTACAGCGGTTCAAGCAAGAACCTATGGCACGTTTATCGTAACGGCACAAGCGTTACTATCCACGTGCGCGTTTGGCTTGACCAAGGCATTAAAAACGACGCGTTATTGTGTCCGTTCCTTATTCCGGAAGGTTCGCGACCTCCAAAGGTCGATAGCAGCAAGTACAACGCAGACGGATACGAGAATATCTACTATAACGACGCGATTTGTCCTGGACATTCCGATGTTATTAGTGCTATATCCGCTCGCCCCGACGGCAAGATTTACATGCAGGATATGGGCGGGGCAACCTCGCGCGACTGGCGTTACGGCACTCTGACGTACACCGTCGCCCCCTTTTAAGAGTGTAGGGAGGTGACACGATGAACCCTATTACGTTTGAGCAAGTGGTCGCGTTGCTGTCGTTCCTTGCAATGCTGGTAAGCATGTTCAATGGCGCACGCACCCTCGCAAAGAGCAATCAAGAAGGCGCGGAGCGTTTAGTCCGCATTGAAGAAGGCATTAAGAGCTTACGCAAAGACCTTGAAGAAAATCAGAAGGCATTTGCGGCTTATATGGCACGTACGGACGAAAGCATTTCAAACGTTCGCTCGACAATCAACGACCACACCGCCCGTTTGGCGGTCGTAGAGGACGCAGTGAAAAGCAACTCGGGACGGCTTGGCCGCTTAGAAGCGGCGCACGACCACGAGCACGCAGGACATTAATAACCGTATGAAAGGAAACATTATGAATGAGTGGGTTAAAGCAGCACTGGTACGAGCAATCAAGACCGCAGCGCAAACCGCAGTAGCACTTATCGGCACAAACGCAATCGGCATCACGGGCGTTGACTGGGTGGCCGTTGCTTCCGCGGCAGCTCTCGCCGCCGTTGTATCCCTGCTCACCTCTATTACAGGTATTCCAGAGGTACGCGAGGGAAAGTCTCCACTGGAGGGCAGATAATGGCGGATTTTTCGGGTGAGATTACCGCCGACGTTTGGGCGCCTACATCGGCGTTTGACTCGGGACGCGGCG
>CAUUUQ010000004.1:0-78137 GCA_963548345.1 uncultured Atopobium sp. | reverse complement strand
CTGGAAGTTATTTTTGCAAGGTGATAAGTCCTGCACAGTCAGACAAACCTACACTCTTATCATAATCATCTGCCCATAAATCAAAACCTTTTTTATCTTGCATATTTCACCTCGATAACTTCTAATTTGTCTACACCGCTTTAATCTTCTTATATATCCATACAAGTTTTATAGATCTCATTGAATAGAAATTTATACCTTGCTAAATTCAACAAATCCCAATTTGTCACTTTGTCTATGCTACAACTTATATCAAACCGGTTTTTAATAAACTACTTCTATAGTTGCATGAAAAGGTTATAACGATAAAGCGATAAAAAAAGAACCCTGCTCGGCCTCGGATATTAACCGGGGTGGCGCGGGTTCTTTGACTAATATACCACATATAAAGAAAAGCCGATATTTCACGGCTTCGAAAAATTCTGGTCGGGTGGACTGGATTTGAACCAGCGACCCCTTGACCCCCAGTCAAGTGCGCTACCAAGCTGCGCCACCACCCGTTTGCTTTTGATACGATAGCATTCCAACATAAAATGAGCAAGCAATTCCCGGTAATCGTGAAGATAGAATGGGCTAGACATGGACAACTTCTTTCAGCGCGCATTTTCAGTGGTCAGGCAGATTCCCGAGGGCAGAGTCAGTACGTATGGGCAGATAGCTCGAATGATAGGGGAGCCAAGAAAGGCTCGCTATGTAGGATTTGCTATGCACCAGAGTCCGGGAGTTGCTGGTGGCGTGCCATGTCACCGAGTAGTCTTTAAAGACGGCTCGCTAGCTCCTGGCTTTGCTTTTGGTGGACCAGATGCACAGAGAGAGCTTCTTGAGGCAGAAGGTGTGCAGTTTCTAGACAACGGCAAAGTTGATATGAAGCGCTTTATGTGGGAAGCATAAAAAGATGAAACAATATTTTATGTTGTGAAATATTCTCCCAGCTAAGAAGCACTATTTGCTGGGTACAATCGCAGTGAGTTCCTGGTAGTTGGCACGTTCCGTTTAATGGAGGTCAAATGAAGCGTAGCTCTAGCATGAGCAAGTTCTTTACTACAATTTTTGTACTACTGGTAACGTCAGCCTTGAGTGTGGGCATTTTGTCTGGCTGCTCACAAACAGAAAACAAACAAGACCAGACACAATCCACCACGTCAGAACAAAAAGAAGAGAAGAAAGACGAGAAAAAAGAGGATTCTTCAAGCTCCTCTAGTTCCTCATCAAACAATTCCAACGCTACAGGCTATGGCACCTACCATATTCCTGATGGATTCAGCTTTGATAACAGCCTGTATCCAGATCTTCAAATTACCACTCAGATTGATAAAGACAGCCTTTGGCCCATTATCATTCGCATTGAGGGTACGGCAGATCAGTTTGATTTGATGAGAAAAGCAACTATCGATGCGGCTCAGAGGGCTCAAGTACTTGAGTCTGCAGAAGAGATTGGCAACACTGTTGACCAGGCCCTCGCACATCCATCCAACTATAACCTGACTGACTGTGCAATTCTTACTTCTGCACCAGAGTCGTACCGTAAGACCTACGTTATTACGTTTACCGTAAAGAGCCACTACGAGGTTAATAAGTAGTACGAATCGTACTGCTTATTAGCTTTGTTGTAACAAACATTGCTCCCAAATGGCGCTCGCTTGTGCGAGCGCCATTTGGGTTCATCTCATTTTTTATTTAAGCTCCGGATTCAGACGTGATAACCGCCTGCTGCAAAGCGCTAGCTAGCTTCATCTTTAGCCGCTAACTACTGCACCTTTGTTGTGGCGACTTTAATCTTTATTAATAATCTTTATTAAGGTCGCCACAACAGTCACAACAAAAGGAACTACAGTTACAAAGATGGCCTTAAAAGTGAAATACTGGTTCTCCCAAAAGGAGAAGTACGCTAATCGGCTGATTGGAATACATAAAAACAGCATCACGCCAGCTACAATCAAGGCAGGAAGGTTCCCCCTTGATAAGTCTTCTTGTCTGATGCTCATTGCTGCCAGTACCGGGGCTAGGATGAAATACATAAGTATAGGAAACCCGAACTGAATCATCCTTCCTATCGATCTAGCAGAGAAATGTAGCATCCGCATCGGAAACGTTGACACCAGTACAAGAATTATATAAACCAGGCTGGGCCTTAAAGCGATAGGCACCCTTCCGAGGGTTGCTTTGATGTCAATTATGCTGCTTTTAATTAATAAAAACTTCATATTCACCCTTATTGATGTAATCCGTTATGTTTTCGTATATGTACCTATAGAACATAGTTTCAAGTACATAGTTTTTGAAATCCCATCCATCAACGGCGCCTCTTAACGTAAGCTAAGCGGCTTACGCAAGTGGCTTATATGCATCATCAACATTGATGTGGCAATAGCCGCTTGGGTTCTTCTTCAAGTAGTCCTGATGATATTCTTCAGCAAGCACATAATTGTCCAGCGGCTCAACCTCAACGGCAAGTTTCTGGCCAAAGAGAGACTCCTGCTCAGTCATAATGCGGTCGATTACAAGCAAGTCTGCGTCGTTTGTGTAATAGATACCTGTGCGATACTGTCTACCAACGTCGTTACCCTGCTTGTTTACTGAGAGGGGATCAATAACCCTAAAGTAGTAGCGCAAAATGTCATAGAGGCTTACGACGGTCTCATCGTACGTAACGTGCACTGTTTCTGCATGATCTGTAGCTTTGACTTCCTGATAATTGGTATCCAAAGTTTTACCGTTTGCATAGCCAACGGTAGTTGCGGTGACGCCATTAATTCTGGAGAAGTACTCTTCAAGTCCCCAGAAGCATCCACCTGCTAAATAAATCTCTGCCATAAAAGCCTCCTTAGGCTGAATTGCTGTTATAAAAGTTTAAAATGACTTCGCTTTACTTCAAAGACACCTTCTTTGCTTAAAGAAGATATTACTGCGCTCAAAGCGCTTCTATCTACACCAAGATAGTCCGCAAGTTGTTGTCGGTTGAAGGGGATATCAAACTCCTCAGAACCTGCAGCTTGAGAGCGCGTATGCAAGTACGCTATCAGTTTGCCACGAATACTTTTTGGTGCGGCATCTTGAATGCGTCGACTCAGCATAATGTTCTTTTGAGCAATTGAAGCCATAAGATTTCTGATGATAATGTCCACGCCACCGCAGATATCACACGTTCTGGCAGTAATTTGACGCACGTCCAGCAGCAGAATATCCGATTTCTCGGTAGCAACGACCGAGGTCAAAAGCGGCACGTTTCCAAGGGCCGCATACGCCTCTCCAAAGGTGTCTCCGGTATGGAAAGCTCCCATCACAGAGATATTGCCCTGAGCGTCAGATCCCTCAACGTGGATAGCGCCAGAGATAACAATGCCAAATTGATGCGCCTTGTCGCCAGCGCAAAAAATAATCTCTCCAGGCTCATAGGTGCGTACAACAGCACGTAAATGCATTAAAAGAGCCTCTAGTAGCTCTGGTTTTACTCCTTTAAACACAATTGTGTTTAGCAAAAATGAGGGCTTGATGTCTTGTACATTCATATGCTCTCCAAAAAATTCATGGATAGAAATCGTTTTGTTGTAATTACAACATTCCTTATTCCACATTCCTGTAATCATGAAACACAGAAGAGCAAATCTCTTCTCGCTATATAGTTTTATGGAGAGGAAAAATAGTGGATAACAAGATGTTCTGTTTCCAGTGTGAGCAGACAGCAGCTTGTACTGCATGTACTGGTGCTGCTGGCGTTTGTGGCAAGCCTTTTGACGTTGCATTTGCCCAGGATGAGCTCACTGGCGCCCTGGTTGGCCTTTCTCGCACCGAGCTTGCCGCTGGTAAGCGCTCTAACCGCGCTGATCAGCTGATTGTTGACGGCCTGTTTACCTGCATTACCAACGTTAACTTTGACAAGGCCGCTGTTGATGCAATTACTGCTCAGGTTCGTGACGAGAAGAACCGTCTAGCCGCAGAGGCTGGTGTAGAGCCTGTTGAGGATCTTCCACTTGGCGGCGTTTGGTCCGACAACGAGGACATTAGGTCCCTCAAGTCCCTCATTCTCTTTGGCATTCGCGGTATGGCTGCTTATGCTTATCATGCTCGCGTCCTTGGTAAGACCGATGACGCTGTTGACGCATTCTTTGTAAAGGCACTTGCTGCTCTTGCTACCGAGTCTTCTGTTGACGTTTTGCTGCCTCTTACCCTTGAGGTAGGCGAGGTCAACCTCAAGTGCATGGCTCTTCTCGATAGCGCAAATACCGGCGCTTATGGCACCCCAGTTCCAACAGAGGTTCCTCTGACTATTGAGCCTGGTCCCTTCATTGTTGTTTCCGGCCACGACCTTCTTGACCTCAAGATGATCCTTGAGCAGACCGAGGGCACCGGCGTTAACGTTTACACTCACGGCGAGATGCTCCCAGCTCACGGTTATCCAGAGCTCAAGAAGTATCCACAACTCAAGGGCAACTTTGGTACCGCATGGCAGAACCAGCAGAAGGAGTTCAAGGACATTCCAGCTCCTGTTGTCTTCACCACTAACTGCCTCATGCCACCTCGTCCTAGCTACAAGGACCGCGTCTACACTACTGAGCTTGTTGCTTTCCCAGAGCTCGTCCACATTGACGAGGACGCTAACGGTAAGAAGGACTTCAGCGCTGTTATCAAGCAGGCTCAGGAGCTTGGCGGATACGCTGAGGCTCAGGAGCTCACCGGTATCAATGGCGGCCACAAGGTAACTACCGGCTTTAGCCACGGTGCCGTTCTTGGCATTGCCGATAAGATTATCGACGCTGTTAAGCAGGGCGCTATCAAGCACTTCTTTGTTGTTGGTGGCTGCGACGGTGCTCGTCCTGGCCGTAACTACTACACCGAGTTTGTTGAGCAGACTCCTACAGACTCCGTTGTCCTCACCGTTGCTTGCGGCAAGTTCCGCTTCAACGACCTTGACCTGGGCACTATTGGTGGCATTCCTCGTATTCTTGACGTTGGTCAGTGCAACGACGCTTACGGTGCTGTTCAGATCGCAACTGCTCTTGCAAATGCATTCGACTGCGGCGTTAACGACCTACCACTGAGCTTTGTCCTGTCTTGGTACGAGCAGAAGGCAGTATGCGTCCTTCTGACCCTGCTTCACCTTGGCATCAAGAACATCAAGCTTGGACCAACCCTTCCTGCATTTGTCAGCCCTAACGTCCTTAACATTCTTGTTGAGAACTATGGTATTGGCCCAATCGGCGATGCTTCCGAGGATCTTGCTCAGATGCTTGCTTAATTGGCGAGAAACCCCTCTAGTCCTTTCCTAAATGGCGCCTCCTAGCTATGTGCTGGGAGGCGTTTTTTGATGTGAAAAATACTTGAAAGACAAATTGGTATGGCTATTTCTGAAGGGTAATAGCACAATATTTTTATGTTGATTGGGGGAGTATGAATAACTCAAATATTGATTACGATATCTCTGATGAGCAATCTATTATTGAATATGCCTCTAAGCTTGTTGGACACTCTCTTCGTGAAGTTACCGACGTTAACTCTCTTGCAGATCATAAAAAGCGTCGTGGTGCTTTTGGCAACGCAGTCGAAGAACTGTACTTTAAGTATCCAATCAACAGTGATTCAAATCCTGATTTTGCTGAAGTGGGACTTGAATTAAAAACAACCCCCATGAAAGAGAATAAAAAAGGTGATTTAGTAGCTAAAGAACGCCTTGTCATCACCATGATCGATTACAACAAAGTAGTTAAAGAGACATTTGAAGATAGCCATTTCTTAGGGAAGTCATCAAATATTTTGTTGATGGCTTACAAATATGAAAAAGGTGTCAATCCTATTGATTACAAGGTAATTTTGGCAAATAAATGGAATATTCCTGTTGAGGATTATGCTCAAATCAAACAAGACTGGGAAACAGTTGTTACCAAGGTTCAGTCTGGTCATGCGGAAGATATTTCTGGCTCGGATACTCTATATCTAGAAGCGTGTACAAAAGCTGCTAACAGCTCAGTTAGAACAACGCAGCCGTATTCCAAAGTTCCAGCTAAGCCACGTGCCTGGGCATTTAAAGCATCTTATATGACTACTTTAGAAAAAAAGATGCTAGGTAAAAGTGCGTCTCAGATTAAAAGGAATGAATCTGAGAAAAAACTCTCTCTTATTGATCTTTTGTATAAAAGATTTAAACCATATTTTGGAAAAACTGAAGACCAGCTTGCAGCTGAATTTAATATAAGTAAATCAAAAGATAAATGCGCACGTATTACTAAGCATATTCTAGGTATTGCTGAAGATCAGAAAATTGAAGAGTTTGAAAAGGCTGGTATTAAGCCTAAAACGATGAGACTTAAATCAAATGGAGTACCAAAAGAATCTGTAAGCTTTAAAGTCTTTGATTACTTTAAGATTGCTGAAGAATCTTTTGAAGACTCTGATTTATATCACGACCTATTATGTAAATATTTATTTGTAATTTATAGAGAAAACTCTTCAGGCGATTTTGTCCTCTCAAATATTTTGCTCTGGCAAATGCCCGACTCTGATCTAATATATGCAGAAAAATGTTATCTTCAGATGCAAAATAATATTAAAGCTGGACGAGCTGATATAAGCGTAAAAGCTTCTGAAAATAAATGCTGCCATGTAAGGCCTCACGCCAGAAATAAGCTTGATACAAAACCTCAACCATATGGAAAGCCTGAGGTTAAAAAGTGTTTTTGGCTAAATAGCTCTTATCTTGCAGAACAAATATCCCAAGGACTATCCATTAAAGATTAAGTTGATCTTCTTAGTTATCTAAATTAGACTGACTTTTTGTCCGGTTGATCAGTTAGTATAGTAAACACAAAATTGGTCCACAGCAGCGATAGGAGAAACGTGGCCAAAACAATTACTGTTGCTGAGCTCTTTGCGGGAGTCGGTGGATTTAGACTTGGCTTAGAGGGTTATAAAGACCCCTCTAATAAAGTTTACAACTTGCCAAAGGCAGGAACTTTTAAAACTATATGGGCTAATCAGTGGGAACCACCAGGATCTCCTACAAGGCAGTTTGCTGCAAATTGTTATAGAAGTCATTTTGGCAATGACTCAGTTGTAAATGAAGATATTAATAAAGTCCTTATTGAGTATGACCAGGGTCTACGTGATATTCCTTCGGTTGATATGGTTGTAGGTGGTTTTCCTTGTCAGGATTACTCCGTAGCTAAACCTTTATCTCAATCGGGAGGTATTGAAGGAAAAAAGGGTGTCCTTTGGTGGGACATTTATAAATTCTTAAAAATTCAACTAGACAAATCTCCTCAAAATGCAGAATGGTGCCTTTTAGAAAATGTTGATCGCCTCCTTAAAAGTCCAGCTTCTCAGCGGGGTAGAGATTTTGCAATAATTCTTAGTTGTCTTGCTAGCCTTGGATATTGCGTTGAATGGCGTGTAGTAAATAGTGCAGCATATGGCTTTTCGCAAAGAAGAAAACGTGTATATATCCTTGCTCGTAGAAATACTAACTGGGAACTTTCAGAACGCTTAACTTCAGGAATTATGTCTCGAGCATTTCCTTTTAATCCTGTTGGTAATATCACTTATGTTGATATTCCAAAAGACCCGTTTGTTGCCACAAAAGACTTTAACTCTGAGAGCTCTAAAACATCTCCATTTTTAGATGCTGGAGTGATGGTAGATAACCGTGTTATTACCTGTAAAGTTGAAGAGATTTATAAGGGTGAATTTAAAACACTAGGAGATGTTCTTTCTCCGGAAAATGAAGTTCCAGAGAGCTACTTTATTGACGATTCACAGATTTATCGCTGGGAATACCTTAAAGGATCAAAACGTGAAGAACGCGTCAATAAGCACACGGGTCAAACCTACTTCTATTCAGAAGGTTCAATGGCATTCCCAGATCTTCTTTCCAACCCCTCAAGAACAATTCTTACGGGTGAGGGAGGGGCAAGTCCTTCTCGCTTTAAACACATCATTAAAGTAGGCGAGAGGTATCGTAGACTTGTTCCTGATGAACTTGATCAGCTACAGGGTTTTCCTAAGGGCTGGACTAATACAGGAATGAGCGACAATAATCGTGCATTCTGTATGGGAAATGCTCTTGTTGTAGGTGTGGTAAATCGCATAGGAAAAGAAATCTACAAAGAATTGTGAGTTCAAGGCGTCTATCAAATACTGATAGACGCCTTTCTTTTATTAAAATTACTTCACGAACTCCCAATGTTTGATTTATTAAAGAGCGTTCAAGAATGACGCTCTTCTCGATAACAGAATGTGGCATAATGCCACTGTCAAAGTAACAATTAATGTTAGTCATTAGTAGCATTTAACAGAGGGGTTTCTATGGCTAAAGTTGCAGTTATCGGTTGTACCCACGCTGGCGTTTTTGCCACTTCTTCAATCCTGGGTGCACACCCAGATTGGGAGGTTCACGTCTTTGAGCGCAATGACACGGTTTCCTTCCTGTCTTGCGGCATTGCTCTTTGGGTAGGTGACCACGTAAGCGATCCTAACAAGATGTTCTACAGCTCTCCAGAAGCCCTTGCAGAGGCTGGCGCTCACGTTCACATGACCACCAACGTCACTTCCGCAGATGTAAAGACCAAGCACGTTGCTTGGGAAGACCTCAAGACGGGCGAGACCTTTGAGGACGACTTCGACTACCTCGTAGTCACTACCGGCTCTAAGCCAATTGTTCCTCCACTGCCTGGCATCGACGGACCTCGCGTTCTTCAGTGCAAGAACTGGGCTGATGGCCGTCGCATTCACGACACTATGGCAGAGTCCAAGTCCGCTATTGTCATCGGCGCTGGCTACATTGGTGCCGAGCTTGCAGAGCAACTCTCCGAGCGCCAGAAGGCAGTCACCCTCATCGACATGCTTCCTCGCGTGCTGGCAAAGAACTTTGACAAGGCAATCACCGATCAGGTTGAGGCTGCATACAAAGAGCACGGCGTCACCCTTGCACTTGGCGAGAAGGTCATGAGCTTTGAGGACAATGGCGATTCCGTCACCGTTGTTACCGATAAGGACTCCTACACCGCAGATTACGCAATTCTGGGCATTGGCTTCCTGCCTCGCACTGACCTCTTTGACGGTCAGCTTGATATGCTACCTAACGGCGCTATCAAGGTTGACGAGTACATGCGCACCAGCGAGCCTGGCGTCTTTGCAGCTGGTGACTCTGCTTCCATCATCTTCAACGTCACTGGTAAAGAGGACTACATTCCTCTGGCAACCAATGCTGTCCGCCAGGGTCTGCACGTTGGTCCTAACATGCTTGAGCCAACCGCTGCTTATGCAGGTACTCAGGCTTCCAGCGCAGTTCAGCTCTACAACTACTCCATGGCTGCAGCAGGTCTCACCGTTGAGGGTGGCAAGGTTCGTGGCTACGAGTACGATTCCGTCTCCATCACCGAGAACTACCGCCCTGAGTTCATGCTGACCACTGAGCCAGTTACCGCTACGCTGGTCTGGGATCCAGAGACTCGCCTTATCAAGGGCGCACAGTTCTTCTCGACACATGACGATGTTGCTCAGGCAGCAAACGTTGTCTCCGTGGCCATTGCCGCTGGTATGACCATCGACAACCTTGCAGCTGTCGACCTTCTGTTCCAGCCAAACTTCACCAACCCAGTCAACTACATTGGCTCCGTTGCTATGGCTGCCTGCGCAAAGGTCAAATAAGCTCCGAACATAACACGCAAAAGAAAAGGAAGCCGGTAGAGATGCCGGCTTCCTTCTTTGTTATCGAGCCCGAGTCTAGCTCGATTGATGCCTGTTTTGAGCGACCGTGCGCCAATCTTGAAACGACGCCTTGCTTGAAACGACGGCTATCTTGAAACGGTACCTTGCTTGAAACGATGGCTATCTTGGCTTTCTGCTGACTACGGCGATGTAGTTGAGGTCGTCAGCGTGATCGTTGAAGAACGTAAACATGCTGGTAAACATCTTGGTATTTTCTGGCTTAAGACCGTTTCTAATAACCCTCAGAGCGCCGTCAGCGCCTTCGTCCGCAATAAGTCCCGCTGGATTCATGAGCGTCATCTTGCCGTTTTTAGTTTCTGGGCAGAAACCTGCTGACTCAAAGAGATTCTTCCAACCTGTAAGTGTTAGCGGCTTTACGTTGACGTTGATGGTTCTTGAGAGTTCGTGGACTAGCTCATCGTCTTCTTTGAGCAGAAGAACGTCATGGGTAAGCAGCACGCCACCTAGCTTGAGTACGCGTGCATACTCTTTTACCGCAGATGCCTTCTGCTGGTCAGAGAGCATAGTGAGCATTGCTTCGTTGATAACAACATCAAAGCTGTTATCAGGGTAGGAGAGGTTTGTAGCGTCTCCTTGTTCCACCGTAACGTACTGCTCCACGTTGTTTCTCGCGATATTTTCTTTTGTTTTAGGGAGCACATCTGCATTTAGGTCAATTGCGGTTACGTGGCAGTGGAAACGTTTTACCAGCTCAACCGTAGTGGTTCCAATATTACAAGCTACCTCAAGAATCTGAGTTTCTGGCGTTATCTCTACGGAATTAAGCAGCCAATTGGTTGCCTCAATACCTCCGGGGCGCAGTCTTGTCTTGCCCATACGAAGTAAAAACTCGTGACCAGCTTCCATACTAAGACCCCTTTCATACTATGAAAGATTAAAGTTAGCTTTATCTAACTGATACAAGTTAAGCACATCATTACCTGCGAAAAAAGCCAAATTAATTGCTATTTTTGAAACAATTTAGCAGGTAGATTGCGACAAAAAATAACCTATATGTCCAATCGTTCTTTTTGTGCATTTTCTTTAGCAGTTTATAAGTTTATAGTGAACGCAAGGTAAGGGCGACTTACTAATTTCCGCAGGTGATTGATGCGGAATACTAAGGAGGAAGTTATGTATTACTCTGCTGGAACGTATGAATCGTTCGCTAAACCAGAAAAGCCCAAAGATGCCGACAAAAAATCAGCCTATATCATTGGAACAGGACTTGCCGGTCTAGCTGCTGCTTTTTATCTTGTTCGCGATGGTCAGGTAAAGGGATCAAGAATTCACCTGCTCGAGAAGCTTGAGCTTGCAGGCGGAAGCTGCGACGGCCGCAAAGATGTAAGCAAGGGTTTCTATATGCGCGGTGGCCGAGAGATGGACAACCACTTTGAGTGCATGTGGGATATGTTCAGAGACGTTCCATCTATTGAAACACCTGGCGTCTCGGTACTTGATGAGTACTACTGGCTCAACAAGCACGATCCTAACTACTCGCTCTGTAGAGCTTCTGAGAAGTGCGGCAAAGATGCCCACACAGATAAGAAGTTCAAGCTTGATAAAGAGTCTTCACTTGCGCTTGCCAAGCTGTTTATGACTCCCGAGAAGGACCTTGAGGACAAGAAGATTAGCGACGTGCTCCCTGATTCTTTCTGGAACACTAACTTTTGGCTTTATTGGCAGACTATGTTTGCGTTCCAAAGATGGTCTTCTGCTCTTGAGATGAAGCGTTATCTTTGCAGATTCTGTCACCATATTGACGGTCTTCCTGACTTTACTGCGCTGCGTTTTACCAAGTACAACCAGTATGAGAGCATGATTTTGCCACTGGTCAGGTATCTTGAGAATCACGGCGTAAGCGTTGACTACGGTATGGACGTCAAGAACGTCATCATCAACGACACCAATGGTAAAAAGGTAGCTACTCAGATTGTTTACGAGAAGAACGGCTCACAACAGACCATTGATCTTACTGAAGACGATTTGGTCTTTATCACCAATGGCTGCTGCACCGATACCTCTTGCTATGGTGATCAAAATACTGCTCCTGTCATCAGCAACGTTAGAAATGGCGTAGGGGAGTCCTGGGATCTGTGGAAGAACATTGCCGCTCAGGCCAAGCATGGTGAGTACGGCAATCCCGATAATTTCTGTAGTGACTTTGAGGCAACTAACTGGATGAGCGCTACTATCCAGACAAAAGACGAAGAGATTATCAAGAAGATTATTGGCGTCTGCAAGAGAGATCCAAGAGAAGGTAAGGTCACAACCGGCGGCATCGTAACCGTCAAGGATAGTACCAATAACTGGTACCTCTCGTGGACCATCAACCGTCAGCCACAGTTCAGAGCACAGGACAAGGACACCGTACTTATCTGGGTCTATGCATTGAGTACCAACAAGCCTGGTAACTTTGTTAAGAAGGCTATGCGTAACTGCACCGGCGAGGAAGTTTGCCAGGAGTGGCTCTATCACATTGGTGTTCCAACCAAGAAGATTGAGGACTGGGCAAAGAACCGCTGCAACACAACTACGTGCTTCATGCCTTACATCAACGCATTTTTCCAGCCAAGAAAGGCTGAGGACAGGCCTCTGGTTGTTCCTGAGGGTTCCGTTAACTTTGCCTTTATTGGACAGTTTGCCGAGACTCCTCGTGACACTATCTTTACTACAGAGTACTCAATCCGTACTGGTATGGAGTCTGTCTACACGTTGATGAACGTTGATAGGGGCGTGCCAGAGGTCTGGGGTTCTCAGTACGACATCAGAGAGCTTCTAAGGGCAACCTACTATGCTCTAGATAAGAAAACGCTTGATAAGGCTCCACTCTCATTCAAAGAGAAGATGCTTTTGAAGGTAGCTCTTAAAGCTGTTAAGGGCACCGATATTGAGCTGCTTCTAAGGAACAGCGGACTGATTAAGTAGAGGCGTGGAGAAATTCGTTAGGACGCGGAGAAATCCGAAAAGCTCAAAACGATCGACTACACGCGATTAAACACGTGTGAGTAACACATAAGTGGCTGCAGATGACACGTCAAATGCAGCCACTTTTTTACGATTCAGATATAACACTTAGAGATAAGACTATCTGTACTAGGTTGCATGCTCTGTAGACCTGTATCAATTAGTTAAAAATGCATGTGGTACGAACAGCAAGAAAACAAATTATAATTTGTAGCGACAAGAAAAATGTAATGGTTCTACATGCGACTTAAATCAAAATACGACACTATTTTGAGGAGATTATAAGATGAATGACTACTTAAAATTAAATCAAGATAGATGGAATAAGGTAAGAAATGACTATACCGAACCACTAACGCATGAAGAAATAGAAGAAGCTAGAAACAGTCCAATTTTTGTTGCATTAACGGTCGGGAAAAAAGTTCCAACAGAATGGTTTGAAAAGACCAGCGGAAAAAAGATATTAGGCTTGGCTTGTGGTGGTGGACAACAGGGTCCCGTTTTTGCTGCTAAAGGCTATGACGTAACCATAATGGATTTTTCTACATCACAATTACAAAAAGATGAGATGGTTGCTAAAAGAGAAGGCTTAAAAATCAATACCGTTCAAGCTGATATGACAAAACCATTTCCTTTTGAAGATGAAACTTTCGATATTATTTTTAATCCAGTTTCGAATGTATACATTGAAGACTTAGAAAACATGTATAAAGAAGCAGCTCGCGTATTAAAAAAGGGTGGGCTATTAATGGTCGGCTTCATGAATCCTTGGACGTACATGTATGACGCTGACGTTGTATGGGACCAGCCCGATGAGGAATTACTTTTAAAGTTTTCAATCCCTTTTAATTCAAAAGAGCTTGAAGAGCAGGGCAAAATTACCATAGATCCAGAATATGGATATGAATTTAGCCATACCTTAGAAACTCAGATTAGAGGCCAACTCAAAAATGGCCTTGCTATGATCGATTTTTATGAGTCATGTGATAAAAGGAATCGATTATCACAGTATGGGAATGACTATATTGCCACGCTCTGCATCAAGCTCTAACCCTATAGAGTTCTCTTCAGGACAGCCTGGACAACGTCAGAATCAAAGTCTCCCTGAGCCTCTGTAAGCGCCTCTAAGAGCTGAGCTACGCCTTCCTCATACACGCTAGGCAACAGATACTTCGAGACAGCCTTAGCCTCGTCAGTTCCGTTTTCCATGCAGCATGAGTGATGAGCAATCTTAAGAAGATCAAGATCGTTTTCGGAATCGCCGCACACAATAACTTCTTCTGGCTTAAGACCTATAGTCTCAATGAGCTTCTCGAATCCCTGTGCCTTATTCCAACCACGATAATTGATGTCAAACCAACCAATATAGGGAGAAACCAACTCAACCTCTGGAACTGCACTGGTAACAGCCTCATAGATTTCTTGCGCGCGCTTTTCATCTTGGGGTAAGAGAAGACCTCCCGCATACATAGGAACATCTCTTGGAACGGACTGCGGACCAAGCCCTGGCACAAAAGTGTTAAACGAGGCTGCAAGATGATCTACTACCTCTTGAGTGGTATCAACTATTTTCCAACAAGAGGTAAATGACGTATCTAAAGGCTGCTCAAGCGGACCTTCTTGATAATACGTAAGCAAACAATCATCCATTGGAGAAATAACCTCGTAGATCTTCTCCATCATCTCGTAGGTAAATTGTTTGGTGAAAATGAGCTTGCCATTAAAGTAGAGAATCTTTCCACTAGAGAACACGCCAGTATCTGTCAGAGAGACGTCAGATTTTAGATAAGAAAGTGCATCATATACTGGCCTTCCGGTAGAAAGACCAAATGCGATACCTGCGGCTTTAAGATTATTAATTGCCTGATGAGTTCTTTCTGAAATAGCCGGAGTGTCAGCGGGTTTTAACGTTTGGTCCATATCGGAAAGAACAAGCTTAATCATCAGGGCTCCCAAGATACGTGTGCTAAGTGAGTGTTTTGTTAATTCTACCAGCAAGAGTAGAGAAACGCATAAAAATTGCCGTTATTATTACGTTATTAACTTAAAACTACGAGATTAGTAGAGGTCCATGAATATTTACGACCACTTTGCTCACGAGGATGAATATCCGGAGCTCAACATAGAGGCAATGTCTGAGAGACTTGCAAAGGCACTGTCTTTTAAGACGGTGTATACCGACGCAGAGACAACCGATTGGTCTCAGTTTGATGCCCTTCAACAGCACATTGTTGATAGCTTCCCGTATGTTATGACAGCGGCCTCTAACGTTGAAGTGGTTGGTCACTCGCTCCTCATTGAGATTCCAGGATCCAACCACGAGCTTCCAGCTCTTATGCTTATTGCTCACCAGGATGTTGTTCCTGTAGTTCCTGGTACAGAAGACGCATGGACGCACGATCCCTTTGGTGGAGATGTCGATGACACCTACATTTGGGGACGTGGCGCGCTTGATATCAAAGACATGCTTATGGGCGAGCTTGAGGCACTTGAGTATCTGCTTTCACAGGGTTTCTCGCCAAGGCGCTCTATCTACCTGGCATTTGGCGAGGACGAGGAGGTCTTGAGCCACGGCGCCACCAAGCTTGCAGAGGTAATGGCCTCGCGAGAAATGCGTGCAGTTTGCCTCCTGGACGAGGGCACCACTACGTTTTTTGATGGCAGCGCTTACGGTGCGCCTGAGGCTACCGTGGCCGACATCTGCATCTCGCAAAAGGGCTTCTTGAACGTTAAGCTTACTGCGACTGGTCACGGCGGACATTCATCTAATCCGTTTGGTGGAACTTCGCTTGAGCATTTGAGCTGCGCACTTGCCGCTCTTTCTGAGGCTAAACCTCAACCTGAGCTTAATGACATTGTTAAAGAGACTTTTAAGGTTCTTGCGCCAGAAATCACCGAGGAACCTTTTGCTTCGCTGGTACATGACGTAGATGCCAATGCAGATAAGATTGCTCTTGCTGCAGCTCAGATCAAGGAACTTTATCCGTTTGTAACCACCACGTACGCTTTCAACATGCTTGAGGGTTCAAGTAGCGCAGCTAACGTTATGCCTGGTAATGTCAGTGCGACTATCAACATAAGGCTGCTCCCTGGTGTGAGTGTTAAAAAAACCGTTGAACACATAAAACAATTGGTAGCTCAGTTTGACCCTTCCATTGAGGTTGAGGCTTTGCATTCCACTCCCGCGGGAAGAATTGATTCTCCAGCTGGCGCTGGCTATCAAGAGCTCAAAGCCATTATGGAGCACTACCATCCAGGCGTTACCTTTGTTCCGTCCTTTGTGTGTGGTGGCACCGATTCTGTACGATACGAGGGAATTTGCGATTCTATTCTGCGCATTTGTCCTTTTAGGCCAACACCAGAAGATGAGGCAAACGGTGTTCATGGCATTGACGAGCGTATCGAGAAACGCGTGTATGCTCAGGGCGTCCGCGTTCTTGTGTCCTTTGTTAAACAAATGTGCCAATAATTTGCTATCGCGCAACTTACGTTAAAATAGACGCATGTTATGTTCTACAAAAAGGGGAGAGAAACGTTGCAAACTAGGCAGCAGCTAGCTAATCAAGTAGCATCCCAAATTAAAGAAGCAGCAGACGCCGATGCAGCAAAGGCGCAGGCAGAGGGAACTATTACTGATCCAGTAGGTAGTTCTAACAACCCTTCCAACGCTATTTTTACTGTTGCAAACGTCATTACTTTTTGCAGGTTGCTTCTTACGATTGTCTTTCTTGTGCTTTTCTCAACAGGTGGAAATCGTTGGGTAGCACTTGGCTGTTATGTAACTGCAGCTGTTACTGACTTCCTAGACGGCCAGATTGCTCGTAGAACACAAACTGTAAGCTGGCTGGGAAAAATCATGGATCCTATCATGGACCGAGTCCTTCTTATCACAGGTGTTCTTGGTCTTTTGATTATTGGTGAGCTTCCTCTCTGGATTCCACTGTTTGTTATTGGTCGAGACGTTTACCTTACTCTTGGCGCTCTTGCTGTGCGCAAATTCCGCAGGCGTCCTATTGATGTTGTCTTTGTCGGTAAAACTGCAACTGCTTTTTTGATGACTGGTTTTAGTCTGCTTCTTCTAGGTATCCCTGTTGTATCTGGCCTTGGTCTGGTAAACGTCAGTTGGCTTCCAGGTCTTAACTCTGAGAGCAGCGCACTGGGTATCTTCTTTGTGTATATAGGAATTGTTTTCTCGGCAATTACTGCAATTGTTTATACTGGTGAAGCGGCTAAAATAGTTAAAGATAGTAAAAACACTCAAGCATAAGTTAGGTTGTTTATGACTTTCCTTAAGCACAACCATGTTTCTTTGCGCCAGCTCTCTTATAAGACGCTGGCTTTTCTTGTTAGCTTGCTACTTGTTTTTGTTTTAGCTGCTCCTTTTGCTCCCGCAACTACAGTTTTGGCAGAAAATACCTCGTCTAATAAGTCTTCCGTAACGGATGAGCCAAAACTTACCGAGGCAACTACTGCCATTGTCACCGATGCTCAGGGAAACGTCCTTTGGAGCAAAAATCCAGATCAAGAGCTTCCTATGGCATCCATTACCAAGGTTATGACGGCAATTGTTGCGCTTGATTCGGGCGTCAATCTTGATGAGCCCTGCAAGATCTCCGTTCCAGATCTTGAAGAGGGATCGCAAGTAGCGGGCTTGACCTCGGACGATACTCCAACACTTAGACAGCTCATTATGATGATGCTGGTGTATTCGGCAAACGATGCGGCTTATAACATTGCCATTAACGTATCTGGCTCTCAGCAGGCCTTTGTTGATCAGATGAATAAGAAAGCCGCTGAAATTGGCATGACTCACACGCAATTTCAGAACCCACACGGCCTCGATGCTGATGGTCACTATTCAACAGCGCGAGACCTTGCTCTGATGGGTCGCTATGCGCGCGAGCACTATCCACTCATCGCAAGCACAGTTCATACCAGGTCATACACTACAACGGTAGGAGGGGAGCAGCGTACGTTCCACTCAACCGATGACCTTATGGACACCTACCGAGGTCTTCTCGGCATTAAAACAGGTGCTGAAGACTCTGGTACTGCCTTCTTGGGCGCTTCAAAGCGTGGAAACATTACGCTCTACACCTGCGTGCTTGGTTGTGAGACTACACAAGGTCGTTTTGACGATACCGCCATTCTGATGAACTGGGCTTATCGTAATTACAATCGCGTAAGCATCCAGCGAACCGACCAGATTGTGCAGATTCGTACGAGTGAGGACAACTTCTTGCTCTCTGCAGTGGTTAAACCATCAACTTCTACTACGTATATGGCATGGCCTGGCTCTAAAGACTTCACCTACCAGACCTCCATGCTTTCTCCCAACTATCCAGTAGCTAACAACCAGCTGATTTCTTCAACTGACTGGTCCCAAGATTCCGCACAGGTAGGCACCACCATTACCCAGGCACATCTGACGCTGTGGACTATTCCGGCCTACAACCTCTTTGACCTGTATTCGGTTGCTCCGTATCTCTTTGGGAGAAACTAATGTCTGAGCAGAAACGCTCTATCCTTCATACCGAGCTTGAGTATCTTGGTGCACAATTCTCAACCTCAACAGAAGGCTTCAACTTAGCCCAATCTTTCTATGGCGAGAAACCCCTTGAGGAAGCTCTGAAAGATTGCGCTCTTATTGACCTGAGTGGTATCGGCTACACGCTGGTGAGTGGTACATCAGCTCAAAATTTTGTGGAAGCTGTCTTTGCAGGTAAACAGCTTGAGGTAGGAGAGACTTCATTTGAGTGTGCACTTACGGGAGACGGATCTCTGTCTTCCATCGGTCTTCTCGCACGCTCTGGTCAAAACGAGTACGTGGTACTTGATGCATCTGAGCGCTCTCTTGTTCTAGACGAGTGGCTTTCTATCATTGCGTCAGTCGAGCAAAACGGTGTAGCTCCTTATGCAGAAGTGTCTTTGGAAGATGCAACTCCGCTGCTTACTCCGCTTCTTCTTGCTGGTAAAAAGGCCAAGAAGATCCTTATGGACTACCTGGGAGAACAGAAGCTTCCAGAAGACTCAAGGCTTTGTAATCTTATGCTTGACCAAACAATCCCTGCTCTTGTGGCCAATGTTTCAACCAAGAAAGTTCCCGCCTATCTGGTTATGGTTCCTCCAGTACATACGGTAATTCTATATAGGAGCCTGCTTTCTTTTGAGACGGTTCATCCTCTTGGCTATAAGCAGCTCATTGAAGGTCTAAAAACATATCTTCCATGGTTTTCAGAACTTGCAAGTAACACTAAAGTAGTAGTAGCTAAAGATAAACTTGAGGGTTGGGGTTTACTTAGAGCCTCTGATGATTTCATTGGCGCAAGGGGTGATCTTCTATGAAATATGCGATTAATGCGGTAGGCGTTCCAGCTCCTATGGGACCATACTCTCAGGGTACTACTGCGGGTAGATTGGTATTTGTCACAGGTCAAATTGCGGTTTCTGCAGAAGACCCAAAGGAGCTCATTGACGGAGGAATTGAAGAGCAGACTACTCGTGTCATTCATCTTGCTCAGTCAATTCTGGCAGAGGCAGGATGTACCCTTTCTGATGTTGCTCAAACAACTATCTACCTTGCTGATATCAATGATTTGCCTAAGGTAAACGAGATTTACAGGCAGTACTTTGTTCTTCCTGCACCTGGCAGGGCAGTTGTTGAGGTTTCTGCGTTGCCCCTTGGTGCGCTCATCGAAATGGACTGCATTGCGTGTCGTTAAGCGTTATTATTATCTTGTAACCAAATTAAGGAGAAACCATGTCAACTGACGACATCAAACAGCAGTCACCAGACTCAACAGAGATTTTCCGCATGCCATCAGCTGACGCTACGGTTCCAGACCTTATGGCTCAACAAAAGCCAGCTCACCCTGTCCTTACTATTGTCAAGGGACCACAGACTGGTCAAACTTTTGAGCTCAATTTACCTCAGATTTCTCTTGGTAGAGACCCAAAGAGCAGTGTTTTCTTGAACGATATGACAGTTTCCAGAAATCATGCCACCATTGATCTCTCTAATCTTGCTCTTGGCTATGCAACTATTGAAGACCTTGATTCTCTCAATGGTACCTGGGTCGATGGTGCCATTATTAACAAGGCTACCTTGCGCGATGGTTCAACTATTCAAATTGGCACCTTCCGCATGGTCTTCCATACCAGCAGAGTTTCAGCTTAAGGTTAAAGGATAGCTTTATGGCTGATTCAGGCTTTCTTACCATTGGTAAAGTAGTCAAGAAATTACAGACTCTCTATCCTGACTTGAGTGTTTCTAAAGTCAGATATCTGCAGGATGAAGGCTTGCTAACCCCTACCAGGACAGCTGGTGGCTATCGCCTGTATTCCCAAAAAGACGTTAAGCGACTTGAGACTATTCTGTATCTGCAAAAAAGCCGTTTTATGCCACTCTCAGTTATTAGAGAAGAGCTTGATAGGCAAGATAAAAACCCTGAAGCTGAACAACAGGTCAAAGTTCAGACTGATGAGGCAACTGGAGCTGAGGCTCAGGCTGCACCTGAAGATCAAAGTTCTTCTCGCCAGGCTCAACCTCAGCTTGATGGAAAGCAAGTGTCTCAAGCAATTCTTGGTGCTACGCATGCTGATGCCATTGTTGTACCTGTAGATGACCCTGAGGTAGTTCAGAAATATCACGCTATTGATCGCATCCCAGAAATTGTGGGATGCTCTGTAGGCTTTGTTCGTCAGCTTTCCGAAGCAGGCGTTATTGCTTTAAAGCGCTCTCCTCATGGTAGAGACCTTGTAGATGGTAAGGACCTTACACTGATTCGCCTTTGTAGCGAACTTCGTCACTTTGGTTTTGAGCCCAAGAACCTGCGTCAATACGTTATGGCTGCAAACCGAGAATCTAGTATGTTTGCCAAGTCGCTTGTCGTATACGCTAAAAAAGGCGGGGGAGTTGAAGTTGACCATACTGACGAGACTCGTCAGAAGTTTATGGCTGCTCTGACCCGCATGTTAGGCCTCACCAATGCGGTTAGAAATGAACTTATCACTAAATTAGTTCGTGAATCTTTTAAGGATATGCATCTAGACGAGTAATCTAGGTATATATAACTATTCATTGATTTTGATATTGAATGTGAGGACATTGTGTCTACGTATGATTATGAGAGTCATATCATTAGCATTCCTGATTATCCAGAGCCAGGCGTTATCTTTAAAGATGTAACTCCACTTTTTAAAGATCCTGAGTGCTTCCACGCAGTTGTTGATGACATTGCAGAGCACTTTGCTGATGCAGGAATCACCAAGGTTATTGGTGCTGAGGCTCGTGGTTTTCTTGTTGGAACCCCTGTAGCCTACAAACTGGGCGCAGGCTTTGTTCCTGCTCGTAAGCCAGGCAAACTGCCTCGTGAGGTCTACGCGCAGGCTTATGACCTGGAGTACGGTACCAGCGAGCTTCAAATTCACACCGATGCTCTTACTTCTGACGATGTTGTTCTTATTGCTGATGACCTGGTTGCTACTGGCGGCACCTGCGTTGCTTGTGCTCAACTTGCCGAGAAGGCCGGTGCAAAAGTAGCTGGCTTTGCATTTGCGCTTGAGCTTTGCTACCTGCACCCAAGGGAGATTATTGGCAAGTGCTTTGACCAAGAGGTCTACACCCTTATTAAGGTTCAATAAGCTAAATCACTTACATCAGACTTACTTTAACCTGATAATTTTGGCTGGCAAGACTACGTGCTTGTCAGCCATTTGTCTTATTTACATAAGCATTTTGTTAATCACAGTAAACTTGTTTACAATACATAGAATTTCTCCATAATTGCAGGTCAAAGATAAATTTATACAATGATATTTGCCTGCTCCATACTATATAACTGCACAAATAGTCTTTGGAATTTGTATGAAATGTCATTTTCGGGGTAAACTATTCAAATACTCGATAGGGTAGCTTCCTGTTTACACGGGTTTCTCGCTAAGAAATCGGCGAGTTGACTTTGATTTTTTATCAAATGAGCTATCCTAGATGGCAAAGCAAAGCAACACGTTGAACAATTGATTTCGTGCTTTGCGGAAGGAGCTTATATGTCACAGCGCCGATCTTTCACAAGACGAGACGCTCTCTTATTTGCAGGTCTTGGTGTAGCTGCTACGCTGCTTACCCCAGCCAAGCTATTCGCAGACCCACAAAGCGATCTTGAGGCCGCATCTGCCCAGCTAGACTCTCTTGGTGCAGCTCTTGCAGAGGCCATGGATAACCTTAACGAGAAAACCTATGCACTTGACGCCACCAACAACAAAATCGGTGAGGTTCAGGAGCAGATTGCAGAGACTACAGACCAGCTCAATAAGCAGCGTCTTGTCCTTTCTGCAGCAATGAAGAGTGCTTATAAGGCAGGCCCACAGGAGACTTTGGACTTCCTCCTTGGAGCATCGAGCCCAGAGGACTTTGTCAGCCGCGTCTACTATATGGACCGCACCAGCAAGCAGGAGGCTGACTCCATTAATACCGTCAAGGCTCTTGGTGACCAGCTTCAGGCTCAGCAGCTTGAGCTTCAAGCTGAGCAGGAGAACCTTCAGGCTCAGGTCGCTGAGATGAAGACCACCGCAGATGGTCTTCAGAGCCAGGTTGCAGAGGCTAAGGCTTACTATGACTCCCTTGATGCTGAGGTAAAAGCTCAGCTTGCTGCTCAGGAGGCTGCATCAGCTAACAACAACGTTGCTTATGCAATTGAGACTGTTACTCGTGAGACTCCTTCTAACAGCTCAGAGTCTAACGATAGCTCCTCTAACGATTCCAGCTCCAGCTCTTCAAGTTCAAGCTCCTCAAGCTCTTCTAGCTCCAGCAGCTCTAGTAGCTCCAGCAGCAGTTCTAATTCTGGTGGTGGGTCATCATACTCCGGCGGTGGCGGTGGCTACCCAGCTGCAGGCGGTGGCGTTGCTACAGCTTATGCTTGCATTGGCTATCCATACGTTTGGGGCGGAGCTTCTCCTGCTTCTGGCTTTGACTGTGGTGGTCTGGTCTATTACTGCTTCCTCGGCTACCGTGCAGGTACCGCAGGAACCATTGGCCGTGCTATTCGCGCTGCTGGTAACTGGCATGATTCTATGGATGAGCTTAACTATGGCGATATCATCTTTACTCGTGCAGGCTATGAGCACGTTGGAATCTACATTGGCGGTGGCCGCATGATTCACGCTGCTAACGAGTCTGTTGGTGTTATCGAGGGTCCTGTTTATGCTTGCTATGGTGGAGGACCATTCTCCGGCTAACGTACAATTTCTGTACACAGTTTTAACTCACGCACGTAAAGTCGTACAATATCCAAGTACGCTTTACGTGCTTTTTTATTAACCATAGACTGCTAGGGGAGATTGTGGCGTTTCATCTCAAACATAAGACAAACATTATTGAACGTCACTTTTCTCGTAGATTTCAGGTAGCCCTTATTGGAGAAGGCCTGCTTGTTGGCCTTCTGGGTGGCGGCGTAGTCACGCTGTATCGCCTTTGTCTTTCTTTTGCAGAAGCTCAAATGCGCTCCATTACTCAATCAATCGCAGGTAATTGGCCTTATATGGCTCTCTGGTTTGGTGTTCTGCTCATTCTTATGGTGGCCGTTTGCCTACTCATGAAGTTTGAGCCCTACACCGCTGGCTCTGGAATCCCTCAGACCAATGCTGAGGTCATGGGATCTGCCGATATGCCTTGGTATCGAGTTCTTCCTGTTAAGTTTATCCAGGGCGTTCTAGTTGCCTTTGGTGGCCTTTCTATGGGTCGAGAAGGCCCAGCAGTCCAGTTAGGCGCTGTTTCTGGTAAAGCGGTCTCAAAATTTCTTAAACGCAAAAGGGGAGAAGAACGTCTTCTGGTAACCTGTGGCGCTGCTGCGGGTATGTCAGCTGCTTTTCATGCCCCTCTGACCGGCACACTTTTTGCTATTGAAGAGATCCAGAAAGAGTTTCATGCTCCACTGATTATCTCGGCAATGACCGCATCAGTAGGCGCTGACTTCCTTGTTTCTAACGTCCTTGGCATGAAGCCTGTCCTTCAGCTTCCTTACGTAGCACCATTACCTCATGTCGACTTTGCATTTGTTCTTATCGTTGGTTTTATCTGTGGTTTATTAGGAGCGCTCCACAATAAGGGAATGTTCTTTGCCCAGGGGCTGTACAAAAAGATAACTAAGTTTGCGCCTTTCTCGAGGCTCATTATTCCATTCATGCTAGCTGGAATTATGGCTTTTATCTGGCCAGATCTTCTTTGTGGTGGTGACGCCATTATCGAGAAAATCAAAGAGCCAGCAACACTTACCGAGCTCATGGTTATAGCGCTTTTACTGGGGAAATATTTCTTTACCACAACATGTTTTGCTGCTGGAACGCCTGGCGGAACTCTCTTTCCAATGGTTGTCATGGGAACACTGGTTGGAACACTGTTTGCCCTGGTAGCTACCCATATTTTTGGTATTCCCATGGCATATGCACCTAACTTTATTGCTATGGGCGTTGCAGGCATTTTTGCCGGGGCAGTGAGAGCGCCCGTCACCGGAGTAGTGCTCATATTTGAGCTCACAGGCTCTCTTGAGGCTCTTATGGCCATGTCTGCAGTTGCAATTGTGTCCTACGTAACCGCAAATATCCTGCGTGTTGACCCATTCTACGAGCATTTACTTGCAGAATTCTTGGCTTCTCAGCAAGGGGAGTCTAAACCAACACTTAATTCTGGCGAGAAAATCCTTCATGAGTTCACTGTTGGCCAAGGAAGTCCCGTTGAGGGCAAATTGCTCCAAGATATCCCATGGCCCGACAAAGTGAGGGTTGTAACTATTGATCGAGCGGGCTTAGAAATTATTCCAACCGGCCAAACTGAATTGATGGCGCTGGATAAGATTCTTGTTATTTATGATGAACTGTATGAGAGCGATGTCATGATTAAATTGAATGTCATGACTGACTCATCGGTATAGCGCTTATCGCTGTCGTACACACTACAGTAAAGGAGAGGGGCTCAAAATCCTTCTCCTTATTCTGCAATTCATTAGTTTACATAATATCGATTATCAGACTTTTATATACTATTATTTAAATAGTATCAACTGCAATAGTATACAGAGCCTCAATCGCATTATTATTACCCAAAAAATGAGCCTCTGAGAGCCTCTCTAAGCCACGATATTAATTACTTATGAGTAATTACACCTACAGCTCTATAAACTATATTTGATGACATGATAAATTTGATGATTATTCAATTTGATAAGTTGGCGACAATACTGAATCTTTTATTTATAAAATGACTTTCTTTGTATCTCTCTCTAAAACTAATTTTTAGAACTGAACGTTTTTATAGTAATACATATTGATAAATCATCTTGAAATAACTTAATCACAGAGCTTTATATATTCAATGTATTGATGGCTACAAAATTACACTGTCTTATGCTTCATCGTATGATTTTAACCTTTTACTCCCCTTTTATAAAAAATAAGCAATCTACCTGCATAAATACAATAAATATGCAGGTAGATTAGGTAAAAATCCTTCTATACAGTCAAACGATATATAATAATTGTACATCCGAAAATCACGGTCTTAAGGAAACATACTATGGAAAAACAAGCACTTCTCGCCCAATGGCTTCATGAACAAGAAATTGCTCATATCAAGGGATGGGATTTCTCACATATTAGGAACAGATATAAAGAAGAGGATGATCTTCCATGGGACTTTGGAAGTATCATCAAATCCTATCTACACGATACTGATTATCTATTAGATATGGAAACGGGTGGTGGAGAATTTCTTTTGTCTTTTCTCACCAATCCTAAACAGACTGCAGCAATTGAAGGTTATGCTCCAAACATCAAACTGTGTGAAGAGAGACTCCTTCCTTTAGGGATAGACTTTAAGGCAGCTGACGGAGGAGATGAGCTTCCGTTTGAAGATGATTACTTTGATCTTGTTACCAACAGACACGGTAAATATAACATACAAGAACTAAAAAGAATTCTTAAAAGTGGGGGTATGTTTCTTACGCAACAGGTTGGCGCTGAGAATGACAGGGACCTGGTAGAGCTTCTACTAGGAGATATCGAACTTCCCTTTCCTAAAGCTTATTTAAGTATTGCCAGACAAGAATTAATAAATAATGGATTTGACATTATTGAGGAAGCTGAAGCCTATAGGCCAATAGAATTTTATGATGTAGGTGCTCTTGTTTGGTTTGCAAGAATCATCGACTGGGAATTTCCATACTTTGAAGTCAAAAAATACCAAGAGAACCTCTTTAAAGCTCAGAAAATTATTGAGCAAGATGGCGTAATCAAGGGAAAAATTCATCGATACTACTTTGTGGCGAAGAAAAAGTAATATATCAAGACAAATTTAGGAGACTATCAAAGAAAGAAAAGAAAACTATGAAAGTAGAAAAAGAACTGTCAGAAATGTCTCTGAACGAATTATGAGAACTTTTCCCAATATTTCTTGTCGAGCGCAATGACAAATGGGATGCATTTTATAGTGAAATGGAAGCCAAGCTACAATATATTTTACCTAAACACTCTATAAAGAGGATTAGTCATATTGGTAGTACCGCAGTTCCTGGAATATGGGCAAAAGATATAGTCGACGTTCTTGTTGAAATTTCAACAGATTCTAATATCGAATGTATTGCGCAACTTATCGAACGCAGTGGACTTCTGCGAATGTCAACGGAAGATTGCAGAATATCTTTGAACTCTGGTTATACTAAAAATGGGTTTGCCGATAAGGTCTTTCACATTCATCTCCGATATGTCGGAGATAACGATGAACTGTATTTTCGAGATTACCTGAAAGACCATCCACAGATTGCAAAAGAATACGAAACGTTGAAATTGGGTTTATGGAAACAATTTGAACACAATAGAGATGCTTATACAGAAGCTAAAACAAAATTCATCAGAAAATGGACTGCTGTAGCAAAGAGTGATTACGCTGGGCGTTATTGACTAGAAGAACAAAATGCAGTCATAGATTTTCGGAGACAGCCATGAGAATTGAACATATCGCACTGTATGTAAACGATTTAGAGAGTGCTCGACGGTTTTTTGTAAAGTACTTTGGAGCAACATCTAACGACGGCTATCATAATCCACAAACGGATTTTCGCTCATACTTCCTCTCCTTCGAAAAAGGCGCACGACTCGAAATCATGAACAAACCTAACATGTCGGATCTACCAAAAGAGATAAACCGCACGGGATACGCTCATATCGCGTTTAGCGTAGGAAGCAAAGAAACGGTAGATACCCTCACTGCAGAGTTGAAAGCAGACGGCTATGAAGTCATCAGCGGACCAAGAACAACCGGAGATGGCTATTATGAAAGTTGCATTATTGCCCTTGAAGACAATCAAATTGAAATTACGGTTTAACTAAAAATTTAATTATCTCAAGGAGTTACATGAAGATCGCTCTTATAAAACCAACTGAAGAAAATAAAGCACAGCTCATAGAGATGCTTGATGAGTGGAAACATGATATCGAGACAAATCATACAAATCCATCCCCAAGACGCATTTTTAGATTTGATTACCATGACTTTACAAACTATCTAGAACAACTAGACGTAAAGGAACCCGTTCCAGCTGGTCGAGTGCCTACAACAACCCTCTTTTGCTATGACTATGATAAAAATATTTTTGTTGGAGCAGTAAATATTCGCCATTCTCTTACTGAAGAGCTTTTACATAGTGGTGGACACATTGGTAATGGGATTCGACCAAGTGAGAGAAGAAAAGGCTATGCAACAGCAATGATTGCGTTTGCGCTCAAAGAATGCAAGAAACTTGGCATCGAGCGTGTTCTCATGTGCTGTCGTAAAGATAATATCGGATCGGCAAAGTCTATTATCAATAACGGCGGAATACTCGAAAACGAAGTTCTTGACGAGGACGATGTACTTACACAGAGATATTGGATTGATCTTTAACAGTTCTTCTCGCCATAGAAATAATAAGGGGACCGTAATTATTTGCGGTCCCCTTTTGGTATAAAACTTTAAAGCTTCTTATCGAGAAACTCTTAGCCCTCGACAGGCTGTCCAAGATAAGATGCAACAGAAGTTGCAGCGATGGCACCGTCTGCTGCTGCAGTAATAATCTGACGCAGCGGCTTCTTGTTGAGGTCTCCTGCGGTAAAGAGACCAGGTGTCTTAGTAGCCATACGCTCGTCTGCAAGGACATATCCCTGCTCATCAAGGTCTACGAGGTCGGTTAGAAGCTCGGTTGAAGGCACACGACCTACCAAGACAAAGACGCCAAAGCTGCCCTCATCAAAGGTCTCTGTGTGCTCTTCTCCCGTCTGGTTATTACGGAAGGTGATGGAAGTAAGCAAATCATTACCATCAACTGCAGTAATGCTGGTCAGATAGCGAATCTCTGTCTTAGGATTCTCCTCGAACTGCTTAATTGCAGTTGCATTAGCTCTTAGGTGATCTTTGCGGACAATAAGAGTTACTTTGTCAGCAAAGCGAGCCAGGAACTGAGACTCCTCTACAGCGGTGTTGCCGCCGCCGATAACAAATACCTGCTTACTGCGATAGAACATACCGTCGCAGGTAGCGCAGTAAGAAACACCTTTGCCAGTGAATTTCTCTTCGTTGGTAAAACCAGCGTGGCGAGGATTAGCGCCACCAGAAACAATGACGGCCTTTGCGTGATACGTTCCCTCAGATGTCTCCAGCACAAAGAGATTAGTCTCTGGATTCTTAACAATAGAAAGAACATTGGCCATGACAATCTCTGCGCCCAGGTCTGTAGCCTGCTTCTGAAGGGTATCGGTAATAGTGAAGCCATCAGTGTTTGGCATACCAGGATAATTCTCAACCTCAGTTGTGGTGATGACCTGGCCACCTACCGCCTGTTTCTCTAAAACAACAGTATCGAGAAGAGCGCGTTTTGCATAAATTGCCGCTGAAAGTCCTGCAGGACCGCCACCAACAATCACAAGGTCTTTAGTAATAACGTCTGCCATGATTGGCTCCAATCGTATAAATCGTAACTGGCTTTGTTATACCCTACTGGGACAATCATTATCAGTTATCCCTAAAAATTAGATTGTACACAATCTATTCATAAATAAAAAAGAAGCGCGCCAAGACCCCCATCTTGAACGCGCTCCCCTAATACTAAAAACTAGTTAGCAATGATGAAGTAAGCAACAAACGCAAGAGTTGCAACCCACATCAGAGGCTTAACCTTCTTAACGTTACCAGTTACAAGAGCAACAACAACGTAGAAGATGAAGCCAAAGCCAATGCCGTCAGAGATTGAATAGGTCATTGGAATACCAGCGATAACCATGAATGCTGGGAAGCCCTCAAGAAGATCGTTCCAATCAATCTCGGTAACCTCAGACATCATCAGGAAGCCGACGAGGACCAGTGCACCACAGGTAGCTGCAGAGCTGACGATAGAAATGAGAGGTGCAATAAATGCTGCTGCAATAAAGAGCAGACCGGTGAAGATAGAAGAAAGACCAGTACGGCCACCGTCAGCAGCGCCAGATGCAGACTCAATAAAGGTGGTAATGGAAGAAGCACCAAAGAAACCACCTGCAGCAGCTGCAGCAGAGTCGACAATAAGGATCTGCTTGATGTCCTTAACGTTGCCATCCTCAGTGAGGAAGTCTCCCTGCTTAGCAATAGCCATAGCAGAACCCATGGTATCGAAGAAGTCGGACATCATCAGAGAGAATGCAAAGACAAGAAGAACTGGGGTTGTCAGAGCCTTAACAATACCCATAACACCAGCACTATCGGTCAAGAATGGTGCACCAAAGGTGGAGAAATCAAGACCAGAAACAATGCCTGTAGGGCTTGCGGTAACACCAAGAGGAATACCAGCAAGGACAGCAAGAATGATGCCGATAAGCAGGGAGCCCTTAACGCGAGCAGAGTAAAGAACAACTGTTGCAACAATGGAAATTACACCAACAATAAAGGTTGGAGAGAAGATATCGCCAAGAGCAACAAGGGTGGACTCATTAGCAACGATAATGCCACTGTTCTTGAGACCAATCATGGCAATAAAAAGACCTAGGCCAACAGAGATTGCGTGGCGTAGGTTTACAGGGATTGCATCCATGATTGCTTCACGAAGGCCGCAGAGAACTAAAAGAAGAATAGCAATACCCTCAATGAAGATTACTGCCATTGATGCGTGCCAATCTCCACCAGTAATTGGAGTAAGAGAGAAAGCTACAACAGCGTTTACACCCATACCAGATGCGCAAGCAAGTGGGCGGTTAGAGAACAGACCCATCAAAATGGTCATGATGCCGCCACCAAGACAGGTAGCAGTAATAGCTGCCGAAACTGGAACTCCTGCAGCAGCAAGAAGAGCTGGGTTTACTGCAATAATGTATGCCATTGCGAGGAATGTAGTAATTCCAGCCCTAAACTCTTGAGCGGGATTACTGCCACGCTCAGCTACCTTAAAGAACTTCTCCATTAAGCTCTTCCTTCCTAAAGAGGCTTTTCCTTTATGCAAACGCCGCAGCGCTTATCACCAAAATAAGAAATTACTGAACTCCGCTTGAACCAAAACCGCCTGTACCACGATCAGTCTGATCAAGCTCATCAACCTCGACAAGCTGTACAACAGGAACCTGTTGAATCACAAGCTGCGCAATACGCTCGCCGCGCTCAATATGAATAGTTTCTTTGCTATCAAGGTTAATGGCGCAAACCTTAAGCTCACCGCGATAATGAGCATCAATAAGGCCTGGAGTATTTGCCATAGAAAGGCCCTTTTTAAGTGCAAGGCCACTTCTTGGCTGTACAAATCCTGCATATCCATCAGGAATTGCAATAGCTAAACCAGTGGAAATAAGTTTGCGCTCAAAAGGAGCAAGATCAACATCTTCAGCACTTCTAAGATCTAATCCAGCATCTCCTGTATAGGCGTACGAAGGTAGTTCAACCGTAGGATCAAGTCGTTTAATAGGTAGCTGGATGTCAAAATTGCTCATTAATTCAGGCTCCTTAATTCTGCGCTAAATTCATCAACATCTTTGAAGTCTCTATAGACAGAAGCAAACCTAATGTATGCAACTTTATCGAGCATAACTAGGTTTTTAAGCACAATGCTTCCAAGGTCTTCAGATTTAATCTCGTATTGACCCTTATCTCTAATCTGAGACTCAATACCATCAATGAAATGATCAAGAGAAGCTACAGAGATATCTCTCTTTACTGTTGCAGCAACAAGACCTCTCATAAGCTTCTGTCTATCAAAAGGCTCCTTATGACCGTCTTTCTTAACAACAGTAATAGGAATTTCTTCTAAACGCTCATAGGTTGTAAAACGAAACTTACAGGACATGCACTCGCGACGCCTTCTAATGGCATCGTTATTCTCAGATGATCGAGAATCAATAACCTTTGACTCTTCGTGACCGCATTTTGGACAACGCATGGAATCCCCTTTTTTCGTATAAAAGGAAGATACCATTTTACGCAGGTATTGAGTGCTATCAACACAGAATTCCGAGAGAAATTTACATAAATATTTACTATTTAGATACAGAAGGAATCTCTAGAGTTTGTCCAGCTCTTAAAAGAGAAGAATCGAGATTGTTTCTTTCTCTAATCCAACTTACTTGCTGCTCTGTGGAGACGCCCTCAATTGGGTTGCTTTCTGCAATTGACCACAGCGTATCATTGCTCTGAACGGTAATTGTTTGTGAAGCACTATCCATTACAGATGTTGCAAATGAATTAAGGGCAGTTGTACGAAGGAAAGAAACCGCAAACATCAGAATAAATGATGCAGTAACAATAAGACCTGCAATAAACGCTTCTTTGTTTGTCAGCGTCTTTACGTAAGAGACTTCCTCAAGCTGAGGTGCAACGGAACCCTTCTTTGCGCCGCCTTCAATAACCTTGAATGCAGGCTTATAAGAAGCAAGTGCTGAAGTGCCGTTAACCTGATACATCTTTGACTGATACATACGCCTCATATCATTTCCTTCCGTAATAGTTTTTACGGAACTAGTTATATCTAATACACCGGACAAAAAGTCATGTCCGAACGTTTGTACTAATAATATGTAGTACATTTGTTCGTGTCAAGAAAAAATAGAACATTCGTTTGATTAATTTTTAGAACACGTGTATTATTACTAAAAAGAAAAAGGAGGCTCATATGCCAAAGGGCAAACTCAGCAAGCGTCAGGCAGCAATTTATGAATACATCTGTTCATACACAGATCAACACGGCTATCCCCCTTCAGTAAGAGAGATTGGTGCTGCTGTTAATCTTGCATCTCCTTCAACTGTCCATATGCATCTAAAGGTCCTGGAGCAGTTTGGCCTTATTGATAGAGACCCAAAGAAGCCTCGTACTATGAAGATTGTTCCCCAGGCTTCTAGCACTTCTGACGCAGCAAAGCTCGCTCCAGTAACGCAAGATGTAGCTAATAATGTCATTAGTCTTCCTCTTGTAGGACGTGTTGCCGCAGGCACACCTATTCTTGCTGAGCAAAACGTTGAGGAATCTCTATCTCTTCCAACAAGCATTGTTGGAGATTCAAGCTCTTTCATTCTTCGCGTACGTGGAGAATCAATGATTAACGCTGGTATTTTTGATGGCGATTATATTGTTGTAAAAGAGCAGCAAGATGCCCATGACGGAGAAATCGTTGTTGCTCTCATTGATGACTCTGCGACTGTTAAGACATTCTATAGAGAAAATAATCGTATTCGTCTTCAGCCAGAAAACGATTTTATGGAGCCAATCTACGTACAGAATCCTGTCATTTTAGGTAGGGTTACTGCACTTATTAGATCAATTTCATAGTCACAGTATGGGTGTGGAATTAGAACAATCCAAAGGTAGAGTAACTTTCTTTGATACTATTCGAGGAATCTCAGTGGTATCAATGATACTGTTTCACTTTACCTATGATTTGTTCTTTATCTCTCACATCAAGCTTACGTGGTTTACTCCTTTAGTCATGCAAATTTGGGTGCCTTCAATTTCGTATCCCTTTATTTTTATTGCTGGCTGCATGTGCGCTTTTTCAAAAAATTCTTTTAAGCGAGCAGGAGTTTACGGTCTTGTTGCTCTTGCAATATTCGCAGCTACTACCTTTGCGAATATTGATACTCCTATTAACTTTGGAATTTTCTTCTGCATGGCTTCATGCACCTTGGTAGAAGCTCTTATTTCACGTTTCGCTAATCCGCCCAAAGGGTATGCAGCAGCAATTCTTTTTCTGTTGTTATTTGTTATCTGCATTCCAATGTCTGCAGGTCACATTGGTATAGGTAACATGGTTTTCTCATTACCTAAAGAGTTGTATCAAACACCGTATTTAGCCTGGGCGGGATTTCCTTCTCCAACTTTTTCATCTGGAGATTACTATCCATTGCTCCCCTATTTGTTCTTGTATGTAAGTGGAGCTGCGTTTAACAGACAGCTCAAAGCAGAAGGCTATCCTAACTGGATGAAAACATTTTCCCTCCCCCTTATAACAGAGATGGGAAAACATTCGCTTATCGTTTATATTTTGCACCAACCAATTTTGCTGCTCATTGCCTTATTCGTCAGTCAGAATATCGTCCTCTGACACCACATAAGGCTCTAAAAGTGCCTGCATATAGGTATCGGCTTTAACTGATAGCAAAAGACCTTCAGCTACGTATTGCTCGTGCAGAAGCTGGCATCTCTCGTGAACAGACTTAACAAGAGCACCTTTATTGAACGGGATAAGTGCACTAATCACTTTGTCGCCAGCGCTAGCTATTTCTTGAATCTTGTGGAGAAGACCGTTAATGCCCGTGCCTTCCTGAGCAGAAATAAATACAGCGTCTGGGTAGAGCGCTTTTAGCATTTGAAGTTCTTGCTCAGAGAGTAAATCAACCTTGTTAAGAACAAGAATTTGATCGCTTTTATCGGCCTCAATATCTTTCAAAATACTACGAACAACTGCAATTTCTTTAGAAAGATTCTTGTCAGTTGCATCAGCGACCAGTAGCAGAAGATCAGCTTCTTGAGCTTCAACCAGTGTAGATTTAAAGGACTCAATCAGATTAGTTGGAAGTTTTTGAATAAATCCAACAGTATCGGTAAGAACAATCTTTCTTCCTTCATCAAGAGAAAGTGCTCTGGTAGTTGGATCAAGAGTTGCAAAGAGCTCGTCTTTTGCGTATACATCCGCGCCTGTGAGTTGATTCAGAAGAGTTGACTTACCGGCATTGGTATAACCAACAAGTGAGACACTAAACGTTCCAGAATTCCACCTGGACTTTGACTGAACTTCTCGCCTTTGGCTGAGCTGCTTGAGCTCATTTTTAAGAGTTGAAATACGCTTTCTAATAAGACGACGGTCAACCTCAAGCTGGCTCTCACCCTGACCAAAACGGCTACCAATACCACCGCGAGTTTGCTCGCCTACTAGGTGACTCCACATGCCGCGAAGCCTTGGAAGTACGTACTGAAGCTGCGCAAGTTGTACCTGAAGTCGACCTTCTTTAGTGCGCGCGTGAATACCAAAAATATCAAGAATCAGCGCTGTTCGGTCAATGACTTTAACAGGCTCACCTAGCAATTTTTCTAGGTTAGATTGCTGAGAAGGTGTGAGCTCATCATCAAAGATGACAACGTCAGTATTGGTGTTTCTCACCAGGGAAACAAGCTCTTCGGTTTTACCTTTACCAATAAACGTCTTAGGAACGGGCGCATCAAGTTTTTGCGTAAGACGCATAAAGACTTCAGCGCCGTCAGTTTGGGTCAGACGCTCAAGCTCGTCCATTGATTCTTCAAGCGACCAATCGCTTTTACCACAATCAACGCCTACAAGAATTGCTCGTTCAACTTTAGGAGCGGTATCAAATGGAACAAAACGACCCATAAACTCCCCATCTAAGACTAGGTAAATACGTTAGTTTTGATGCGTCCTACTGGCATTGTACGTCAGAATGCTGTGCAAGAATCAGCTTGAGGGCTTCCTCAGGCGAAAGCTGATCCATATCAAGCCACCTGACTCGACCATCTCGTTTAAGCCAAGAAATTTGGCGCTTAGCATACTGCCTGGTGTGCTGCTTAATAAGCTCACGCGTTTGTTCAAGCGACTGTTCACCAGCAAAATACGCAAAGAACTCTTTGTAGCCAATTGCCTGCCCAGCCGTGCAATTTTCAGAGAGACCTGACTCAATAAGCGCTTGAACCTCTTCAACAAGCCCTTGCTCAAACATAAGGTCAACTCGGAGGTTTATTCGCTCATAAAGACGCTGACGGTCCATCGTAAGACCCCATATCTGGGCGTCAAAGTACGGTGTATGAGCCTTTAGGCCCTCATGATGAGTTGCATACGACTTGCCCTCTTCCAAGAGCTCTAAAGCCCTTACAACGCGTCGTACGTTATTTGGATGGATAAGCTCTGCACTTGCTGCATCTTTTGTGGCGAGAAGTTCGTGCAAGCCCTCAGCACCAAGCTCTTCTGCAAGCTTTTCATAACGAGTACGTACAGGAGACTCAACTGACCCAGAGGGAAACTCCATCTGGTCGATAATCGAATCAAGATAAAGACCCGTTCCGCCACAGAATACAGGTGCTTTACCAGCTCTAATAAGCTTATGAGCTTCTTCACGGGCTGCCACTTGAAACATCTGGACAGAATATTCTTCTGAAATGTTGGCACAATCTACCATGAGAAGAGGAACTTCTCGCTCCTCAACAGGAGTTTTAGCAGTTCCAATATCCATGCCACGGTAGACCTGCATTGCATCAACAGAAATGACAGAAGTCTCAAGCTTCTTGGCTACCAGCTCAGACAAGGAGCTTTTGCCCGAAGCCGTGGGACCTACAATGCAGATAACCGAGCCATGGGAGCTCATCGTGGATCAGACTCCATGGTTCCACGCAAATACCAGGTACGAGCCTCATCAATATGAACATCAACAATTTTGCCGATAAGATCTTCTGGTGTATAACCCTCTGGCAGATTGAAGTGCACTGTTTGGTTCTTCTCGCTATGTCCCACCATGACAGAATCGTCACGCTTGGAAGTGCCTTCAACAAGAACTGCCTGAGTAGTATTCAAATCTACCTGGTTAGCGTCATGTGCCTGCTGAGCAACAAGCTCGGCAAGTCTGTCAAAGCGCTCCTGAATGACCTCGTGAGGCGTATTGTCCTCATACTTTGCCGCAGGAGTTCCTGGACGCTTAGAGTAAATAAAGGTGTACGCAGAAGAGTAACCAGCCTCTTTGACCAAAGAAAGCGTATCTTCAAAGTCTTCCTCGGTCTCTCCTGGGAAGCCAACAATAATGTCAGTTGAAAGCGCCAGTCCTGGAATAGCCGCACGAAGACGAGAAACCACGTCCAAGTACTCTTCTCGTGTATAACTGCGGTTCATCTTCTTAAGAACGCGTGTGGATCCGCTTTGAACCGCAAGATGAAGGTGAGGCATGACAGCTGGAGTTTCTTTCATAGCCGCAATAGTCTCGTCAGTAAGATCTTTTGGATTTGACGAGGTAAAACGAATGCGCTCAACGCCTGTCTGACCAACTGCACGCAAAAGCTCTGCAAAACGAGGCTTGCCGTAAAGGTCACGGCCATACGAGTTAACGTTTTGACCAAGCAGAGTAATCTCACGAACACCATCTGCGACAAGGCGCTCACACTCACCAATAACAGCCTCAAAGGTACGGCTGCGCTCACGACCACGAACGTAAGGAACAATGCAATACGTGCAGAAGTTATTACAGCCAGTCATGATAGGTACCCAAGCGTGATATTGCTGAGCACGGTTACTTGGCAGGTCTGTGGAGAAGCCCTTGCCTTCCTCAGAGGTATCAACGGCTACACGGTCATTCTCGCCCCTAAATGCGCTGGTGAGAAGTGCTGGCAGGCTTGCGAGAGCGCTGGTACCAAACACAACGTCAACGGCTGGAACCTTTTCACGGAGCTTCTCGCCATCACGCTGAGCAATGCAGCCGCCAATAGCAACAATACGCTTTCCTGATGGAGGCGTTGGAGCACTGACCATCGCAGAAGCCTGACCATAAAGACGCTGATCGGCATTCTCGCGAACGCTACAGGTCATGAAGATGACAATATCCGCGTCATCGGTATCTGAAACCTCATTGCAGCCACAAGCCTCAAGCAGACCAGAGACACGCTCTGTATCGTGCAAGTTCATTTGGCAGCCAAAAGTTTTGATGTGATATGTTTTTCCTACGAGCTCGGAATTTTCAATCATGCTTAAAGTACCTCGTTATACTCAGTGGAACTAACAGCTGGAGTCTGCGTATCAGGGGCAGACAGTGTATGGACATAAATGGCAATTTTAATTGCAGTTCTACTCTCCCCTGCAATTTCGATATCAGAAAACGTTGGAGCGCAGGTGATATCCAGACCACAAGGAATCAAAAAACCACGAGCAATAGCAATAGCCTTGATACCCTGATTGACTGCGCCTGCACCAATGCACTGGAGCATAACAGGCTCATTATCTTTAACCAGTCCTGCAATAGCTCCTGCTACAGAAGCTGGTGAAGACTTACTTGAAACTTTAAGCAAACCCATGAGTGCTCCCATTATTGTGCGTTTGTTCTACTCTTGCGACTCAATATCAAAAGTCACAACAATCTTGTTTTTACTTACACGAACACGAGGCTCAGTTGTCAAAGAAACATAGTATTTCTCGGACAACTCAGCAAAACTCTGCTCCATTTTTCGAGAAAAACTGCTGATATCAGCCTTACTCATCTTGAGGCCTCGGTGGTCTTTCATCAGATCAATTTCGCGAGAAACCCCTTCAGGTTCAACAGTGAGGCTGACCTGTGCATACACACTACGCAAAGGCTTAATCTGCTCAGCAATAATTCTATGAGCAGTTCTATCTGACATTGAAAGACCAAGAGACTTACAAACCTCAGAAAGCTCTGTTGCATCCGCTGCGGCCCTGAAGCGCTCGAGAATAGGCACGTTTTCAAAGCCTTCAACAAATAGCAGGTCAGCGATATCAAGCGTCTGTGCAATTCTGCGACGAGCAGTAGCTGCAATCTCTGCAGCAGAGCCCAGCATTACCTCACACGAGCCTTTGACCTCAAGCGCAAAGTCACAGCAGGTACGAATAATGTTATGAGGACCTTTAACGGTTGTTTTGATTCCATCCTCATTCAAACCACAGGTTGGCCAAGTAGACTGATCTACTCGCTCAGAAATTTTAGTAGTGTCTACCACAATCTGAATAACAGAACCAAGTCCCGGAGCCGAAGCCACAACCTGGGCCGATTCACAGTTTTCTTTGATTGAATAGAGAGCCATGCCTCGGCCATGAATTCCCCAACGGTCCATATGCATGCTCTCAAGCTTTGAAGTTACACGAGCTTCAAAGATTTTCTCCTGCATGTCTTTTGGAATGCCCTGACCATCATCAAGCATGGTGATAGTTCTGAGCGCACCTTCTTTTGACGTTGCAACATAAATGTGACGAGCACCAGCATCGCGAGAATTACGCAAGAGCTCGATAACAATATCTTCTACCGAACGAATATCATGCTTTGCCTGTCTACGCTCTGCTTCTGCTACGCGTAAACGAACGTACCCCGCGCCGAGGGATTCCTCGACACGGAGTGCGCGCTCACCTCCCATGGAGGCGACAAAACCTGTTAAGTCAGTAGAGGTGGCTGCCATAAATTACTTAGCAACGTCTACAGCACGAGACTCGCGAATAACAACAACGCGAACCTGTCCTGGGTATTCCATCTCGTCCTCAATTTGCTTAGCAATATCGTGAGCAAGAACAGTTGCCTCGGAATCGCTAATCATCTGAGGCTCAACCATTACGTGAAGCTCACGGCCAGCCTGCATCGCATACGTACGCTCAACGCCCTCGTGTGCGTTGGAGATAGCCTCAAGCTTCTCAAGGCGCTTGATGTAGTTCTCAGCGGACTCACGACGAGCACCAGGACGTGCAGCAGAAATAGCGTCTGCAGCCATAACAAGCATGTCAAGAACAGTGTTTGGTTCAATGTCTGCATGGTGGGCCTCAATGGCGTGAACAATCTCTGGGCGCTCACCATGACGACGAGCAAGATCTGCACCAATTACAGCGTGTGGACCCTCAACCTCGTGGTCAATTGCCTTACCAAGGTCATGAAGCAGACCAGCGCGCTTAGCTGGAGCAGGCTCAAGGCCAAGCTCTTCAGCCATAATGCCGCAAAGTACTGCAACCTGAACAGAGTGAGCAAGAACGTTCTGACCGTAAGAAGTACGGTAGCGAAGCTTACCAAGAGTCTTTACGATCTCTGGATGAAGATCGTGAATACCACAATCAAATGCAGCCTGTTCGCCAGCCTCAAGAACACGCTCGTTAACAAGAGCCTCAGCCTTCTTGTAGAGCTCCTCAATACGTGCTGGATGAATACGACCGTCGGCGATGAGGTTCTCAAGTGCAACGCGAGCAGTCTCACGACGAACAGGATCAAAGCTTGAAAGAACTACAGTCTCTGGAGTGTCATCAATAACGAGAGAAACACCAGATACCTGCTCAAACGTACGAATGTTACGACCCTCACGTCCAATAATCCTACCCTTTAGGTCATCGGATGGGATATGAACGGAAGTTACCGTAATCTCAGAAGCCTGATCTGCAGCAACGCGCTGAATAGCGGTAGAAATAATCTCACGAGCAGTTTTATCTGCTTGTGCACGAACGCGCTGCTCAGACTCACGAAGAATCATAGCCTCATCGCGAACGCTTTCTGAACGAACACGAGCCAAAAGCTCATCATGAGCCTCATCTTTTGTAAGAGCTGCAATGCGCTCAAGCTCTTGAGACTGCTGAGAAACAAGAGAATCCAAATCATTCTTACGACGATCAAGCTGACCCTGAAGACTGGAGAGCTGATGCTCACGCTTCTCTAGTGCATCAGTACGGTGATCAAGGGACTCTTCACGCTGAAGAATACGATTCTCCATGCTACGGAGTTCGCTCTTACGCTTTTTCTCTTCTGCCTCTGCTGCCTGCTTGAGCTGAAGAACTTCTTCTTTAGCCTCAAGAACAGCCTCTTTTTTAACAGTTTCTGCCTGACGAGCTGCTTCAGAAGCAATGCGATCTGCATTAGTTTGAGCATCTTTTAACTGCTGCTCTGCAGTTTTAATCTTTGAATTACTAATGTTAGAGAGCACGCCGTATGCAAGGCCTACTCCCACAAGAAGGCAAATAATGCCTACTGCTGCTAATTCCATACCTACTCCTCAAATGGCGATTACAAAAGTGTTCAGGAGACTTTAGACACAACAGTGTCTAAAGAACCCGCCATGAGCAGGGTTCATTGGCTGGTCATGCCACATGCAGAGATAGATCAAGTGTATGAGATACCTACTGTATACGTGACGCTGGTTGCCCAGCGGAAATGAGCCTATTCACGGCATATTTATCGTATAGAGCATTGTAACTTTTGTCAATAAATAGCAGGTAGGAAAAGTAAAACACACCAATACAACAGACTTATAAGCTAAGCAAATGTATTCACTCAGATGGAGCATTCTCGTCTAAAATCTTTTTAGCAACTGATGAGGCTATAGAAAATGAGTATCCCTTAGTTGCCAGAAACCTCACCAGTTTCTCATAATCATTTTTTCCGGATAGATGTTTTCTTTGAGCTAAAGAGTACGCAACTTCAAATTCATCTACATCAGAAAAATATGCGTCAGGCCATCCAGAGAGTGTCTCAACCTCGATTCCCTTTTTTGAAATCTCAGTTTTAATTTTAAGAGGACCCCAACCTTGAGAGATTTTAGACCGTATATAGACATCTGCGAAGCGACTGTCATTAACTAAGCCAACTTCAACGGCTCTCTGCACTGCAGCATCTCTGACATTCTTCTGATAACCATCAAGCATGAGTTTTTTCTGAAGCTCTGCTGTAGAGTAATCCCTTTTTACAATTAACGCCTCAATGCGAGCTTTAATACACTGAGTTGAAATCTCTTTAACCTCATACAAAAACTCATTGCGAGAAGAAGGCGTAAAAACACCGTCTTTCTCTTTACTCAAAAGAGCTCGAGCTACTGTTGGAGGAACAAAGAATTCCTCTGTTCCTCCAACTTCAGTTTCTAAAATAATCTTTGCCTTGGGCTTTGCTTGACCAAGAACTGCTTGTTTCTTTTGTGGAAGCTCAATTGTCCAAGAAATCTCTGACATTATTCAGCAGAATCTTCCGTTGTAACTGGAGTACCAACTTCGGAATCTTCATCAAATACAAGACCACAAGCAACTCGTACTTTGTGATCAATCTCTTCCATAAGGTCTGGATTGGCCGTAAGGAAAGATTTAGCTGCTTCTCTACCCTGGCCAAGACGCTCGCCCTCATAGGTGAACCAAGCACCAGACTTGTTAACAATCTCAAAGTCAACAGCCATATCAAGAATGGAGCCTTCTTTAGAGATGCCCTGACCATACATAATGTCAAACTCAGCAACCTTAAAAGGTGGAGCAACCTTGTTCTTTACAACTTTAACTCGAACACGGTTACCAACGTTTTCTCCATTAACCTTAATGCTGTCAACGCGGCGAATGTCCATGCGGACAGTGGAGAAGAACTTAAGAGCCCTACCACCAGAAGTGGTCTCTGGGCTACCAAACATAACGCCAATCTTCTCTCTTAGCTGGTTAATGAAGATACAGAGCGTATTAGACTTTGAAAGAGAGCCGGCTAATTTACGGAGAGCCTGACTCATAAGACGAGCCTGAAGACCAACGCTAGAATCGCCGATTTCTCCCTCAATCTCTGCACGAGGAACAAGAGCAGCAACGGAGTCTACAACCACAACATCAATTGCACCTGAGCGAACAAGCATGTCACAGATCTCTAGAGCCTGCTCACCAGTATCTGGCTGAGAAATAAGAACATCGTCAATATCGACACCAATACGAGCCGCATAGCCTGGGTCCAGTGCGTGCTCTGCGTCAATAAAAGCTACAACGCCACCCAATGCCTGAGCTTCTGCAAGAATTTCTAGTGAAAGAGTTGTCTTACCAGAAGACTCTGGGCCATAAATTTCTACGATACGACCGCGAGGAACGCCGCCAATACCCAGTGCGGCATCAAGAGCAAGTGAGCCAGTTGGAATAGCCTGAATATCAAAGGCAGGACCACCCTCACCTAAACGCATAATTGCGCCTGCGCCAAATTTCTTCTCGATTTCTGCTGTAGTTGAAGAGATGACCTCATCCCTCTCATCACCAGTAGTACGAGCCTTAATCTCTTTTGAAACGGACTTTTTAGCCATGGGAACTCCTTGCTCTTTTTGTTACTAGAATATTATAAGAACAGACGTTCTATGTCAACGTCAAACATATACTCTATAGAGGGAATTTGTCTGAATTCTTACCTCTCTTTTTCCGTTCTTGAGCAGCAAATTTCTTCTGAATTACAAATTTGTCTGTATAAGTCCTGCAAAGCTGCATAAAAAAAGAAGTCCAAAACTGATTTGTTTTGGACTTCCCTATTAAAATCAGATTTTAAGCCTTCACAATTGCTTCATGAATTAATTGCAAGGCTTGTAAAACTGCAGCTTCTCGCACCTGTTCTCTATTGCCAGAAAAATGTTTACAGACCGTATGGGTAAAGTTGTTACTGGTAATACCAAACCAAACCGTTCCAACTGGTTTACCAGGCTCTTCTCCTGTTGGACCAGCTATTCCGGTAACGGAAACTGCAATGTCAGAACCAATAACTTTTCTAACACCCGAAGCCATCTGTGCAGCACAGGGTTCAGAAACAGCACCAAGGGACGGCTCTTCAAAAATATCCTTTGAGACACCCAATACTTTCTGCTTAATCTCAATGGTGTAGCTCACAACAGAGCCTTTAAGCACGCTCGATGATCCAGAAATGGCAGTAAGTGCACCTGCAACAAGTCCTCCCGTACAAGACTCGGCAGAAGCAACGGTAAGACCAGCCTCAAGAGCCTCTGAAACAACTTGTTGAGCTTCTGAAAGAACTTCAGATGAAAACATATGAATCACAACTTTTCGGTCCGCATGCAAATGTTTGGTATGAAAACATACCTATCGTATATACGTATGGCGCCTCAGAGAGACGCCATCTTGTTAAACTTCAGCAATGTATTGCCAAGACTTTACAAAGTAGTCAACTCCTGACCAGGCTGTAAGAACCACTGCAACCCACATAGATACGTTAAAGATAAAGAGCAAAACGTCCTGAATCATTCCTCCAGGGATGCTCGGTAAGAAAAGCAAGCCACAGATAGCAACCATAGTTGTTGCAGTCTTCCATTTGCCCAAGTCAGATGCAGCGATAACAACACCCTTTGATGCAACAACCATTCTAAGGCCCGACACCAAAAACTCTCGTGCAACAATCACTAAGAGCACCCAAGGAGAAACCATATGCCACTCAAGGAGCACAAAAAGGGCCACAACAACAGCGAGTTTATCGGCAATTGGATCTAAGAACTTACCAAACGTAGTAACTTCGTTTCTACTGCGCGCAAGATAACCATCAAGCTTATCGGTCAAAGAAATGACAACATAGCCAATAAAGACAAGAAAGGCTCCGAGGTTAAAACCAGGTGTTGCTAGAGAATCGGCCAGAGATACGCCTAAAAGCTGTGCAAGGAGAAGCCAAAAGGGTACCAGCACCACTCGAGCGCAGGTAACAATATTTGCAGGTGTCCAAATTGTCTTTGATGACATGACCTATCCCCAACTAAACGGTTTTCTCGCCAGACTGCGTGTCTGTAGCGTCTACAATCTCGCCAATCATTTCATAACAGAAAGAATCTACCAGGTCACAAAGGACAATATCTCCAACCGCGGCCTCTCCCTCTGCAATATGAACAGCGCCATCGCAATCAGGAGCCTGGAACCACGTGTGGCCGATAAGCTCAGTGCCCTCGTCAGATTCTTCGATTCCGTCAATAATAACCTCACAGCGCTCGCCAACGTGACGGGCAGTTGCGGCAAAGCCAAGCTGCTCTACAAGGTCAAGCAGGCGCTGTGTGCGCTCAATTTTTACCTCATCAGGAACCTGATCAGACATCTTTGCGCCTAGAGTTCCCTCTTCTGGCGAATAGGTAAAGACAGACGTGTAGTCAAACTCCTGCTCCTGAATAAAGTCATAGAGCTCGTCTGATTCTTCGTCGGTCTCGCCTGGGAAACCACACATTCCGGTAGTACGAAGAACCATGCCAGGAATCTCTGTTCTGAGGCGATCAAAAAGCTCACGAAGCTCCTGCGTAGAGCCGGAGCGACCCATGCGCTTAAGAATACGCTCATTGCAGTGCTGAATTGGAATGTCAATGTAAGGTAGAACCTCAGGCGTATCGCGAATGGTGCTGATAAGCTCATCGGTCATACCTTCTGGCTGCAGATACAAAACGCGAATCCAGCCCTTATAGGGACGGACTACCTCAGCAACCTGCTGCATAAGCTTAGCAAGCGTTGGCGTCTGACCATCCTCTGTGTCAGGCATATCAGAGCCCCAAATGCCGGTGTCCTGGCCAATCAAAATGACCTCACGAACACCGCCCTCCATCAGCTCATGAACCTCTTGAAGAATCTCTTCAGCAGGTCTTGAGTGATAGTGACCACGAATATACGGAATAGCGCAGAAAGCGCAGAATCTGTCACAGCCCTCAGAAATCTTTACAAACGCACTAGCGCCATCAATGGTGCGCAACATGCCGTGAGCGGCAACAATAGACTGCGTTGGCTCAGGGATATTCAGAACGTCTGCGACAACGCTCACAATGCCATCTTCTTGATCTGCGGGAACAAAAGCAGCAACCTCAGGAAGCTGCTCATTAAGTTCTGCACCGTAACGAGAAGGAACGCAGCCACACATAATAATGGGCAGCTTACGCACTCCCTCAGAAGCGCCTTCAGCAATCTCAAGGGTAGCCTCAATGGACTCCTCTGTTGCAGAAGCCAAGAACGAGCAGGTGTTGATAATTGCAACGTCTGCTGACTCTGGATCTGCAACTTCACCAAAACCAGAGGCCAGAAGACGCGCACGCATGCGGTCTGTATCAACCTCGTTTTTAGCGCATCCTAACGTGATGTATAGGACGTTATAGCCCCTATCGATAGTTGTTGAACTGGAGGGGCTGGCCATAGTCTTTCTCCTTAAGGCTTGCAATCACAGACTGAAGAACATCGCGAGAAGCGCTAGAAACACGCAGCTTATCGCCCTCAACGGTTGCCTTAGCCTTAACTTTCATATCACGAATATCTTTAGCAATCTTCTTGGCAGTCTCCTGGTCAATACCAGAAACAATAGAGCCAATCTGACGCACGGTAGAACCTGCTGCAGGAATGGGGTCTCCCCAACGAATAGCAGTCAGATCAATTCCGCGCTTTACCAGCTTGGAGCCAAGAACATCCCTCACCTGAGAAGCAACAAAATCTGCAGGAGCCTCAATAGTGAACTTACCCTCTTTCTTAGAGAGCTCAAGTGTTGCACCAGAATCCTTAAGATCGTAGCGCTGAGTTAGCTCACGAGCTGCCTGCTGAAATGCATTATCAACTTCCATCATGTCTACTTCAGACACAACGTCAAAGCTTGATTCTTTAGCCATTTCCCCTCCGTATAACCTGGGCGAGAAGAACTTCTCGCCCCATGGCGTTTAGTTATTGCTTGTATTACTGTTGGAATTCTGGTTGTTAGTGGTGCCAGAAGTTCCACCGGTAGTACTTGTTGACGTGCTGTTTGTTTGAGTTCCAGAAGCATTTGCTGCAGTACCGTCAGCAGGCTTAGTGCCCTGAATGGTCAAGGTGCCAATACCTGAAGCATTTGCGTCAAATGGCTTAGCAGTACCGTTAACAGTTACAGCGACGGCGCCAGGAGTGCCTGCAAGAACAGTCATGGAATCAGTGACGGTGTATGTCTGAGACCATGGACCAGTAATTGCATCGGCCTCAACACTCTTACCATCAACAGTAATCTCAACCCAACTGGTCTGACCGTCTGCAACAGTAACCACTACGGTAGTCTGCTTAGGAGTCTCTTCCTTCTTAGGCTCAGTTGTAGTGGTGCTCTTAGAAGCATCAGTTGAATCCTTCTTAGAAGTGTCCGTGTTGCTATTTGTAGTAGTGGAATTCTTTGAAGAATCAGTTGTTGAATTATTAACGCTTACTGTCTTTGTTGTAGTAGGCGTAGTACGAGCTGTCATGCAGGAACGAACGCTGAACAGCAAAACGGCAGTAATAATCACAACAACAAGAGCAAACACAGTGGCAATAGTGCGTCCTGTGTCAGAGAAGTAATTCTGAAGTGCTCCCATAACGCCTGGTCTTTGAGGAGCACGACGTTGTTGAGCAGCAGCGCCAGATGGCTGGCGACGGCGAACATTAGGCCTATCTACCTGCGCGATATTTCTTGATCCACGACGGCCAGAAATGGTTGATGCGCGCTCGTAAGGTGCGGTTACATTGTCATAACGAAGGTCGTCAGTGTAATCGCTTGGAGCAACAGTTCTTCTGGTTACATCGTCTTTGTAAGCTGGAATGCTAACGCCTGCAATGCCTACACGCTTGCGCTGAACGCCACCGCGCGTACGGCTTGCCATAGTCTTCTGACGAGAAGCCTCTTCAATACCGGCATTGTACGCATGACCTGTGGCATAACGAGAATACGAGTAGCCGCCAGCATCCTCCTCAGATGCCTGAGCACCCAGAGGCACACCGGTTTGTCTGGAGCGAACACCAGACGTAGTTGCAAAGGCACCCATATCACCAGCTGGTCCTCCCGATGTGGGGAGAAGACCGTGGTACTGCACGTATGCCTTTGGCCTACTACCGGACTCGTTTACGACATCATAGCCCGCAATGCCACGACCAGACTGGGTATCGCGCGTACGACGGCGAAGCTCATGGGAATAGGTGCCGTTTTCAAACTCGTAACTCTCTTCCTGGAAGAGATCTACAATCTCACGCGGATTAAGTCCTAGGTAGCGAGCATACGAAGAAAGCATGCCCTGAGCATAACCACTCTGAGGCATATTCGTAAAATCGCCTTCCTCAAAAGCAATAAGTGCCTGCTCCTTGAGGCGAAGAATCTTTGATGCTTGAGTGATAGAAAGCCCGAGCTGACGTCTACGTTCTACGAGCATCTCACTAAAACGAGGGCGTGGCATGCTTACTCTACCTCCCTATAGGCAGCGTCTTGAACTTTGAGCTCTTCAAGAGCATCTTTATCGATAAGAACTTCTCGAGGTTTTGATCCGTTAGCTGGGCCAACAACACCTTTTGCCTCAAGCATATCCATAATTCTACCAGCACGAGCATACCCAACAGAGAGTGCTCTTTGCAAACTAGATGTAGAACCTAGCTGAGAATCCACAATAATGCGTGCAGCTTCCCAAATAAGTGGGTCGTCTGCCTGTGCCATACCACCAACTCCTCCAACGCCATCGGCCTGTGTTGGAGTTGCAACGGTCAAGATGTTGTCGTGATATTCGGCCACGCGCTGAGTGCGGATGTATTTAACGGTCTCCTCAATCTCCTCGTCAGAGACCCAGCAACCCTGTGCGCGATTAGGCTTCTTACCACGAAGTTTAACCAGCATGTCACCCTTACCCAGCAGTTGCTCAGCGCCCTTTTGGTCCAGAATAATGCGGGAGTTCAAAGAGTTATCAACTGAGAGCGCAACACGGTTATCGATGTTTGCACGGATCAGACCAGTTACGACGTCTGCAGAAGGACGCTGCGTTGCAACAATCAGGTGAATACCTGCAGCACGACCAAGCTGAGCAATACGGACAATGGAAGACTCAACGTCTTTGCCAGCAACCATCATAAGGTCAGCAAGCTCGTCGATGACAATGACAAAGTACGGCATATGCTTTGGAGGATTCTCCATATCAGCGTACTTATCGCCATCAACATTTCTGTTGTACGTCTTAATGTCACGTACTTTGTAGTGCTCAAATACCTTAAGGCGACGCTCCATCTCGGTGACGCCCCACTGAAGCGCACTTGCGGCCTGCCTTGGCTCGGTAACAACTGGAACATACAGGTGAGGAAGACCAGCGTAACCCGTAAACTCAACGCGCTTTGGGTCAACCATAATCAGGCGGACCTGCTCAGGAGTTGCGCGCATGAGCATAGACATGACAATGGCGTTGAGCAGGACAGACTTACCAGAACCAGTGGTACCTGCTACCAGCAAGTGAGGAAGACTGGCAAGGTCAACAACAATTGGCTTACCCTCAGAATCGCGACCAAAAGCGCACTCAAGAGGACCACCCTTTGCAAACGGAAGAACGTCAGCCAAGTTGACTGCCTGGGCTTTCTCGTTAGGGATCTCAATACCAACCAGAGAAGTTCCAGGAATTGGAGCAAAAATACGAACAGACTTTGCCGCAAGTGAAAGCGCAATATCGTCCTCAAGATTGGTGATCTTGTTGACGCGCTCACCCTCGCCCATCGAAATCTTAAACGTAGTAACAGAAGGTCCGGCGGTCCAGCCTACTACCTGGCTGGAGAGGCCAAACTCCTCAAGCGTAGCCTGGAGTCTCTGTGCGGTAGCTTCAAGCTCATCATCGCTTACGGCAGAAGTGGCCGAGTTCTTGTTTGACTTCAGGATGCTAAATGGTGGTAACTCATACGACTCATCGTCGTCACCTGGCCTTTTAAGCTGATCAGGTGTGGCGAGAAAATCAGGCGTCGTTTTAGTCTTACTCTTAGGTTTAGCCTGTTTTGTGGTAGGAGCAACCTCAGCTACAGCAGCATCGTTTTTCTCGACAACTGCATCATCTGCCTGGTCATTCTTCTTAGGACGCAGCTTGTTCTTAGCCTTATCAAGAAGCGTAGTAGGAGCATCGCCTGCGTCCTCTTGCGCCTCTTCTTCTTCGTAAAGACGGGCGTCACGTTTGATGACAGAAGTCTTACGATTGCCCAGATACGTGGTCTCCCCTTCACCGGTCTCATCAAACAGAGAAGACTGGTTGTTGGAGCTGCGTCTACCCTGCTTCTTTGCAGGTTGTGGGGCATTAGCGGCAAAGAGTGCCTCTTCTTTAGCAAGAGCGCGCTCTTCTTTACGGTAGCGATGATTCTCGCGCGCTTCATCCAGGCGGAAGCTTACGCGCTCAACCATGTCAGAGATGGAGAAGCCGCAGATAACAACACCGGCAATAATAAAGCCAACCAAAAGGACATTGCCCACCACGCGGCCAACAAAGCGCAGCAAAACCCAAGCAATACCGCCGCCCACATAACCACCAGCAGCCTCTAGGACTTTTGTGCCCAAAAGCATATCTGGAGCAGCCTCGGCACCTGGGAAGTTAAGTGAAATAAGAGCAAGAGCAGCAAGAACGTCCAGCGTTAGACCAATAGCAATACGCGTAGAGATTCCCTGATCATCACGCATAAAGAAGGTCATAGCAAAGACAAATACTGCAATGGGAAAAAGTAGCGCTCCCGTACCAAAACAGAGTTTGAGTCCATGACCCATTGCGCTGGTAATAACAGCGTTAGAAGGGACAATAATGGACAAAAACAGAGCAATAGCAACCACTGCAAGAACAACACCAATGATGTCATTCTGCAGTGGGCTCAAGCCTACTGCCTGGGCAGAAGCGGCGTTTCTAGAATTTCTTTTTGCTGCGTTTGAGGTGCGTTTAGAGGGCATTGGGCTTATACCTCCATAATGACCGGAATAACCATTGGTCGAGTACGAGTTTTGCTCCAAAGGAAGTTAGAAAGGGCATTACGAACGCTCTTTCTCATTGCCTCAATGTTTGCGCCTTCGGACTTAGAGGCCTTTTCAATTGAATTTCTCACAAGATTCTGTGCGTCATTCATAAGCTCATCATCATCAGCAAATGAAACACCGCGGCCAGAAATCTCAACAACACCTGGCTTGAGATTGCGACCAACAAGGGTTACTACAGCGGTGACAATGCCGTCCTGAGAAAGGCGCTGACGGTCACGAAGAACAACAGGGTTTGCGTCGGTGACAGAGAGGCCATCAACGTAGACTACGCCAGACTCAACCGTCTTACCACGCGTGACCTTGCCGTTTCTCATCTCAAGTGTGTCGCCGTTATCCAGAATAAAGATACGGTTAGCAGGAACACCCATTTGCTGAGCAAGCTCTGCATGAGCGCGCAGGTGAACAGCCTCACCGTGGACTGGCATGAAGTTCTTAGGACGAGCCATACCAAGCATAAGCTTGAGCTCTTCCTGGCTACCATGACCAGAAACATGGACAAGCGCCTTTGATTTGTCGTAAATCTCGCAGCCAATCTTAGAGAGAGCGTTGATGATGGACTGAACGCTCTTCTCGTTACCTGGAACAGGAGTTGCAGAGATGATTACGGTGTCCTGAGGACGAATGGAAAGCGACTTGTGCTCGCCATTTGCCATGCGCGCCAAAGCACTCAGAGGCTCTCCCTGGGAACCGGTGCAGAGAACAACAATGCGATCATCTGCAAGTTTATCAACGTCGTAAGCATCAATGATGTCTTTATCGGCAATGTTGAGATAACCGAGCTCACGAGCAACCTTTGTGTTGGTAATCATAGAGCGACCCGTAACAACAACCTTGCGCTTTACCGCAACAGAGGCATCGCACACCTGCTGAAGACGGTGAATGTGGCTTGAGAACGATGCCACAAAGACGCGACCGGTTGCATTTTTGATGATGTGACGAAGCGCTGCACCAACAGAAGCCTCGGATGGAGTCATACCGGGGCGATTAGCGTTAGTTGAGTCAGACAGCAGAAGGTCAAGGCCCTCGGAGCCAAACTTGGTGATAGCCGCATAATTTGGACGCACGCCATCAATTGGAGTCTGATCAAGCTTAAAGTCACCGGAGTGAATAAGCGTTCCTGCAGGAGTCTTCATATGAATACCAAAAGCTGCAGGAATAGAGTGAGTCATCGAGAAAAACGTGATGTCAAAGGCACCAAGCTGGACCTTTGAGCCATCAGTAACCTCACGAAGCTTGGTGCCCACAATCTTGTGCTCAGCAAGCTTGCCTTCAATAAAGCCAAGCGAGAGCTTACTGGAATAGATTGGCACTTTACGAGTAAGGTCCATAAGCAGGTACGGAAGAGCACCAATGTGATCCTCGTGACCGTGGGTAATCAAAATACCACGAAGCTTATCTTCATTTTCAAGTACATAGGTGTAGTCTGGCAAAACTAGGTCAATACCAGGCTGTTCGTCATCTGGGAACATTAAACCAGCATCAACAAGCACCATATCATTACCGTATTCAAAAACGGTCATGTTCTTGCCAATGCCATCAAGTCCGCCCATAGGAATGACTTTAAGAGCTGGGTCTTTCTTAGGCATTAAAACGGTTTCCTTTCAAAAACTTTCTATGACAGACGCAACCCAAAGGGCCGTCTAGAAGACTTTTTGCAAAATCTACATGTTGTTTAATTATATAAAAAATCTGCACGTATTACGCTATATATTCCCAAAGAATCAAAATCTCAACAGAATAACAAGAGAGCTCCGACATGCATCGAAGCTCTCTTCAATACCTCATGTTTTATAAGACCTCGCGTGGCGAGAAACCCATTGAGTTTGAGCGTGCCTTATGCGTCGTGGTGACGACGTGGCTGCCTGCGCTCAGAGTTGCCGTTGTCGTTCTGACGACGTGGGCGACGCTCCTCACGGTCCTTCTTTGGAGCACCCTGTGGTGCCTCTGGCTTATCAAGACGGTCAAGAGAAATCTTGCCCTTCTCGTCTACTTCAAGGACCTGAACCTTAACCTCGTCGCCAACAGCCAGGACATCCTCGATCTTCTCGACACGTCCCTGTGCAACGCGGGAAATATGAAGCAGACCGTCCTTGCCAGGAAGGAGCTCAACAAAGGCGCCGAATGGCTGAAGACCAACAACGCGACCAGTGTACTCCTCGCCTACCTCAGGAACCTTAACAATAGCCTTGATGCGCTCTGCAGCAGCCTCGGCAGCACCGTTAGTACCAGCGATAAAGACGGTACCGTCCTCCTGGATGTCAACGGTTGCGCCCGTATCCTCCTGGATACCACGGATAACCTTGCCGCCAGAGCCAATGACGTCGCGAATCTTATCGGTTGGGATAGAAAGCGAGATGATCTGTGGAGCGGTCTCTTTGGTCTCAGTACGAGGTGCAGGAATCTGCTCGAGCATCTTGTTCAGAATGAACATACGGCCCTCTTGAGCCTGGAGAAGTGCGCTGCGCAGAATCTCTGGAGTAAGACCAGTTGCCTTGTTGTCCATCTGCATTGCGGTAATACCCTTGGTGGTACCGCAGACCTTGAAGTCCATGTCGCCAAGGAAGTCCTCAAGACCTTGGATGTCGGTAAGAACAACAGTCTTGCCGTTCTCCTGGATAAGACCCATTGCAACACCAGAAACAGGACGCTTCAGAGGAACGCCTGCGTCCATAAGGGAAAGCGTAGAACCGCAGGTAGAAGCCATGGAAGAAGAACCATTGGACTCCATTACCTCAGAGACAACACGGATGGTGTAAGGGAACTCTTCCTCGGAAGGAATGACAGGCAGAAGTGCGCGCTCTGCAAGAGCTCCGTGACCAATCTCGCGGCGCTTTGGACTGCCCATACGGCCAGTCTCACCGGTGCAGAATGGTGGGAAGTTGTAGTGGTGAATGTAGCGCTTGCCATCCATTGGCTCAATGGTGTCAAGACGCTGCCACTCGTTGAGCATGCCAAGCGTACAAATGGAGAGAACCTGAGTCTGACCACGCTGGAAAAGACCAGAACCGTGAACAAGTGGCAGGTAATCAGGCTTGACCATGATTGGACGAATCTCGTTAGCCACACGGCCGTCAACGCGCTCGCCGGTCTCAACAACCATGACGCGCATAGCATGCTTCTCAAGACCCTTGAGCTCAACGGCAATAGCGCGGCTCCACAGCTCCTGCTCCTCCTCGGTGAACTGAGCCTTAATCTCGTCCATCAGGTCAGCAACCTTCTGCATACGAGACTGCTTGTCAGCGTCCTTAAGAGCAGCACTCATCTGGTCATAGTAAGCAAAGATGCGGTCGTGAACCTCAGCGATTGGCTCGTCAAGGATGTACTCACGCTTGACGATAGGGCCGTTAACCTCTTCCCACTTAGCAATAAACTTCTTCTGCTCCTCGCAGAAGGCTGCAATTGCCTCCTGACCAAATGCCATGGCGGAGAGCATATCCTCTTCGGAAATCTCATCCGCACCAGCCTCAAGCATGGAAATAAAGGTGGAAGAACCGCCAAGCTCAAGGTCAAGGTCAGAGTGATCGCGCTCTTCATAGGTTGGGTTAACTAGGAACTCGCCGGTATCAGCGTTGCGGCCAATACGGACGCACGCAAGTGGTCCCTCAAAAGGAACGCCACCAACGGCCAGAGCAGCAGATGCGCCCATGACAGAGATGGTATCAACAGCGTTTACCTGATCAGCAACAAGAGAAGTTGCAACAATCTGAACCTCATTGCGGAAGCCATCTGGGAAGGATGGGCGCAGAGGACGGTCAATCATACGAGCAGTAAGGGTTGCCTTCTCGGATGGACGAGCCTCACGCTTGAGGTATCCACCAGGAACACGACCAACTGCGTACATTTTCTCAATAAAATCAACAGTCAGTGGGAAGAAGTCGTAATCTTTACGCTCCTTGGAAACCACTGCAGTGAGAAGTACGGTAGAATCGCCGCACTTAACGATACAGGCACCTGTTGCCTGCTTTGCGAGCTCACCAGCCTCAAGGGTGTAGTGCTTACCATAGAGGTCAAATTCGTGAGTTACTTTAGTCATTTCTTTCCTCTTCTATCTCCGTTTGCCCCATTGCAAACGGGCCTCAAACATAAAGGGCGCCAGACGGCGCCCTAAAAAGCCAACTTACTGGATGTTGTCGCGGATACCCAGGGAAGCAATAAGAGTACGGTACTCTTCAATGTCGTTCGACTTGATGTAAGAAAGAAGACGACGACGCTTACCAACGAGCATCAAAAGACCACGACGAGTGTGGAAGTCCTTCTGGTGGGACTTCATGTGGTCGGTGAGCTGACGAATACGCTCAGTAAGAAGAGCAACCTGAACCTGTGCGGAACCGGAGTCCTTCTCGTCCTTGCCGTACTGCTTGATGAGCTCAGCCTTACGATCCTTAGTTACTGCCATAATAAACCGCCTTTCGCGTTGAATACTCCTTGTACTGAGAAGGTAGCCGGCAGTGACTAGCCCCTAAGAACAAGGAAATAACCTACAAGAGGATACCAGTTACTAGTGAACTTTGCTAGTAAAAATCCACTTCAACTAGATACTCAGCAGAAATTCAAATGCCTTGAGACGTGCCTCAAGGTGTGTGGCTGCCCAAATATGCGCGCTTGTGAGCAAAAAGAGTGCAGTTTCTGGAGCAATCTCAGCAATAACAAGCTGGTCAAAAGTAAGTTTTAGAAGCGACGACAACCACGAGAGCTCAAGCGGAGTTACCTCAATGGCTCCCTCAATCTCATGCGCACAACTTCCACACAATGCGCCACCAGCAGCTGGCGAGAAGTACGTCAGAGCTTCATCTCCACAGGCAATGCACGATTCCAACTCAGGGCGCCAGCCTTCATGTGCCAAAACCTTAAACACATAAGCAGCGACAACAAGATCTAAGTGTTTCTCGTCATCTACTTCTTCGCAGGCCCTGAGAGCACGAGAAAGCAATGGATAGAGAAACGCGTCCTCAATGCCTTCAATACATGAAAGACGCGCAACTTCGCAGATTGCCGACGCAGCTGCTACCTTAGAGAGATCTCCGCGAAGTGATGCGTGCGGCTCAAGCAAGGTTGCCTCGGACAAGATATCAAGTGAGCGACCTTCTGCCAGCAGTACGTCTAGCTCACAAAACAGTTCAACGCGGGCTGCAAATCGGCCGCCTGGCTTTCTAGCACCCTTTGCGACTGCACGACGCTCTTCTCCTGAATCGGAGAGCATGGTTAAGATGAGGTCTTGCTCAGCGAGTTTTGTTCTATCAAGCACAATTGCTTTAAGACGCGCACTCTTTCTACCAGGCACAACTAGTCCTCAGTTGAGTAGCCCAGGCGCTTAATCTCATTGGCATCACGCCTCCAGAGAGGCTGAACGCGCACCTGCAGGTCAAGGTAAACCTTGCGACCAAACAGTTTCTCCAAGTCTTTTCTAGCCTCAACGCCAACGCGTTTAATCATAGAGCCGCCCTGGCCAACTACGATGCCCTTTTGTCCTTCTCGCTCAACCAAAATGGTGGCAGAAATAGAGAGGTGTCCATCTGTTGCCACCTCATAGGAATCGCAGACAACGGCAACAGAATGGGGAACTTCCTGACGAAGATTCAACAAGAGCTTCTCGCGAACAAACTCTGCTACCAGGTCTTCTGGCAATGCGTCAGTCTCCATGTCCTCTGGGAACCACATAGGACCCTCAGGAAGATGTTCTGAAACAAGCGCAATAAATGCCTGGATATTGAAGTCTTCTGGAGCAGAAACAACAAGCACGTCATCAAAGTGCGCAAGAGCTTGTGCAGCCTCAAGCTGCTCTGTTACTTGCTCTGGAGTTGCAATGTCAGCCTTGGTAATAACCAGCAGCTTAAAGGCGGCGTGCGCCTGCTCAACATGATTGGCAACCCACTCATCACCACGGCCAACGGGCTTAGTGGCGTCAATCAAAAAAGCAATTACATCAGCGTCGTTGAGTTCTCCCAGCGCGGCCTTATTGAGCTCTTTTCCAAGAGCATCTTTAGGCTTGTGAAGACCTGGAGTATCTACAATGACAAGCTGGGAGTTATCTCCGTTTACCACTGCCCTAAAGCGACGACGCGTAGTCTGGGCAACAGGGCTTGCGATAGCCACTTTCTGGCCCATACAAGCGTTCAAAAGCGTAGACTTGCCAACGCTTGGGCGACCAACTAAAGCAACAAAACCGCTCCTAAAGGGAGTGGCCTCAGATGAAGTATTTTCAGAAACTGAATTGGCGGTCATACGTCCTCCAACTTACCAATGAAAAATTGCACGCGAGAAAATCAAAAGTCCTATAAGAGCTGCGGTAATGCTAATGCAGCATGAAGCTGCCGCCGCAATATCTTTGGCTTTACCAGCCATAGGATGAAACTCAGGAGAAACCAGGTCCACTACAGTTTCTATTGCCGTGTTAATGAGCTCTGTAGTTAAAACCGCACCAATACACGCAAGGACAAGTGCCCAGCTTACGGCATCCAAGCCAACAAACAATCCCGCAACTACGGTCAATACAGCAGCTACCGACATACGGCGCAAGTTTGCCTCTTGAGCAAACGCTTGACGTGCGCCTTGTAGTGCAAAAAGAAGACCGCGCTTAAAGCTTGGATGTCTGCCTTTAGATCCCGGAATCATTACTCGTCAATCCCCTCACGGTGGCGAGTCAACACAACTGGCTCAATAGTCCTATCCGTTGAAAGCAGAGCAACAAGGGCGTCTTCACGAGCCTCCATAACCTCTGCCTCATCGTCTTCAATGTGGTCATATCCAAGCAGGTGAAGCATGGCATGAACAAGCATGAGCCTAAACTCATCTGCCTCCGTAGTGCCATATTCTTTTGCCTGACGCGCAATAAAGTTAGGAGCCAGAATAATATCGCCCAGCTCACACATTTCACCAGGAGCCAAATCTGGATCATCAGGTCGCTCTACTTCAAGTGAGATAACGTCTGTAGGCGCATTTTTTTCTCGCCACTCAAGATTTACCTGCTGAATCTCTTCATCGCTGACAATGGAAATGGACACAGTACAAGGGCGCTCTACACCCTCTTCAGAGAGTACAAGGTTGCAATCGGCTTCAATCTCTTCCACGAAAATTGGGCACGCGACGCCTTCTTCGATCACAATGTCGTACTCGTTAACCACGTTACTCCCCTAGCTGTTTCTTCTCATACGCAGTGTATGCATCAACTATCTTACCAACCAACGTGTGGCGAACAATATCATTTCTATCTAAATCAACAAAAGCAACGTCTTCAAGGTTACCCAACACCTGTCGAGCAACGTCCAGACCACTTCTTCCCACAAGGTCTCGCTGCGTTGCATCACCAGTTATCACAAACTTTGACGAGAAACCCAGGCGAGTCAAAAACATTTTCATCTGCTCAGGCGTGGTATTTTGCGCCTCATCCAAAATGACAAACGCATCATTCATGGTACGACCACGCATAAATGCAAGCGGAGCAATCTCAACAATTCCCTGTTCAATAAGGTTATTTGCATACTCCATGGAGGTCATATCAAAGAGGGCGTCATAGAGCGGCCTAATGTAGGGATCCAGCTTTTCTTGAAGCGTGCCTGGAAGAAAACCAAGAGACTCTCCTGCCTCTACAACAGGTCTTACCAGCACAATTCTGCTAATTTGCTGAGATGTTAAAGCAGCAAGTGCCATAGCCACTGCCAGATACGTTTTACCAGTTCCCGCAGGACCAATGCCAAAGGTAATGGAGTTGTTTGCTATTGCCTTTGTATACTCAATTTGACCTTGTGTTTTAGGCTGAATAGCTTTTCCTTTATGGGTAACAAACAGTGTTCGTGTGCCTGTTTGCTCTAAGCTGGCATTTCTTTTTGTGCTATCAAGCAGCAACTTTACGTCTTCAAGCGTTGGTCTAGATCCAGACTCGACCATTTGAATCAGGTGAGAAAAAATAAGTGTTAGCTGCTCAATTTCTTGAGAAGTTCCTGACAAAAAGATTGCTTTACCTCTGATAGAAATAAGAGCTGCACATGACGATTCGATTTCTCTGAGCAAACTATCAGCTGGACCCGTCAGGTACAAAGGGTCTACTGAATCAGGAATAGTTAAGCGAATCTGTGTTGGCTCCATGTTCCCCCAATTTACAAACGAGTAGCTTTTAGCGTTCCATTAGGTAAAACTTCGTCAAAGCGCATAGCGATAAGTTCATCAAGTTCAATAGTAGGATCAACCTGGACATCAAAAAGACCGCCAGAAATCCCCCTACCAGGATACTGTACCACCACATTATCGCAGGTACCAACTAGCTTCTTAGCAGCATCAAAGCGCATAGCATTACCCAGATCACGCATTTTCTTTGCGCGCTCAGCCATCACTTTTGGATCTACCTGATTTGGAGCAGTAGCCGCAGGCGTTCCAGGACGCTTGGAATACCTAAATACATGCATCTTAGAAAAGCCCATCTGACGACAAAACTCATACGACTCGTCAAATTCTTTATCGGTTTCTCCAGGAAAGCCAACGATAAGGTCCGTTCCCAAAGCAATGGCTGGCAGTACCAAACGTGCTTCCTCAACAGCCTTACGATAAAGCTCTGTCCTATACACCCTGCCCATACGAGCAAGCGTAGCATCGCAGCCGGACTGAAGACAGATATGCAAGAAAGGTGCAATTCTTCCGTTGGAGGCAGCAATTACCTCCACCAAACGAGTATTTACATCTGGTGGCTCAAGGGACGATAGTCTCAAGCGTCCGACCTCAGTTTTTTCAAGCACATACTCGAGAAGATCGGGAAGACGTAAAATTCTTCCACCTTCATCCTCAAGTTGAGCCTTATAGCTACCAAGGTTGATTCCCGTAAGAACAACCTCTTGAGCTCCCCTGCTCATAGCATCTTTTACCTGCAAAACAACTTCACGAGGATCAAGAGACTTACCTGCGCCACGTGCTTTCCACACAATGCAGAAGGTGCAACGATTATCGCAACCATCTTGAATTTTGATGCCAGGGCGCGTACGACCTGTTGGAGTAGGCTTGGAGATGACAAGTCCGTCGTCGCTTACAGATTCTGGTGCAAAACCCAGCTCTTCAAGAACCCTATCTGCAACTTTGTCCTTCTCGGCTTCTACCACAACGTTAGGAGCAAGCGAGGCAAGTTCATCAGCAAAAAGACTTGCAACACAACCCGTTGCTACTACAAGAGGAGCTCCTGGCATAAGCGCTGCTTTACGCACAGCTTTTCTCGTCTTAGCCTCAGCCTCAGCAGTAACAGCACATGTGTTGATAATAATTGCTTGAGCTTCATCTTCTTCAACAATGCGACATCCCATGCGAAGCAGAGAATCCGCCATTAAATCAAGCTCGACGCGATTTACCCTACATCCAAGATTTATGAGCGCAATACCATGAGCCATTAGCGCCTCTTCTTGGAAGTCTTTTTGGCGTTCTTATTTTTGTGATCTGAAGAATCTCTGCCTTCAGATTGAGCGGCGTGCGACTCATCTTGAGCATCTTGAGAACCACTTTGTTTGCGCTCATCAATGAGGGAGGTAAGCGTCTCTAACTGATCTTTGGTCAGTCCTGTTGAAGTCTCAATGTGAACCAGAACGTAAAGGTTCCCTCGAGCCTTAGTGTGCAAACGAGGCATGCCTTTACCAGCCACGCTTAGCTGCTGGCCATACTTACAACCTGCAGGTATAGAAATCTCAATAGTTTCATCTTTGATGATGCCGTCAATGGTAACGGTAGTACCAACAATTGCCTCAAGAGAATCTACACTAACTGAAGTAAAGAGATCGTCTCCCCTGCGTTCAAAGTCTTTATGCTGGGAAACCTCAATAGTTACGATGAGGTCACCAGAGGTATCACCCCTGACACCAGCCTCGCCCTTGCCGGTAATAGAAATTGACTGGCCAGAATGAACGCCTGCAGGAATTTCAACAGAAACACGCTCATGGTCAGGAGTTCTTCCCTGGCCACCACAGGTCTCACAGGCATGTTCGACTTTTTTGCCTGTTCCTTGGCACTCTGGACATACGGTCTGAGACTGCATCTGACCAAAGACGGTATTTTGGACCTGAACTACCGTACCCGTACCGTGACAGCGTGGGCAGTCTTCAATTTTTCCACCCTCACCAAGGCCAGTGCCATTACAGTCATCACAGGTAGAAAGTCTGTTATACGAGATAGTTTTTGTGACACCCGCAGCAGCCTCTTCCAAAGTGATAGAGAGTCTAATTCCCATATCACTACCACGAGTACGCTGAGCAGCGCCACGACCACCATGGCCGCCGCCAAAGAAGGAGTCAAAGATATCTCCAAAGCCGCCAAAACCACCGCCAAAGATATCTGACATATCCACATAGCCGCCACCAAAACCGGATGGACCATTAGGATCACCATAACGGTCATAGTTGGCACGCTTTTGCTCATCTGACAGCACAGAATAAGCTTCGTTTACCTCTTTAAACTTCTCTTCTGCATGAGGATCATCAGAAACATCAGGGTGCAGCTTTCTTGCCAGCTTTAGAAAAGCTCGCTTGATTGTTTTTTGATCTGCATCACGAGCAACACCTAAGAGCTCGTAGAAGTCTTTCTTCTCTGCCACGCTTACTAACTCTCCCCTTGTAAAACCTAAAACTTAAATTCCCATATAGCCGACATGGCCTAATCCGGCCGTACAAGCATACAAAGTCATAATAATAATTGAGTAGAAGGCACCATTAATAATTCCCGAAACAAAGGCATTTGCAAAACTTCTCCACCAGCCAGCGTTCATCTTTACGCCATCTGCAAGAACATTTCTTATGCCAAATACCAAAAGCGGAATCAACACAATGGCAAATAGTGGTGAGCGTAAATTAAGCGCCACAAACACAAGAAGCATTGCAGTTATACCTGTGATACGAGCTCCCGCGCGTTGGCGGAACGTCAACTGCTCTGAAGGAACCTTAATATTTACGATAAAATCACCAGTTGCAGAACAATTAGTTCCTGCATTTCCCATTCCAGGCACTCTGATCTGGTCACCATCATGTGAATTAGCTGGTACATCAACCATAATTTCGCTTGCAGACAAAACACGTCCAGAACCACCACAAACGTCGCATGGGTCCTGTACAACGTGTCCAGCACCTTCACACTCTGGGCAGTCAACTCTAAACTTGCCTACTCCAAAAATGGAAGAAAGATCAATGTCAATATGGCCCGTTCCGTGGCAGGTAGGACAGGTAGTTGCCTCAGCTTTATGCTGAGATCCCTTACCAGCACAAGCATCACAAGTAACAAAGCGCTGATACGTGATACCTTTCTTAACGCCATTTTTAGCGTCTGTATCATTCAGCGTTAAGTCGTAGACAATATCTGCGCCAGTCTGAGGCTTGTATGCACGAGAGCGCTTTTGAGATCCAGTGGTCCAATTAGTAAAGTTGATATCACCAAACGGGAAGCCTCCCTCAAAAGGAGAACCTCCATAGGAAGATCCACCAGGATAACCAGAAGGACCATAGCCGCCGCCATAGAAAGAACCGCTTCTCATTGCGTCATAACGACGGCGTTTCTCGGCGTCTGACAGAACAGCATATGCCTCAGAAACCTCTTTAAAACGTTCTTCAGCATCGGGCTCTTTATTGATGTCTGGATGAAGCTTACGAGCTTTAGTTTGAAAAGCTTTTCTAATTTCTTCAGCTGTCGCGGACTCAGAAACACCAAGGATGGCGTAATAGTCCTTTTCGTTCATAGCAGCCATGAAATCTCTCCGATTCAACCCATAAAAATCTGCATCACGAGAACGTTTGAAAGTGTACCCACTTGTTTTGAACTTAATGCAGCACAAACGCGTTACAAACGTAAATCCCAAAGACGTCCATAGAGCTCATTGCCAAGCAGCCAGCCCTTCTCGGTAGGCTTATATGAAGTTCCAGTCCTAGAATTTGCCGCATCAACGTGAACTAACAGCCTATCTCGTACGCACGCATCAAACACATCTTGTAGCCGCGATACGTCAAATACCAGCTTAGCCTCATCTAAAAGCGCAGGCGAGATTGTCTCCATAAGACGAGCGTGCAGCATCAAATCTTCTGCCACAGCTTCTCTTTGAGTCAGAAATTCAACATCAAACTCTGTCGAGAAAAGCGATGCACCTTCGGCAATTTTTCTTGGAGCATCAAGAGCCACCAGTCGCGCACGTACAGCATTTGGCGGACGCTTTGGCAAAGAGGTGTTGACCTTGGCAAGTACATCGTACTCAGCTGCAGTCAACATGCTTGCAGCGCTCGTGCCAAGCCCAAGGTACGACTCGCCTGTCCAGTACATCTTATTGTGCTTACAACTCTTCTGATTGCGAGCATAACTTGCCACCTCGTAGCGTTCAAACCCCGCCGCTTGGAGCGTCTTTGATGCTGCTTGCATTCGATCTGCCTGCACGTCGTAGTCGTTCCATGGAGTATCTTTATCCTGGGTTTGCTTAGCCAGCGCCGTGCCATCTTCAATGGTAAGTGGGTAGACACTCACATGATTAACACCAAGCGAGATAAATCTTGAGAGTGAAAACTCCCAAGAACTCTCTGTTTGCTCAGGAATTGCACACATAAGATCAACCGACACATCGTAACCATACTCTTTTGCAGCAAGTACTCTGTCGTAAGCCAGGTCGGCCGAGTGAATTCTGCCCAGCTTCTTAAGCTCATTATCGTTAAAACTTTGAACTCCCAAAGAAATTCTCGTTACTCCTCCTGCAGAAAGACTAGCAAGAAGTTCGTCAGACAGTGAGTCTGGATTTGCTTCCATACTAAATTCAATAGGATGTGTAATAGATGAAGTGTGATGCGCCAGATCAACCGCACCCTGACCAAGTAAGCTGGGAGTTCCACCGCCCATATAAACTGTTTTTGTAACTGCCAACAAACCAAGCTGAGCAGCTTCATCCAGCTGGAGTTTCAGGGCTTTTACGTAATTTTTCATACGACTGTCATCTTGTCTTGTAGACCAAGAAGAAAAATCGCAATAGAAACATTTTTGCGAGCAAAATGGGATATGCAGATAAAGTGCAGAAACAGCCGCTTGATTATATTTAGACTGCCAAGAATCCACAACAGACCACTAGCTTATAGATGGATTGTGCTTAGGAGATTCCTGCTCACCCTCAAGTTGCTTGACGGTTTCTTTAATCTCTAGCGCTAAATCAATGAAATCTTGAGCTGTAACACACCTTACTGACTTACCACGCCAATAGGCAGCGTTTGGAATACCCCTAAAATACCAGGTAGAGAGGCTTCTTGCACGAGCAATATGAATGTGAGCTGCGTCAAGTAAGCGTACATGCATCATAAAAGATGCAAGCATCTGATCAAGCGTTGGAATAAGTGGAGCTTGACCCTCAACTAAAGCTTGAGTGTTCTTGAAAATCCATGGATTACCATAGGTTCCACGAGCAATCATTACAGCTGTAACACCTGTCTCTATAAGGGCATGAACTGCCGCTTCAGCAGAGAGCATGTCACCGGAGCCTATTACCGGAATTGAAACAGCATCACAAACTCTATTAACGGTCTCCCACTCTGCCTGACCTCGATACATCTGGGTTGCAAAGCGACCATGAATAGCAACAGCAGACGCTCCAGCAGCTTCCATAGCACGCGCGAACTCAGGAGCTACTTCCTCATCCTGACGTCTACCTCGTCTAATCTTTACGGTAACAGGCACCGCGACCTCAGAAAGACAAGCCTTGACCAGATCTGCAGCAAGCTCTGGGGTATCGAGAAGGGCTGATCCCTCCCCTTTTTTGACAACCTTAGGAACAGGACAAGCCATATTGATATCGATAAGCGCAAGTTTATTTCCTAGGCGCTCACTGATCTGAGCTGCCGCTTCTTTAAACTGCTCTGGCTTTGAACCAAAAAGTTGAACAGCAATATCTGGCTCAGTTGAAAGGGGCTCTACAAGCTCCCAGGTTTTATCGCCACCATAATGAATTCCTGCGACAGAAACCATTTCTGAGTATGCAAGACCTGCCCCACCCGCTCGAGCCATGGTGCGATACACACCATCACTGACACCAGCCATGGGTGCCATAAGCACAGGATGGGCAGACAGGCGCTCCTTGAGTGAAGCTCCTGACGCAAAGGGAACAATATGTGAAGAAAGACCTGCTTGAAGTGCGCAGGTTGAAATGATTGTTTGAAGCGACTCCACAAATACCTTCTACTCGTCGTCAACCTTGAGAACAGCCAAGAATGCCTCTTGAGGTACTTCGACTGAGCCAATCTGCTTCATGCGCTTCTTACCCTCTTTTTGTTTTTCAAGCAGTTTGCGCTTTCTGGAAATATCACCGCCGTAGCATTTAGCCAAGACGTCCTTTCTACGTGCGCGAACAGTAGAGCGAGAAATGATTTTATTGCCAATAGCACCTTGAATAGGAACCTCAAAGAGCTGCTGAGGAATGATGCCTTTTAGTCTGTCGCAAAGACCACGAGCAAGATCATATGCTTTGTCTTTGTGAACAATAAACGAAAGCGCATCAACGACGTCTCCAGCAAGCAAGATATCAAGCTTAACCAGGTCAGAAGTGCGATACGAATCAAACTCATAGTCAAGTGAGGCATAACCTTTGGTTCTACTCTTAAGCTGGTCAAAGAAGTCCAGAATGAGCTCGGCCAAAGGAATGCTAAAAATCATCTCGACGGACCTATCAGACAGATACACCATGTCTTCAGATACGCCACGATGATCAACAACAAGCTGCATAACCGTACCAACAAACTCAGGAGGCACAATAATCTTTGCCTTGAGGTACGGCTCATCAATGCGGTCAATCTTGGTAACCTCTGGAAGATCTTGAGGACTGGTAATCTCAATCATAGTTCCATCGGTCTTATAGACGTGATAGTCAACAGAGGGGCTGGTAGCAATCAAGTCCAGGTCAAACTCACGCTCAAGGCGTTCTTTAACAACTTCCATGTGGAGAAGACCCAAAAAGCCTACTCTGAAGCCAAATCCCAAAGCAACAGACGTCTCTGGAGACCACGTAAGAGATGGATCATTGACGTGCAACTTATCAAGTGCGTCACGGAGATTCTCGTACTGTTTGTTATCAACTGGGAAAAGACCAGTAAATACCATCGGTTTTGCCTCGCGGTAACCCGGTAGTGGTTCTGCACAAGGATTTTGCTTATAGGTCAGCGTGTCTCCAACGCGAACAGCTTCAGGGTCTTTGAGGCCAGTGACCACGTAGCCAACTTCACCAACAGAAAGCTGGTCAACAGCCATCTCAAGAGGTCTCTTGGCGCCAACTTCTTCAACAAGAAAAGGCATAGATCCCTGCATCATAAGAAGCTGATCGCCGGCCTTGATTGAACCATCAAAAACACGCACTGTTGCAACGACGCCTCTGAACTGGTCAAAATACGAGTCAAGAATAAGCGCCTTAAGTGGAGCTGTAGGATCTCCCTTTGGAGGAGAAACCAAATACACCAAAGCCTCAAGAAGCTCGTGAATACCCTCACCTGTTTTACCGGAGACACATACCGCATCATCAGCCGGGATAGCAAGAACATCTTCAATTTCTGCACGTACCTCTTCAGGTCGAGCAGATGGAAGGTCAATCTTATTGATTGCAGGAACAATATCCAGGTTAGCGTTCATAGCCAGCATGGCGTTTGAGACAGTCTGTGCCTCAACGCCTTGCGTTGCATCAACAACCAGCACTGCACCCTCACAAGCAGCCAAAGACCTTGAGACCTCATAGGTAAAGTCAACGTGGCCTGGGGTGTCAATCAGGTTGAACTGATAGCGCTCTCCGTCATCTGCGTCATACATGACGCGGACTGCATTTGATTTAATGGTAATTCCACGCTCACGTTCAATGTCCATAGTGTCCAAGAGCTGTGACTCCATATCGCGTTCTTCAACGGTATGAGTAAGCTCCAAAATGCGGTCACTGATGGTAGATTTACCGTGATCGATGTGCGCAACAATAGAGAAGTTGCGAATATGTGAAGTATCCTGTGTATTCATAAGGAAAATAATAGCGTAAACTACCCCCTTCGTGCTATACTTCAACAGCTGCCTCAAACGTGTCTCAGCGAAGAGGCCTCACATAGTAAACACCGAAAGGAACCGCACGTGGCTAACATCAAGTCTCAGAAGAAGCGTATTCTCACCGCTGAGAAGGCACGCCAGCGCAACAAGGCTGTCCGTTCCGAGCTTAAGACTGCTATTAAGGCAGTTCGCACTGCTGTTGAGGCAGGCCAGCTTGAGGACGCACAGGTTGCAGCTAACAAGGCATCCCGCCTTCTTGACAAGGCTGCTTCTAAGGGCATCGTACACAAGAATCAGGCTGCTCAGCGTAAGAGCGGCGTTCAGAAGCTTGTTAACACCCTTAAGTAGTTCTTATCTACTTTTAAACTTTTTAAAACGGACTCCTTGGAGTCCGTTTTTTTCTTACCTGAATTCTTTGAATCTACACATTTGCGACGCCGCACAGAGCAAAGATAAGCTTGGTCATTGTGGTTGTTTTATCTTCTCCACTCTTAAGACCACGTTCTGCATCTGCACAGAGGCCCAGAATATGTTCAAGCTCGCCATCTGCAAATTGACGCGCCCATCGTGCATAATTTCTTACTTGCCAGTCCTGCTTGCCCAAAACTGGAGCAATTTCCCGTTCTGTACCTCGCTTAACCATAGACCTGGCGCAAATAAGCTCTCTTACGCGTCCAGTCATAAGTGACAGATTTCCAATAGCTCCCGATTCATCCATCTGACTGTAAAGCTCCAAAGCCTTTTGAGCATTTCTCGCTGATAAGCTGTCGAGAAAATCCCACGGCTTGACCTCAACCACTCGTGCAACATGAGTCTCTACAAACTGAACGTCAATTGCACCAGGACGACCCAACAGAGCTGCTAGAGATTTAATCTGAGAATCGAGCATGGTGGTATTATCGCCAACACGACTTACAAGTTCATTAGCCACATTTGCTGGAATTTGTAGCCCATACTTTCTTCCAAGATCTCCTATATATTTAGGCAATTCACTTCTAGTCATTGCACCGCAATTAATAACTGCGAGCTTACCTAAAGCGTCAACTGCTTTGTAGAGCCTTGTCGTTTTGGCAAGTTTACTTGCAGAAAGCATCAGCGTGGTAGTTGGATTGGGGTTCTTTAGATACTCAACAAGAGCCTCTGACACAGACTTAGGCAATTTACCTGCATCATCAATAACAACAATTCGTCTAGAATCACCCATAGGAAGTGTTTGAGCGGATGACAGAACAGATTCTGGAGTCAGCTCAGCACTTACAGAAATCTCATCAAGGTTAAATGTAATAAAACTCTGGTTAAGACGGCTTTTAAGCTTGTCTATAGCCCTCGCACGCTTCATCTCATCAGGGCCAACAGCCAAATATGCAGCTAGTAGCTTAGCCTGCTCCGCCATCTTTTTCCTCCTCTAAATCTGTATCTACTTTAGCATGTTGCACACTTACCCTAGGTCCATGTTCTCCGGGAAATACGGTAACGTCTCCATAATCTTTTGTGCAATAAAACCTTGCGCCAACACCCTCTAAGATATCCACCGCTTCCTGTTTAGGATGACCATAACGATTATTCTTTCCAGCACTTGCAATTGCTACCTCGGGTTTTAGCGCACGAGCAGTTTCTGGATAAAGCGACTTTGCTGCACCATGATGTCCAACTTTTAAGAAATCTATATCGCCTACATCGCCTGAATCTGCCGTCTCTTTTGTCTGATCTCTTTCAGCGTCTCCCGTTAAAAGCGTAGTTAAGGTATTTTGCCCGTCGTTATATGTCACATAGAGCTCAACCGACGCATTATTAGCTTCTTTAGCTTTGTATCCCCTATGTGGCCACACAACGCGGATATGAAAGCGACCAACATCAAATTCATCACCATATAAAACTTCATAGGAGCTGCTGCCGGAAATCCTCTGAATAGCTCTCTGAAGCTCAGGTTTTTCTTGTTTTGTTATTCCTTCTCCAACTAATACCCGACCCGCCTTCACCGAACCAACCATATACCTCACGCCACCAGCATGATCCTCATCAAGGTGTGTGAGCAAAATAGCATCAAGATATGAGATGTGTTGTCGCTCTAGAGCGTCATTAACCACATCTCCCACACTCGTGTCTACGAGCAGAGAATGCGCGCCGTCACTGAGCAATATGGCATCACCTTGGCCAATATCCATCACACAAATTCTTGTTGGCGAGAAAAACTTCCAGTAGATACTTAAACCCAAAATAAGCATAAACACCATCAAACAAATGCCAGATAAAACTACTCTTTTCCCTTTTGGCCAAAATACGTAAAGAGCCACCATTGCTGCAAACACAAGCAATGAAACTATCCAACTCATGTCAGTTAACGACACGCTTGCAAAAGATCTTTCGGATAAAAAAGAAGTAAGAGCCTCTATAAACTGACCAAGAAAATCCACAAGGCAGAAAGCAACATCTTGAGCCGGTTTAAACCAACATAAAGCTATTGCTCCAATTCCAAATAAGCTCAGAAGAGAAAATAAACTTGTAATCAGTGCACTTGAAAGAGGAGCAAGTAAAGAAAAATGACCAAAGTACATGCAAGAAATTGGAAGGCACGAAAGCTGAGCAACGGTTGTGGCACACATAGTGTTTCGTACGTCAGAAAACGGTTTTCTAAGAATTTTCTGTATTGTTCCATATCCAGATATGTGCAAAGCAATTTTTGCATAGTACTGAGCAAGACCGCCGTAGATATTCATGCCAAAAATACATGCTAGTGACAAGGTAAAAGCAATGTTTACGCTCAGCTGTGGATCAACACAGAGCATAAATAGTGCAACGATAGAAACTGCTGAGAGCGTATGGTTTTTTCTTCCAACACATTGCATAACGTATTTTTGTTCAACAAGAAGTATTGCCCTTATTGCAGATGCAGGTAATCCACAAAAAAGCGCGTAACTACTGAGTAGAATTAAATTTAATACTCCTCTCAAAAGAGGTTTTAGCGTTAGCTTTTTAAGAAAAGCATCAATAAAGGTAGAGAGAATTACCATGTGGCAACTAGATATGGCTATAAGGTGCATGAGACCACAGCGCATAAATATCCGAGGAATGTTAAAGCTATACAAGCTGGATCTATATGCACAAAGACCACATACAGCTAATGCTCGACCAAAGCTCACCTCTGGCTGAAGTTGAGAAATGCAGCTTTCTCTAAATTGAGCAACTTCTCCAATAACTCCCTCTTCATAAGTTGAGGAATTTACCTTGGTTACCTGAATTGAACCAAGTACTCCTCTCTTAAATTGTTCGTCTGAAAATTCCTTATCTTTATACCGAGCAAACCTACCCTCGCAGCACAGATGTGTTTCTCGTAAGAATGGTTCTTTGGCATATATGCCCACAAATCCAATACAACTACCTTGATACAGAACAGACGCCTGACCAGTCCATGCATGATTTTTGTAGACTAAATCTCTTGATACAACGAGTTCAAAATCATGTACGGAAGTTGACTCTAAAAGATTCACTGACGCCATTTGACTGTCGTATATAAAGAAAGACCTGATAAGGATAATTACAAGTAAAAGTAAAGCTACCCCAACAGTCATAATGCTGGTATGCGCATGCTGCACATACCAAAATCCCAAAGCAGCCACCATACATATTCCTAGAATATGAATCAGAACAGTATCGAGCGCTGCACCTTTTGCAATAAAAACTTGAAGCCATAAGCAGACAAAAAGCAAGACGCAAAGGCTATACGGAATAAAAGGCCTAGAGGGTTGTTCTATCACCTTAGACACGAATATTGTCCTTAAGCTGATCAAACTTTTTCTGACCAATACCAGAAACGCGCATCAAATCTTCAGTAGTCTTAAAGGGTCCATTCTTTTGTCTATCTGCAACAATTCGCTTAGCCAATCCTTCTCCAACGCCATGAAGCTTGGTAAATTCTTCTACGGTTGCTCGATTAATATCTACAACTGTCTTTTTGTCACTTTTCTTATCTGTCTGCTTGTTGCTCGTAGCTTTATTTTGCTCTGGCTGCAAAATCTCTGGCGGTGCCTCTTCTCCCTTTCGAGGAATATAAATTTTTTGACCATCTTCTACAGGAGACGCAAGATTAATGCCTTGACTGTTGGCATCTTCAGTCAAGCCACCTGCTATTTGAATTGCGTCGTTTACACGTGGATTTACCATCTGAAGTGCATACAGACCGGGTGATTTAACGGCTCCATCAACATGAACCATCATTTGAGGAGATGCTTCTTTAATCTTATGGTCATCTCCTGGCTGCTCTGTAGACTTATCCTCTTGCGAGTGCTGTGGATTTTCCGCAACAATCGCTCCCTGTGTCGAGTTTGCTTGATTATGCGATCTGTCAAAAGACTCTGATGTTCCAGTGCTAATCATCCCAATAAATACAACTACTGAAACAATACCTAGAACAACCACAGCAATAACCGCCAAGAGTTGCTGCTTAGAGAGGTTAAACCTTCTCATCAATTTATTAATTATTTGAGTACGGTTATTTGAAATCTGAGCCATACAATCACCTCAGATTTATATTCAACTATTAGGTTAATAAGAAACACGACTTTTAACTATTTATCTGGTGATCTTGTCATAAAACTGCTGGTAATCTGACACAGTTATAAACAATTTGCAGATAAGTGAAGCAAACTGAAATCAACAAAATTGTCCTAAATGAGATTATCAATCCACTCAAATAAAAAATCCGCCCCTTCACGGGACGGATTCTTAAAATGCATCTAAGCAAAGCCATCAAAGCCTTTGATCTGCAGGAATATCCTAGTCAGTAATAAACTCTGCAGGAGCAAGCTCTTTATGACGAGCGGCAAGTGTTTTTGGTGGCTTATATGAAGGACACTGACTAAAGTCAATGTACTCAATATGCTGCATAAGGTCATCAATCATGGCTTCATGATCAAAAGAATTCCATGCCTCAAGCACTTCTCGCATTCTTGCGTGAGTCTCGGGTCTGCGAGGCATAAACAGTGTGCAGCAATCAGGAGCCGTCTGCGTTGAGATATCAAACGTATTGATATCTTGGGCGCGACGGATGATTTCTTGCTTGTCAGAGCCAATCAGAGGCCTCAAAACAGGTATGGTAACTGCCTCGTTGACAGCAGCAATGTTATCCAGCGTCTGAGAAGCAACTTGGCCAAGTGACTCGCCAGTTACCAGCGCTTTAGCGCCCTCAAGCTCTGCAATCTTCTGCGCAATGATGTACATCACGCGACGATACATAATGACACGAAGAGCCTGTGGAACAGCAAGAGAAATCTCACGCTGATGCTCGCCAAAAGGCACAACATACATTCTGCCAATAAGACCAGCAGGCTCAAGTGCCTCAATAATATCCTGACACAGATATTCGCTGGTATCGGAAGTCATAGGGCGGCCAGAAAAGTGAACTGGAATAACCGTAGCACCTCTGCGACCAACCATCCATGTTGCAACAGGAGAATCAATACCGCTTGAAAGAAGCGATACTACTTTGCCAGCGGTGCCAACAGGAAGACCGCCAACGCCGTGAATAGATGCAGCATAAACATATGCGTTACCCTGAACAACATGCACATAGACCGTCATATCCGGATTATGCATCTGAACTTTTTTATCAGGGAAGTTCTCACAAAGTACTGCGCCTACAAGCTGGTTAATCTCAATGGAATGCTTTGGATAGACCGTTGAGGAACGGCGAGCATGCACTTTGAACGTAGTAAAGTCACCGGACTCCCCCAGCGCCTTCACGGCGGCGTTACAAAACTCCTGCTCATCTAAGCCACAGCGATACGCCAAAGAAGCGCGAGCAACACCAGGAACCTGAGCTACGGCATGTTGCAGCTCTTCAGTTGCTTGTTTATCAGTGGTTTCTACAAGAAGGTAGCCAGAAATGCGAGAAACCCCCGCCACTGGAAAGTGTCGGAGGGCTCGTCGCAAATTTGTTACCAACTGATTTTCAAAAGTGGATCGGTTCTTACCCTTTAAACCAATTTCGTGGTAGTGAACCAGACATACTCTTTCAGTCATAACTCTTAGTAAACGATGGTGTTCTCGCCCTTAATTGCCTCGTCAAAAGACTCTTTAACAAAGCCAAGGGTACCGTCGTTAATCTCTTTCATAGCAATAGAGACAGAATCTTTACCACTTGCAACAGTAGTAATGTCATCAAAATCCTGAACAGCGGTTACACGCAGGTGCTGACCGTGAAGCATATTGTTAATATCGCAAGCACGCTTAGAAGCAAGAGAGCAAAGCAAGAATGGATTCTGCTCAGTCCTCTGAAGCAGGCTGTCAATCTCAGGCTTAATAACAGACATTAAAGCTGACCTCCGTCTGATTCATAGTCATCAAAAACTTCCTCGAGCTTGCTGAGAGCAGTCTCAAGGTTGTCGTTCACAATGCAAACAGTATAGTCGTTTGCATGCTCCATTTCACGTGACGCATTAGAAAGTCTCGTAGAAATGGTCTTCTCGTCTTCTGTACCACGACCTCTAAGGCGTTGTTCAAGCTCTTCAAATGAAGGTGGCTTAATAAAGACGAGAATGGCGTTGGGATATTGTTTGTGGACCATAAGTCCACCCTGAACGTCAATCTCTAGAACAACAGACTGACCTGCAGAAATCAGGCGATCAACCTCGGATTTAAGCGTGCCATAGCAATGGCCATGAACATGAGCCCACTCAAGGAATTCACCAGCATCAACGCGCTTTTTAAATTCTTCATCGGAGAGAAAATGATACGCAACTCCATCGACTTCTCCTGGTCGTGGAGAGCGTGTAGTAGCCGAAACCGTCAGGCCTAGGTTTGGGCGCTTGTCCCTCAACAGAGAGACAAGCGTTCCTTTTCCTACACCTGACGGTCCAGATACTACAAAAAGTTTGGCTGAACGAGCCACTACTTGGTCAGTGCCTCGAGGAGCTGCTCACGCTGACGAGCGCCAAGGCCCTTAACGCGGCGAGTTGCGGAAATTCCGAGCTCGTCCATAATCTTTGCTGCCTTTGCCTTGCCATAGCCAGGAAGGGACTCGATAAGAGCGGAAACCTTCATACGCTCAGCAATAGGATCGGTAGAATCAAGGACCTCTTTAAGGGAGACCTTACCAGTCTTAACCTTCTCGCGAAGCTCTGCGCGAGCGTGACGAGCCTGAGCTGCCTTCTCAAGTGCTGCCTTGCGCTGCTCATCGGTAAGTGTAGGTAGAGCCATTGTTCCTCCAAACATCGTTTTCGTACGTCATATACGAAACTCAATTTAATGTGCCTTTTGCACTTCAGCAAAATAGTTTGCCACATAACACGTTATTTACAAGGGGTTTTTTAATATTTACGCATCAAAAACCACCTGTTCACCATAATTCCAAAAACTTTTGCTAATTTTTAAGCTCAGAAATGATGGCTTCAAATGCTTCAACTGGATCGTTTGCGCAGGTAATTGGCCTACCAACTACCAATTTGCTTGCTCCGGCCTTAATTGCTGCAGAAGGTGTGGAGATTCTGACTTGATCGCCCTTCTCGGCACCTTCTGGACGAACTCCTGGGGTCACGATGAGAGCATTTGGTCCCAAAAGCTCTCTCATTTCCTGTGCTTCCTGGGGCGAGCAGACAATTCCGTCAGCGCCCGCGTTATAAGAAAGAGAAGCCAAACGAGCAACCTCGTCCTTAATGGAACCATCAACACCAATGGAATGGAGTGCATCCTCGTCCATGCTGGTGAGGACAGAAATAGCTACTAGCTTGGTGCGGCCAGACTCATCAACGCCACGCTCTACGGCAGCCTCTTCTGCACCCTCACGACCAGCAGCAATCATCTGAGCAGTTCCCAGACCGTGAATAGAAAGAATGTCTGCGCCAGAAAGCGATGCAGAGTGGACAGCGCCTTTAACCTGGAATGGAATGTCATGCACCTTGAGGTCAAGAAACACCTTGAAGCCACGTGCGTGCATCTCATCTACCATCGAGGGTCCATAGCGATAAAAGAGCGTCATGCCAACCTTGACCCAACGTGCATGGCCGGCGAGAAGATCGGTGAGCTCCAAAGCTCTTTCTCTTGTGCAATCAAGCGCAACAATAACGGCATCGCGTGCCTGCTCGTCCGTTAGCATTCAACAGCTCCAATCAGCTCGTGGATGTCAGATACTCCCTGGGACTTTGCCCAGTCAGTAAGCTCGTTTAGGATACGTGGGGCGCACATAGGGTCGTAAAGATTTGCTGAACCAACCGAGACAGCCGTAGCGCCCGCAAGGATAAACTCTGCAGCATCCTCGCCCGTTTCTACGCCACCAACGCCACAGATAGGAATAGATACCGCATTTGCGCACTCCCAGACCATACGAACAGCAGCGTTATGACAGAGAGGACCGCTCAGACCGCCAGTTGGCTTAGAAAGCCTGCTCTTTCTGGTGTGAACATTAATTGACATGCCAGGGATGGAGTTAATGAGTGTAAGACCATTGGCGCCCTCAGCCTCAAAAGCTTTACCAATCTCGGCAACATTGACGGGAGCCATCTTGACCAAGATAGGCAGCTTTGTCAGAGGACGAACTGCCTTCATAATCTCTGTGGCCTGCTCAGGAGTGCCGCCCAGGGGCTTGCCGCCCTTCTCGAGATTTGGACAGCTTACGTTAAGCTCAATAGCTGAAATATGTGGATTAAGCTCTTCAAGGCGCTCGACAACGTCAATCATCTCTTGGACGGAATGTGCTGCCATCTGCATGATAACGCGCGTACCACGGCCCTCAAGGTCCTTCATGTAGTCATCGGTATGGGCGATAAAATCGTCCACTCCAGGATTAGCAAGACCAACGCTATTCATCATGCCGCCGTTGAGCTCGCACATGCGAGGAGCAGGGTTTCCTTCCCAGGGAACACGGGCGACGCCCTTCATGGTAATTGCGCCAAGCAGAGAAACGTCGTAGAAGCCCTCAAACTGCCAGCCGTAACCAAAGGTACCCGCGGCGGTGTTGATAGGGTTTTTCATCTGGATGCCACCCAGATTAACGGCCATTTTTACCTGATCTACCATGCGATCTCCTTTGCCTCAAAGACAGGTCCAACCATGCAAGCAGACGCATAGCCGCCCTTAGCAAGTGGGACATTGCAGGTGTTACATGCACCAAAGGCGCAGCTCATCATACGCTCCATAGAAACCTGGCAGGCAACGTTATGGGCAATGGCAAGTTTGGCCACACTTCTCATCATAGGCTCAGGACCGCAGGTATAGACGGCATCCCAAACGCCCTGACTCAAAGGCTCTTCCAAAGCTGCTGTTACAAAACCCTTGATACCCTTGGAACCATCATCTGTTGTGACATACACGTTCTGTGCGCCTAGCGCGAGAAGATCTTCTTCTCCAAAGAGTTTCTCGGCAGTCTGCGCACCAATAACCGCGTCGAACTCAACGCCAAGCTCAGTAAGCTTACGAGCCGCTGCGATAATTGGTGTGATGCCCACACCACCTGCTACCAACACACTTCTCTTGCTAGAGGCGTTAAGACGCCAGGGACGACCGCACGGAGCTGTCATGTCGCTGGTGTCCCCTGGCTTCATCTGAGAGAGCCTACGGGTGCCCTCGCCCACTGTTGCGTAAATAAGCTCCAGCGTATCGGTTGCTTTATCAGCAAGCGAGAAGGACAGTGGGATGCGAAGAATATGGCGCTTATCGCCTGGGACGTTGACGTTTACAAACTGGCCAGGTTCCAAGGACTTACAAAGGCCTGGTACTTTAAGCTGAGCTCTATACAGATTCTGGGCAACCTGGGTATTGCTCAGAACTGTAAAGTCAAATACCTGTACATTTCCACGTAGTGGCATTACTTTTCCCCTCCAGGAACAACTACCTCATTGGCAAGAACACGCTTGCCGTCAACAAACACATCAGTTGCAACGCCATAAAGCTCTGCGCCAATAAAGGCCGAGTTCTTAGACTTGCTCTCAAAATACTCTGGCGTAATCTGAACCTTCTTTTCTGGGTCAAAAAGGGTCAGATCAGCCTTATAGCCAGCAGCAATCTTAACAGGCTCAAGGCGCAGAATACGACGAGGATTAACGGCCATAGCGCGGACAAGGCCCGTAAAGGACAGCTTGTTGGTGCGCACCATATTGGTGATCATCAGAGGCAGCGAGGTCTCAAGGCCAATGCAGCCAAAGTAAGAGATTTCCCACTCACAGTCCTTCTCGTGAGCTGCATGAGGTGCATGGTCGGTAACAATGCAATCAACCGTACCATCTGCAACAGCGGCCTGAAGTGCAAGCGCGTCCTCAGCGGTCCTGAGCGGCGGATTCATCTTAAGATTGGTGTTATACGCATCGGTGATGTCATCCTCAGACAAGAAGAGATGGTGAGGGCAAACCTCTGCGGTAACCGGCAAACCTTCCTTCTTAGCTGCGCGTACCAGCTCTGCTCCCCTGCCTGTTGAAATGTGGCAGATGTGTAGAGGACAACCGGTAAGGCGGCAAAGATCAATGTCTCTGGAAATCTCCAGTTCCTCGCCGAGTGCTGGCCAGCCAAACATACCAAGACGCGTACTTGCGCGACCCTCGTTGACAACGCCGCCAGCGCTGATTGACTCAATCTCGCAGTGAGCGGCAACAACGCGGTCAAACTGGGAAACGTACTCCATAACGGTACGCATCATACCAGCGCTTTGGACGCCGTGGCCGTCATCAGAGAATGCGGATGCTCCCTCGTCAACCATGTTGCCAATCTCAGCAAGCTCTTGTCCCTTAGAGCCCTTGGTAAGGGCACCCATAGGACGAACATGAATCAAACCAACCTCATTGCCGCGGTCAATCTGGAAACGAACAGCTGGTCCGTTATCGGTAACAGGATTGGTGTTTGGCATGGTAGCGACATCAGTAAAGCCACCGTGAACCGCAGCTCTAGAGCCCGTCTCAATAGTCTCCTTATACTCAAAGCCAGGATCTCTAAAGTGGACGTGCATATCAACAAGGCCAGGTGCTAGTACCTTGCCTTTTGCATCAATAACGGTATCTCCCTCTTGAGGCGCAACAGTTGCTGCAACTTCAGCAATAGTTTCTCCCTCAATACGAATATCCATTACGGCATCAAGGTTAAGCTGTGGGTCTACAACACGTGCACCCTTAAGCAGAAATGCCATCAGAGTCTCCTCCCAAAAGCAGATACATTGCGGCCATGCGCGTCAAAACGCCTGCATTGACCTGGTCAAGAATACGAGAGCGAGCACAATCGGCTACTTCGCTGTTAATTTCCATACCGCGATTCATAGGTCCTGGGTGGCAGATAATTGCCTCAGGCTTCATCAGCTTGCTGCGGCGCTCGTCAAGACCCCAAAGCCTGTTGTACTCACGGCGAGAAGGAATAGGAGCTCCTTCCATACGCTCTAGCTGCACGCGAAGCATGTACACGACGTCCACATCGCCAATGACTTCATCAAAGTGTGAGGTCTGAGAGCAACCAAACCAACTTGGATCGTCTACGTGGAATGTTGGAGGACCAACCAGAACAACCTCTGCGCCCATAGTCTTAAGTGCTGGCACCAAAGAACCAACAACACGGCTGTGAGAAAGGTCACCAACAATAGCAACCTTGAGGCCGTCTAAGTGTCCAAAGTTCTTGCGAATGGTATAGAGGTCAAGCATTGCCTGCGTTGGATGCTGATGCTTACCGTCACCAGCGTTGATGACCACAGCATCAGTGTGCTCGGTAATCTTTTGTGGAGTACCTGCAAGTCTTGCGCGGCAGATAAACATATCAACGTTCATAGCGTCAATGGTCTGGATGGTATCTGCCAGCGACTCTCCCTTAACAACAGACGAGGTTGAACCTCCCATGTTCAGAGCATCAGCAGAGAGGCGTTTCTCGGCAAGCTCAAATGAAGAGCGAGTCCTGGTAGAAGGCTCCAAAAACAGATTGACAATGGTGCGGCCGCGAAGTGCTGGGACCTTTTTAATGTCTCTGTTATTTACCGCTTCAAACGACTGAGCAGTATCAAGAATCTGCTGAATGTCGTCACGAGTCAAACTGTTTGTATCAATCAAATGTTTAACCGAAAGCATTAGTTTCCTCCCTCAATAAAGGGGTCAGAAAAGTCAGCTTCATACAGCAAGACGCAGTCCTGACCATCAATTTCTTTAATATTTAAGCTGACTACCTGGCTCTTTGATGAAGGAACGTTCTTTCCCACATAGTCAGGTCTAATAGGAAGCTCTCGGTGACCGCGATCAACTACTACAGCTAGCTGAACGCGCTCAGGACGACCATAGTCGATGAGAGCGTCAAGGGCTGCTCTGATAGTTCTTCCGGTCTGAAGAACGTCATCTACCAGCACAACACTTGTGCCAGTAATATCAAAATCGATATTAGTTGCATGAAGTACCGGTGCGGTATTTCTTCTAAAATCATCGCGATAAAAGCTGATATCAAGTGAGCCAACTTTTGGCTTACATCCGGTAAAGCTCAAAATCTTTTCCGCAAGGCGAGAAGCCAAAACTTCTCCACGGCGAATAATGCCTACAAGAGCAACGTTTTCAATTGAATCGTTATTCTCGACAATTTCGTGAGCAATTCGTGTAAGCATGCGGTCAAGGGACTGCTCGTCCACAATGAGAGAGTGCGAACTTTCTTGAGTCATAGCGCCTCCAATAAAAAAGATACCTCACCTGACCAGGCACAAGGTATCCAAAAGGCAAAACTATGACTATGAGCCTTACGGGTATCTCGTACCACATTTAAAGACACACATATTGTACTCGTACAGAACCTAACTTTTGGTTAGGAATTTTAATTATCTCTTGAGGTGCTCGTAAGCTTCACAAACTTC